>CAYZFN010000037.1:0-21496 GCA_964477695.1 uncultured Enterobacteriaceae bacterium | reverse complement strand
AGCATCATGCCGAGGTCGGTCTTCACATACGTGCACACGTCCTCGGAATGGCCGTCGCGCTCGGCGTCCATGATCATCTTGCCGGACTTCTTGCGCAGGCCGTTCTGCAGCGCATCGGTCTCGGGCAGCCGGCGCACGAAGTCGAAGCACATCAGGAGCTCGTTCAGGTTGCCCGGCACGAACGTGGCGGAGATCTTCTTGCCCTGCTGGTGCGCGGCCGCGAGCTCGTGGTAGTTGCGGCTGATCAGCTCCTTCTGCAGGAGCATGGAATCGTCCTTGACGACTTCCTTCTTCTCCTTCTTCGGCGGCACGGTGCTCATGCGGCGCTCCAGAGCTTGATCGAGTCGGCGAAGGTGCCGGTCTGCTCGCGGATCGGCGCCATCTGCCCGGTGTTCTCGGCGTACTTGAAGGCGGTGTAGGGAATCTTGTGCTTCGCCAGGATCTCGAGCAGCATCGGCCGCTCGAGCAGCGCCGGGTCGCAGAACGAGGCGGCGGCGAAGATGACGCCCTCGGCGCCGCGCGTCTTCACCTGGCGCAGCAGGTGCTGGCCCTTGCTCTCCTTCTTCTCGTCGTACTTGGACGAGGTTTGCGCCGAGCGGTGGAGGAACGCCTCCGACAGGGCCTGGAGGGGTTCCTTTTCGAGAGAAACGTCGTCGAGCAGCATGCTCTGGCAGAGCTGGAAGTCGTCGTCGACCACATAGCAGCCCGCCATCTCGATCGACTTGATGAGCCCGAGCGGCGGCTGCTCGCAGAAGGAGCCGGTGAGGACCACGCGCGCGTTGTCGCGCTGCGGCCGCTTTTCTTTCTCCGTCTCGCCCAGGTACTCCCTTATGAGAGCCGTATGCGCCTCCGGCGGCAGCACGCAGCCTCCGCGCAGCACGAGATACACCTCCGAGGTCGGCGCCTGCCAGGGCTTCTGCGCGCGATAGGCGTAGAGCTCGCGCACCGCCCTGCGGTTCTCGTTGTACACGGCGATCGAGCGCTTCAGCGCCGCATCGGAAATTTCCTGCCCTGCGAGGCGCTCGAGGTCGGAACGCAGCGTCTGCATCTCGTGGATGTAGAACGCGCCGCCGGTCGCGTCGTCGTAGTTCTGCGGCAGGTCGAAGTACTTGACGTACTTGTCCTTGAACAGGATCTGCCACATGCCCGAGAGGTTGCGGATCACGTCGCAGATCGAGGGGAAGAGCATGCCGTCGAGGACATCGAGCCGGCCGGTGAGCCCGAGCTCCACCGTGGAGCGCGGGATGCGGCAGATGTAGCTCTGGTAGTACGCGTCGCCCTGGATCACCTCGATCTGGTCGCCGCCGCCGAAGATGCCGACCGGCAGCATGCCGGCGGCGTGGATGATCTCGCGCGGCACGTAGATCGGCAGGTAGCCGATGCTCTTGCGTCCCGGCGCCGCGGCCTTCCACTGCTTGACCGCGTTGAAGTCGAGGTCCTCGAAGAGCGCCTGGCAGCGCGCGACCACGTCCCGGACGCTCATCGTTGTCCTTTGCGGAAAAAGGGGTCAGGACCCTTTTCCTGCAGGCTGCGCGGAATAACGGAAAAGGGTCCTGACCCCTTTTTCCTCATCGGTGCTCCCATCGCGGCTGGCGTTTCTCGATGAACGCGGCGAGGCCTTCGTTGGCGTCGCGCGTCGCCATCAGCTTCTCGAGGTAGAGCGCTTCGACCGTGTCGAACCGCGCCTGCGCGAGCTCGGCGAACGGCTCGCGCGCCGCGCGCACGGCAAGCGCGAGCGAGGCGGCGCTCTTCGGCATGAGGTGCGCCTCGAAATAGCGCAGCGCCGCCGCGACCGGATCCTCGGCGACCTCGTGGACCAGCCCCCAGCCGAGCGCCGTCGACGCATCGATCGAGCGGCCCGAGTAGAGCATGTCCTCGGCGCGCGCCTGGCCGATGCGCAGCGGCAGCAGCACCGAGGCGGCGGGCGCGAACACGCCGAGCTTCATCTCCGGCTGGCCGAGCCTTGCGTCGGGCGAGGCGAACAGCAGGCTTGCCGCGAGTGCGAATTCCAGGCCGCCGCCCAGGCACTGGCCGCGCGCCGCGGCGAGAACCGGGCGCGGCCACTCGAGCATCAGCGCGAGCAGGCCGTGCAGGCCCTTCAGCATCTTCTCGCACTGCGCCGGCAGGTGCTCCTCGACGCTCGCGCCGAACGAAAAGTGCGGCCCCTCGTGGTCGACGAGCGCCGCGATCAGGCCGGCGTTGTCGCGATGCACGAGAAACGCCGCGCGCAGCGCGGCAATCATCGCCTCGTCGATCAGGTTCGCTTTCGGGCGCGCGAGGCGCAGGCGAAGCAGCGCTCCATCGCATTCGAGCCACGCCTTGAGCGGCGAGTCGTTCATTTCCGCGGCTGGATCTCGTCGTGCAGCGAGCCGACCCACGGCTGGCCGGCGGCGATCTTCTGCCGCAGCTTGACGAAGTCGACCTCGCGGCTGTCCTTCGTGCCCTCGTTGAACGCCGTGAAGCCGGCGCGCGCCTCGGTCACCATGTTGAGCGCGAGCCAGGCGCGGTGGTTCTCCTTGTTGCGGTTCCACGCCTCGAGCTTGGGCTTCCTCAGCTCCTCGACCGTCTTGGTGGTGCAGTCCGGGAAGGTGAGCAGCATCCGGGCGCAGAGGCTCTCCACCACCTCGTCGAGCTTGGCGAGGTCCACGGTGCCCCGCTTCATGAGCTCCTTGCCCTTCGCCAGGGCTTCACCCGTCTTGCTCTTGCCGAAAATCAATTTCCCGTAGTCGTCGTACACGCGGTCGAGCTGCACCAGCGGATTCGGCACGTACTTGGCGTCCACCTTCAGCGCCGGCGCGATGTCGCTGATCATCCCCATGTGGTACGCCTCGTGCGCGGAGAACGGCTCGCACAGCAGGCAGGCGGCCATCGCGCGCTCCGCGCCGATCACCACCGGCAGGAAATCGGTCGCGCCGCCGATCGGCGCCGAGCCGTGCTTCGGCCCCGCCTGGCCGAAGCGCGCGAGGTCCTGGGCCACGGAGAAGTCGCACGCCATGCCGAGCTCCTGCCCGCCGCCGATGCGCATGCCGTTCACGCGGCAGATGACCGGCTTGTCGCAGGCGAGGATCGCCGAGACCATGTCGTTGAAGAGCCGCATGTACTGCCGGTACTCCTGCGGCCGGCCGGCGTAGTACTCGGCGTACTCCTTGGTGTTGCCGCCGGTGCAGAAGGCCTTGTCGCCCGCCCCGGTGAACACCACGCAGTTCACGTCGCGCGCGTTGGACGCGGCGCGGAAGGCGAGGATCAGGCCCTTCACCATCTCCGTGGTGTACGAGTTGTATTGCGCCTCGTTGTCGAGCCAGATCCAGGTGTTGGCGAGGCCCGGCGCCGCCTTTCCGTCCGGCGTGCGCGCCGCGCGCCGCTCGATCCTCAGTCCCGGCGCCGAGATCTCGGCCAGGTCGTGGCTTCTCAGGAAACGCGTCTCGGGGGCGGCCATCGCCTTCACTCCTCTCAAATAAGCATTCGAATACCGATTTGGCATAAATACGCCCGCGCACCGACCCCGGACTTGATCTGTCTCAAGGATCGACCGCGCGGATCAGCCAAATTGGCGGGCATGGCCAATTCCGTCTCGGTAGCGCTAGCCGGCTCGGGCGGCGCCGGCGTCATGACCGCCGGCAACATGCTGCTCGAAGCCGCCGCGGCCGCCGGCTACTACGGCCTCATGACGCGCACCAGCGGACCGCAGATCCGCGGCGGCGAGGCGGCGGCGCTGCTGCGCGTGGCGGACTTCGCCACCGACGCGCAGGAGGACCGCTACTACGTGCTCGCGGCGATCGACTGGCAGAACCTCGGCCGCTTCGCCGCCGAGATCCCGCTCGGCCCGGCCAGCGTACTCGTCGGCGATCCTGCGCACGGCGCGCCGCCCGAGGTTTTCACCCACACCGGCGCACGCTACCTTCCGGTTCCGTTCAAGAAGATCGCGGCCGAGACCCCGGGCGCGTGGCCCAACTCGGTAGCGCTCGGCGTGCTTGCCGGGATGATGGGCCTGCCGCTCGCCGCCGTGGAATCGGCGGCGCGCAAATCGATGAAGAAAGGCCTCGAAGCCGCGATTGCCGCCGCGCGCCTCGGCCTTTCACACGGCAGCGCGCTCTCGGCAGATTTCCGCCTGGCGGCGCCGCCGCCCACGTCCGCGCGCTGGCTGATCACCGGCAACGAGGCGGCCGGCTTGGGCGCGCTGCGCGGCGGCGTGCGCTTCGTCGCCGCGTATCCGATCACCCCGGCGACCGAGCTCCTCGAATGGCTCGCGCCGGCGCTCGCCAAAGTCGGCGGCACGCTGGTGCAGGCGGAGGACGAGCTCGCCTCGATCAACATGGCGCTCGGCGCCTCGTTCGGCGGCGTTCCGGCGCTCACCGCGACCTCCGGACCGGGCCTGTCGCTGATGATCGAGGCGCTCGGCCTGGCCGTCGGCGCCGAGGTGCCGGTCGTCGTCGTCGACGTGATGCGCACCGGCCCCTCGACCGGCATTGCGACCAAGAGCGAGCAGGCCGACCTGAACATCGCCCTCTATGGCATGCACGGCGACGCGCCGCACGTGGTGATCGCGCCCAACTCGCTCGCCGACTGCATCGCCGCGACGCAATGGGCGGTCGGCCTCGCCGAATCGCTGCAGCTGCCGGCGATCGTGCTCTCCGACCAGTACTTCGGCCAGGCGCGGGCGGTCATCGATTCGCCGCTGCTTCGCGAGACCAATTTCTCCCGGGAAATCGCGCAAGCGAATGGCCCGTACAAGCGCTATGCCATTACGCCGAGCGGCGTCTCGCCGATGGCGATTCCCGGCACGCCGGGCTGCCAGTACACCGCCGACGGCCTCGAGCACAACGAGCGCGGCACGCCGTCCTCGCAGGCGGGCGACCACCTCGCGCAGATGGAGAAGCGCGCGCGCAAGCTCGAGAGCGTCGATCCCGGGGATGCCTGGGCGTCGATCGAAGGCGAAGGCGACACGGCGCTGATCACCTTCGGCTCGTGCACCGGGCCGGCGCGCGAAGCCCTGGCGAGGATCGCCGGAAAAGGAAAGCTGATATCGCTGCGCCTGCTCGCTCCCGCGCAGCCCGAGCGGCTGAAGCGCGCGCTGCAAGGCGTGCAGCGCGTGCTCGTCGTCGAGCAGAACCACGGCGGGCAGTTCCTGCGCTACCTGAAGAGCGAGTACGAGCTGCCGGCGCAGGTGAAGAGCCTGCGCCGTCCCGGGCCGCTGCCTTTTCGTCCGGAAGAGATCGCGCGCGAGCTTGCGTCATGAACGCCCCGCTGACCGCGCCGCTGCTGCAGGCCAAGGACTTCAAGTCGGACTACAAGCCCGTGTGGTGCCCGGGCTGCGGCGACTATTCGGTGCTCTCGGCCATCACCAAGGCCCTGGCGATGCTGGAGCTCAGGCCCGAGAACGTTGCCCTCGTGTCCGGCATCGGCTGCTCGTCGCGCATCCCGGCGTACACGACCTGCTACGGCTTCCACGGCGTCCACGGGCGGGCGCTCCCGGCGGCGACCGGCCTCAAGGTGGCGCGCCCCGAGCTCACCGTGCTCGTCGCGAGCGGCGACGGCGACGGATACTCGATCGGCGGCAACCATTTCCTGCACGCGTGCCGGCGCAATGTCGACCTGACCTACATCGTGATGGACAACCACGTGTACGGCATGACGAAGGGCCAGCCCTCGCCCACCACCGAGCCCGACTGGTGCTCGAAGCTGGCGCCGCGCGGCACCGGCGTGCGCGAGTTCCATCCGCTCGTCATCGCGCTCGCCTCGGGCGCCAACTTCGTCGCGCGCGCCTTCTCCGGCGACCCGAACGGCTGCGCGGCGCTGCTCGCCGAGGCGGTGCGACACCCCGGCTTCTCCTTCGTCGAGGTGCTCTCGCCGTGCGTCACCTTCCGGCCCGAGCAGCGCGGCTGGAAGGAGCAGGCGCATGCGGCGCCGGTCGCGCCGACCGACGATCCGGCGCGTGCCGCGCGCCGGATCATGACCGACGACGGCTTCAACATCGGCGTGCTCTACAAGGGCAATCGGGCGCCTTTCGCCACCGGCAAGGGCGAGGCGCAGCGCGCCGTGACCGAACTCGAGAAGGGTTTTCTCCTATGAAAGCAGGCTCGCCGGAGTACGAGGCGTTCATGTCGCGCGCCTACGCGATCGAGCTCGAGGCGACCGAGCGCTACGCGCAGTTCGCCGAGCAGCTCGAGACGCACAACAACCGCGAGGTTGCCGAGCTGTTCCGCAAGCTCTCCAGGATCGAGGCGCTCCATGCGCAGCGCATCCTTGCCGAGATGCGCTGGCCGAGCGTGCCCGTGCTGCCGCCTGCGTACGCGTGGGAAGGCGGCGAGGGCCCGGAGACGGCGCCCGCCGACTCGCTCCACTACCTCATGCATCCCTGGCACGCGCTCGAGATCGCGCTGCGCTGCGAGCTCGATGCCAAGAGGTACTACGAGACCCTCGCCGCGGGCAGCGCGCCGCGCGAGGTGCGCGAGGCGGCGAAGGAGCTCGCGGCCGAGGAAGAGGAGCACGTTCGGCTGGTGCGCGAGTGGATGAGCCGCGTACCGCGGCCGCCGCAGGGCTGGGACGAGGACCCCGATCCGCCGCGAATCAGCGAATGAGAATGCTGCAGCCGCGCGGATGGAAGGCGCCGATCGGCTATGCCAACGGCATCGCCGCCTCGGGCACGGTCGTGTTCGTCGCCGGCCAGGTCGGCTGGGACGCCGAGCAGGTGTTTCATTCCGAAGCGCTCGCGCCGCAGTTCGAGCAGGCGCTGCGCAACGTGCTCGGCGTGCTGGCCGAAGCCGGGGCGAAGCCGAGCCACGTCTGCCGGATGACGGCGTACTGCTGCGACAAGCCAGCCTACCTCGCGGCGCGCGCGGAGCTCGGCCGCATCTGGCGCAGGCTCATGGGCCGGCATTATCCGGCGATGAGCCTGATCTTCGTCTCGGACCTGCTCGATTCGCCCGGTAAGATCGAGCTCGAGGCGACCGCCGTGATCCCGGAGGAGTGAGACATGCGAGGCTTGAAAGGCAAGAGCGCCATCGTCACCGGCGGCGCAGCGGGCATCGGCGCGGCGATCGTGCAGCGCTTCAAGGAGGAAGACGTGCGCGTGACGGTGCTCGACCTGAAGGGCGATCCGCCGCTCGACATCACGGACTACGAGGCGGTGAAGAAAGCCGTCGCGGCGGCCGGCCCGGTGGACATCCTCGTCAACAACGCCGGCTGGGACATGTTCCGCCCGTTCCTCAAGACCGACCCGGCGTTCTGGCAGAAGATCCTGTCGATCAACCTGGTCGGCGCGATGAACCTGCTGCACTGCGTGCTGCCCGGGATGGTCGAGCGCGGGCGCGGCAGGGTGGTCACCATCGCCTCGGATGCCGGGCGCGTCGGCTCCTCGGGAGAGGCGCCCTATTCGGCCTGCAAGGGCGGCCTCATCGCCCTCACCAAGACCCTCGCGCGCGAGATGGCCGGCAAGAACATCCAGCTGAACGTGGTCTGCCCGGGACTCACGGAGACGGGCATGCTGGAGCAGTTCATGCTCGGCGCGGGCAACCCGGAGAAGCTGCGCGAGGCCTATCGGCGCTCGATTCCGATGGGCCGCCTCGGCAAGCCCGACGACCTGCCCGGCGCGGTCGCCTTCTTCGCGAGCGACGATGCGGCCTTCATCACCGGCCAGGTGCTATCGGTCTCGGGCGGCCTGACGATGCACGGCTAGCCGAGCGGGAGCATCACGGCGACCCCGCTCGTCACGCGCGTCGCTTGATTGCCTTGCGCCGCTCGGCTTCCGCGGCGAATTCCTCGAGATCGGGATCGAGCGCGTGGCGCGCCGAAAGGACGCCGATCGGCCGCCCCTCGTCCACCACCGGCAGGTGGCGGAAGCCGTGCTCGTACATCAGGAGCAGCGCGTAGCCGAAGCTCTCGTTCGGATCGACGGTGGTCGGGTCGGCGGTCATGACTTCGCGCAGCCGCACGAGCGCCGGGTCGCGGCCGCAGGCGATCACGCGCACGAGCGCGTCGCGCTCGGTGAAGATGCCGACCAGGCGGCCCGCTTCCACGACGAGGATCGCGCCCACGTTCGCCTCACCCATGCTGCGGGCGGCGTCGCGCACAGTCGCCTCCGGTCCCGCGGCGATCAGCTTGCGCGTCTCCAGCATGTCGCGCACCGGCAGTCCGAGCATGGCTCCCGCTATATGGAATTCTCGAGCACCATCATTCCCGAGGCGGTGTTGGAGATGGGAATGTGGTAGTTGCCGTGGATCTTCGACACCCGCCCGCCGAGCGCGGCGCGCGCCACGAGCCAGTTGAGGAGCTCCGTGCCCTGCGTGCCGGCGAGCTCGACCAGCTCGCGGATCGAGTAGCCGCCGAGCGCCTCGGGCTCGGTGACGATCTTCGCCATGCACAGGCGGTCGAATTCCGGGTTGATGAAGCCGGCGCGCGAGCCCTCGAGCTGGTGCGAGAGCCCGCCGGTGCCGAGCACGAGCACGCGCATTCTGGCCGGCCACGAAGCGATGGCGCGGCCGAGTGCGGCGCCGAACTTCAGGCAGCGCGCGGGCGACGGCAGCGGATGCTGCACGGTGTTCACCATCACCGGGACGGTCGGCAGCGCGCAGCCCTGCGGCCAGAGAAGCTGCAGCGGCACGGTGAACGCGTGGTCGACCAGCACCTCCTGGCAGCTCGTGATGTCGAACTCGTCGGCGACCAGCGATTCGATGAGGTGCCACGAGAACGCCGCGTCGCCGCGGAACGGCGCGAGGGTCGGCAATCCCCAGCCCTCGTCGGCATTGCGGTACTCGTCGGCGGCGCCGAGCGCGAAGGTCGGCATCTTGTCGAGGAAGAACTGCAGCCCATGGTCGTTGTAGACGACGACCACCGCGTCGGGCTGCGCGGCGGCGAGCCATTCGCGCGCCTTGGCGAACGCGCCGAAGAAGGGCTTCCAGTACGGATCGTCCTGGCGCTTCCGGGCGATCGCGCCGCCGATCGCCGGAACATGAGAGGTGGTGATGGCGCCGACGACGATAGCCATGGGTCAGCGTCCCGCGCCGGCGAGCTTCGCCTTGAACTCGTCCTTCGTCATGCCGGTCTGCTGCGCGCCGATGTCCTGTACGTCGAGGCCGAAGATGCCGGCGAACTTGGCGAGGTAGTAGATGTTGCCGCCGGCCGCGAGGAGCTCGGCCACGTTGCGATGCGCGATCGCGGCGCGCTGCGCCTCGTTCAGCCCGAACTTGCGGCAGTAGGCCTGCTCGTCGAACAGGAACTCCGCGCGGTTCTGCGCGCTGTTGAACGAGAAGCACATCTTGTTCAGCGCGTAGCCCTTGCGCGCCTGCACCCCGTCGAAAAGCACTGTGCCGCCGGATTTGCTCATTGAGCGACCGTACCCGACGGCCGCGGCACGCCTTTGAGATAGATCAAGTGTTGCGATGCACCCGGGATGCCGCGCAGATGATAAAGACCGCGATCGCCAGCGCATTGCTCCACGCGCCGATCACGCTCGCGCCGCAGACGCGCACGGCAACCGAGGCGTGCAGCAATGCGAGCGGCAGGTAGAGCACCGGGTGGTAGGAAAAGCGCACGCGCAGCACGGCGGGGAGGATCACCGGGGCATGGCCGAAGATCATGGAAAACACGAAGCCGAGGAAGATTGCGTGCAGCGCGGCGTCGCGCGGTCCGTGGAAGAGGAGAATCGCTCCCGCCACGAAGAGCCAGACATAGCCGGCGAGCAGGCAGACGGCGATGAAGCGCGGCAGCGCGGCCTGACGGACCGTAAGGCGCGCAAGGTCGTACGCGGCGAGCCACAACGCCAGCAGGACGAGCGTCGCGCCGAGGATCTGCGGCACGAACGGGAGCAAGAAGAGCAGCAGCGCGAGCAACGCGAATACCGGGCGCGTCCAGGCCGGCCGCTTCGCATAGCGGGAGAACTCGAGCCGCTCGCCGCCGATGGTGAGCACGAAGAAGGCGATCCACCACGGGGTGCCGTCGCCGTGCAGCATGACGACGTTGCCCGCGAGCCACGCCAGCGCTCCGCCGAGCAGCAGCGCCGTCTCGAGCGAAGGCTGGCGCAGTAGCACGAGCGCGTTCGCTGCGCAGAGCATGGCGGCTGCGCCGAGCATCAGAGAGAAGCCCGCGCCCGGCGCGCCGGCAAGGACCAGAACCGCGCCGAGCCCGGCCAAGAGCGGCGCGGCGTAGGCCCACAACCGCCCGAGCGCCACCGCGCGCTCGAGCGAGATCACCGTGCCGAGGAACCCCGACACCATCAGCGCGCCGTGCCAGGCGATCGCCTGCGCCGGGACGTGCAGCGACGGCGTAAGGCGCGCAAGGCCCCCCGCAACGCCGAAAGCGAGCGAAAGGAAGCCGAGGACGAGCAGCGGCGCCCGGCGGCGCGGCGGCACTAGCTCCAGCCGAACCTCTTCTGCGCCGCCTCGCTCATGCGCTCCGGGGTCCACGGCGGATCCCAGACCAGGTCGACCTGCACGGCGACGCCTTCGGGCGCGATGTCGCGCACCGCGGCCGCGGCCTCGTCGACGAGATAGGACGCCGCCGGACAGGCAGGCGAAGTCATGGTCATGGCGATGTACACCCTGCGCTCCTCGACCTCGATGGCGTACACGAGGCCCAGGTCCACGACATTCATGCCGGCTTCCGGGTCCTCGACCGTCTTCAGCGCCTGCTCGACCTCGCCTTTATCCATGCTGACATTCGAACGTCGCGGCGCGCCGGGAATCTTGATGTGTGTCAAGCAAATTGCCGCTGCCGCGGGTAGCGTGGCGCAGCTTGCGGCTGTTACTCATCAATCCGGCGCAGCCGGATTCCTTCTGGAGCTTCCGCTGGGCGCTCGAGCGCGTGCTGCGCGGCAAGCGGGCGCTCAACCCGCCGCTCGGGCTCGCCACGCTGGCCGCGCTCTGTCCGCCGGACTGGAGCGTCGGCATCGTGGACGAGAACGTCGAGCCGCTGCCGCTCAGGCCGCGCGCCGACCTGATCGGCATCGGCGGCATGGGCGTGCAGTCGCCGCGGCAGAAGGAGCTGCTGCGCTACTACCGCGCGGCCGGCTATCCGGTCGTCGCCGGCGGCAGCTACGCCTCGCTCTGCCCGGAGGAGTACCTCGACATCGCCGACGCCGTGATCGCCGGCGAGGCCGAATACGTCTGGCCGCGCTTCTGCGCCGACTTCGCAGCGGGTTCCTTTCAGCGCATCTACCGGGAAACGGGCAACGTGGCGCTGGAGGACTCGCCGACGCCGCGCTTCGATCTGCTGAAGCTCGAGCGCTATGCCACGGCGACGATCCAGCTCTCGCGCGGCTGCCCGTTCCGCTGCGACTTCTGCGACATCATCGTCATGTTCGGCCGCAAGCCGCGCTACAAGCCGGTGGCCGCGATCGAGCGCGAGCTCGACGCGCTGCGCAGCCGGGGCGCGCGCAAGGTGTTCTTCGTCGACGACAACTTCATCGGCAACAAGGCAAGCGCGAAGGAGACGCTGCGCTTTCTCGCCGCTTACCAGGCGCGCCACGGGCAGTGCATGCGCTTCGGCACGGAGGCATCGCTGAATCTGGCCGACGATCCGGAGCTGCTCGAGCTGTTCCGCGCCGCCGGCTTCGAATGGGCGTTCCTCGGCCTGGAGACGCCCGACCCGCAGACGCTGCGCGAGGCGGCGAAGACGCAGAACCTGGCGGGCGACATGCTGGGCGCGGTACGGCGCATCCACGGCGCCGGAATCGACATTCTCGCCGGCTTCATCGTCGGCTTCGACCGCGACACGCCGCGGGCATTCGACGTGCAGCGCCGCTTCATAAGCGAGTCCGGGATCATGGTGGCGATGGTCGGCCTGCTCACCGCGCTGCCCAGGACGCCGCTCTTCGAGCGGCTGAAGAAAGAGGGACGGCTCGTCCCGGGGGCGGCGCACGGCGACAACACGCGCGGGCGCAGCAATGTCGTGCCGAAGAACATGACCGCCGCCGAGATGAGCGCCGGCTACCGGCGGCTGTATGCAAGACTTCTCTCCGACCACGCGATCGCCGAGCGCATCAGGAACAAGCTCGCGCACTTCGGCGCTCCGCCCTCCACCCGCAGGGAAGCGTTCCTGGAAGCGGCGGCGATCGTGTGGCGGCTGCTCTGGCACGGCATCGCGCCGGGCGGACCGGTGCGCGCCTGGCACTTCCTGCGCAGCCTGCCCTTCGGCCGGCCGCACCTGCTGCCGCTCGCCGTGAACGACTGGATCGCGGCGCTCGCCATGAAGAGCTATGCGCAGCGAACCCTGTTCAGGGACACGAGCCGAGCGTCGCTGACGGCGGAGCTCGCATTCGACGCGCTGCGTGCGGCGCTCGTTCGCTGGCGCAGGCGGCACGCAGTGCAGCTCAAGCTGCGCGGCGGGCAGCTGCTCGTCAGAATCACCGGACGGCTCGACCGGCGCCTCGTGCGCACGCTCGCGCGCTCGCTTCGCTCGGTGCTCGAGCGCTCGCATGCCCGGGTCGTCCTGGCCGTCGAAGCCGCCGCCGGGCGGGAGCTCGAGCGCCTCTCGCAGGCGCTCGCCCACCACGGCGAGCGCGCGCGCATCGTGCTCGACGGAAAAGGGGTCAGGAACCTTTTTCGGCACGCGCTGCAGGAGTGAGAAAAGGGTCCTGACCCCTTTTCTCGGCGCCGAACCAGGCGAGCCGCGAACGCAGACGCACCACCTCGCCGACGATGAGCAGCGCCGGCGGGCGGATCGCCTCGGCCAAGGCGAGCGAAGGGATATCTTTGAGAGTCGAGACGACGACACGCTGCTCGACAAGGGTCGCTTTCTCGACGAGCGCGCAGGGCATCGTCGGCGCGACGCCGCGCTCGACGAGGCGCGCGCAGATCTGCGCCAGCGCGCCCACGCCCATGTAGACGACGATCGTCTGGCGCGGCCGCGCGAGCCCGTCGAGGTCGATGTGCGCCGCGCCGTCCTTCAGGTGCCCGGTGACGAATACGCACGCATCGGCGCAATCGCGATGCGTGAGCGGAATGCCGGCGTACGCCGCCGCGCCGGCCGCGGCGGTGACGCCCGGCACGACCTCGAAGGCAATCTGCTGCGCGGCGAGCGCCTCGATCTCCTCGCCGCCGCGGCCGAAGATGAACGGGTCGCCGCCCTTCAGCCGCACGACGCGCTTGCCCTCGCGCGCGAGGCGCACCATCAGCCGGTTGATCTCGCCCTGCGACAGCGCATGGTTGTCCCGCTCCTTGCCGACGTAGATGCGCTCGGCGTCGCGCCGCACGAGGTCCACGAGCGCCGGCGACACCAGCTTGTCGTAGAGCACCACGCTCGCGCTCTGCATGACGCGCAGCGCGCGCAGCGTTAGCAGCTCGGGGTCGCCCGGCCCGGCGCCGACGAGGCTGACGAAGCCCATCGTTGCGCCATCATCGGCAAATTTCTTTTCCAGAACCCGGGAAGCTGCAGCTTCGTTGCCCGAAAGCACCATGTCGGCAATCGGCCCGTCGAGGACCTCTTCCCAGAAGCGCCGGCGCGCCTCGGGATCGGGATGGCGCTCCTTGGACTTCGCGCGAAAACGGCCGATGAAGGCGGCGAGGCGCCCTATGCCCGCGGGCACGGCTGCTTCGAGCATCGTGCGCAGCTTGCGTGCGAGCACCGGGGACGATCCTTCGGTGGAGATGGCGATCTGCACCGGCGGCCGGTCGACGAGCGAAGGCAGGATGAAGCTCGAGAGCGCGGCGTTGTCGGCCACGTTCACGGGAATGCGCAGCGAGCGCGCGCCGTTCGCCACGGCTTCGTTGACCGAGGGATCGTCGGTGGCCGCGATCGCCACCTCGGCGCCGACCAGGTCGCCGGGCTGGAAGCGCCGCGGCTCGTGGCGGATCGCGCCGAGCACCGTGAGCTCCGAGAGACGTGGGCAGAGCTCGGGCGCGACCACGGTGATGCGCACGCCCGAGCGCAGAAGCGTCTCGACCTTGAGCGCGGCAACCGCGCCGCCGCCCGCCACGAGGCCGGGCTTGCCGCGCAGGTCGAGGAAGGCGGCGAGGTAGGCGCGATCGGCAGTCGGCGAGCCGGGCATCGGCGGAATCTTGCGGGACGGCGGCGGAATGAAGATTGACGTAGGTTAAATCCTTCCATCCCACCTGCGGCAAGCTTCTTCGCCATGCGCCCTGCGCCGCTGCTGCTCGCCGCTCTTCTGGTGGCTCCCGAGCTGGGGGCGGGTGCGGCAGCCCCTGAGCCCGCGGCGCCGCGCCGGGCGGAGCTCGTCAACCTCGTGCGCCAGGACTGCGGCGCCTGCCACGGCTATACGCTGAAAGGCGGCCTCGGACCGTCGCTCGAGCCCGGCGCGCTCGCCGGCAAGGAAGCCGGGCAGCTCGGCTACGTAATCCTGGCGGGGCGACGCGGCACCGCCATGCCGCCCTGGGCGCGCTTCCTCAGCGAGTCCGAAGCGCTCTGGATCGCCGAGCAGCTGAAGCAGGGATTCCCGAAGTGAGCCGATTTTTCATCCTTTTGCCGGTTCTCTTTCTCGGCTGCGCCGTCCCGCAGCCGCGCGGCACCGCGGACCTGGGCGTGGTGATCGAGCGCTCGAGCGGCCGCGTGGTGCTGGTCGAGACGACCTACCGCTCGACGCTTGCCCAGGTGGAGGGCCTGGGCGACCTTTCGCACGCCTCGGTGGTGTTCTCGCGCGATGCACGCTATGCGTACGTATTCGGGCGCGACGGCGGCCTGACCAAGCTCGACCTGCTGCGCGCGCGGGTCGAGAAGCGGGTCATCCAGTCGGGCAACGCGATCGGCGGGGCGATCTCGCAGGACGGCCGGCTGGTTGCAGTGGCGAATTACGAGCCGGGCGGCATCCGCATCTTCGACGCCGCCACGCTCGAGATGCTTTCCGAGGTGCCGAGCGGCGCCAAGGTAGTGGGCATTGCCGATGCGCCGGGCAACCGCTTCGTCTTCAGCCTGTTCGAGGCGGGCGAGATCTGGATCGCCGATGCGTCGGACCCGCGCGCGCCGCGCGTCGAGAAGCTGAAGAACGTCGGAAGACAGCCTTACGACGGGCTGATCACGCCCGACGGCCGCTACTACATCGCCGGCCTCTACGGCGAGGACGGGCTGGCGCTGGTCGATCTTTGGCACCCGGAGAAGGGCGCGCGCCGGATCCTGCAGGGCTACGGGCGCGGCGAGGAGGCGCTGCCGGTCTACAAGATGCCGCATCTTCGCGGCTGGGCGGCCGCCGGGCGCTATCTCTTTCTTCCGGCCGTCGGCCGGCACGAGCTGCTCGTGGTCGACCGCGTCACCTGGACCGAAACGGCCCGCATCGCAGTGCGCGGCCAGCCGGTGTTCGCGGTGGCGCAGCCGGGCGGACGTCAAGTGTGGGTGACCTTCGCGATTCCCGACTACGACACCGTGCAGGTCATAGACGTCGAGCGCATGCAGGTCGCGAAGGAGCTGCGGCCGGGCCGCGCGGTGCTGCACTTGGAGTTCACGCCGCGCGGCGAGCAGGTGTGGGTTTCCTCGCGCGACGACGACGCTGTGGTGGTCTACGACACCGCGAGCTTCGCCGAGCTGGCGCGGCTGCGCGCGGAGAAGCCGAGCGGCATCTTCCTCGCCGCGCGCGCCGGGATGACCGGGTTCTGATGCTCGACGCCGCGGACTTGGCGCTGGTCAATCCCTGGCAGCGCGGCTTTCCGCTCGACGAGCGGCCCTTCGCGCGCATCGCCGTACTCGCGCGGCTCTCGGAGGCCGAGGTGCTCGACAAGTACGGCAAGCTGATCGCCGAGGGCGTGATCGACCGCATCGGGCCTGTCTTCCGCCCGAACGCGGTGGGCGCGAGCCTGCTCGCGGCGATGGCCGTGCCGGCCGAGCGCCTCGAGTCGGTCGCGGCGCTCGTGTCGCGCGCGCCGGGCGTCAACCACAACTACGAGCGCGAGCATCGCTACAACCTCTGGTTCGTCGTCACCGGCGCGACCGACGCACAGGTGCAACGCAGCGTCTTGGGCATCGAGCGCGCGAGCGGCCTGCGCGTGCTGCGCCTGCCGCTGCTGGAAGAGTTCCATATCGATCTCGGCTTCGACCTCGAGAGCCATGCGGCGCCGCGCGACATGCCTTCGCAACGGCCATTCCCTCCGGCCAGCGCGGCCGAGCAGGCCCTCGTCCGGCAGACGGTGCGCGGCCTGCCGCTCGTCGCCGCGCCCTACGCCGAGGTCGAGCGCAAGGCGGGCCTGGCAGAAGGCGAAGCCGTCTCGCTGCTGCAAGGAATGCTCGCCGACGGCCGTATCCGCCGCATCGGCGCCGTAGTCCGGCACCGGCGCCTCGGCTATCGCGCCAACGCCATGGTCGTGTGGGATGTCCCGGACGAGCAGGCGAGCGGGCTCGGCCGTCGCCTGGCGCGCGATCCGGCGGTCACGCTGTGCTACCGGCGCGCGCGTTCCCTGCCGGAGTGGCCCTACAACGTCTATTGCATGGTGCATGGGCGAGAGCGCCTGCGCGTGCAGTCCGAGGTCGAACGCCTCTCGGCGGCGCATGGCGCGCGCGAATTCCCGAGCGCCGTGCTCTTCGGCACGCGCTGCTTCAGCCAGCGCGCCGCAAGCTATGGATGACATCGACCGGCGCATAGTGAACGGCCTGCAGTGGGGCTTCCCGCTTTCGCAGCGGCCGTTCGCCGACGCCGCGGGCTTGCTCGACCTGAGCGAAGCGGAGCTGATCGACCGCGTGCGCGCTCTCCTGGCGAGCAACATTCTGACCCGCTTCGGGCCGATGTACGACGCGGAACGCCTGGGCGGCGCGTTCTCGCTCTGCGCGATGAGCGTGCCCGCGGCCGATTTCGAGCGCGTAGCCGCGCTGGTGAACGCACACCCGGAGGTCGCGCACAACTACGAGCGGACCCATCGCTACAACCTGTGGTTCGTCCTCGCGACCGATACGCCGGCGGCGATCCACGCGACGATCGCGGCGATCGAGCGCGAGACGGGCTACCCGGTGCTCGACCTGCCGCGCGAGGAGGAATACTTCGTGGAGCTGCGCCTCAGCGCATGACGCCGATCGAGCGCGCCATCGTGAGAGCCACGCAGTCGGGGCTGCCGCTCGCCGAGCAGCCCTATCGCGAGGTCGCGCAAGCGATCGGCATCTCGCAGGAGCAGTTGCTCGAGCACCTGGCGCGCATGCTCGAGGACGGCCGCATCCGCCGCGTCGGCGCAGTGCCGAACCACTACGCGCTCGGCTACACGGCCAACGCGATGTCGGTGTGGGATGTTGCCGACGGTGACGTCGCGGCGCTCGGCCGCGCGGTCGGCGCCCTGCCCTTCGTCACTCATTGCTACCGCCGGCCGCGCCGCCTGCCGGACTGGCCCTACAACCTGTTCGCCATGGTGCACGGCCGCAGCCGCGCCGAGACCGAGCGGCCGATCGCCGAGATCCGCCGCCTGCTCGGTCCCGCCTGCCGGGCGAGCGACGTGCTCTACAGCGTGCGCATCCTGAAGAAGACCGGCCTGAGGCTCGCCTGACATGTTCCGCATCTCGCGCTTCATGAACGAGATCCTGCATCCCACCGCGGTCGGGCCGCGCCGCGATGCGCCGGGGCCGGTCGTGATCTGGAACCTGGTGCGGCGCTGCAACCTCACGTGCCTGCATTGCTATTCGATCTCGGCCGACATCGACTTCCCGGGCGAGCTCTCGACCGCCGAGGTGCTCGGCGTGATCGATGATCTCAGGCGCTTCGGCGTACCGGCGCTCATCCTCTCGGGCGGCGAGCCGCTCATCCGCAAGGACCTGTTCGAGATCGCCGAGCGGTCCAAGGCGCTCGGCTTCTACACCGCGCTCTCGACCAACGGCACGCTGATCGACGCGCCGGTGGCCGAGCGGATCGCACGCACCGGCTTCGATTACGTCGGCATCAGCCTCGACGGACTGCAGGAAACCCACGATCGCTTCCGGCGGAAAAGCGGTGCGTTCGTAAAATCCCTGGCGGCGCTCCGCCTGCTGCGCGATCTCGGAGTGAAGGTCGGCGTGCGCTTCACGCTCACGCAGCAGAACGCCGCCGACTTCCGGCCGCTCCTCGACCTGGTCGAGGAAGAGCGCATCCCGCGCTTCTATTTCTCGCATCTTAACTACGCCGGGCGCGGCAACGTGAACCGCCGGCACGACGCGGCCTTCCGTACCGCGCGCGAGTCGATGGACGTGCTCTTCGCGCGCTGCTGGGAGCAGGCGCAGCGCGGCCTCGAGCGCGACTACACGACCGGCAACAACGACGCCGACGGCGTTTACTTCCTGCACTGGGCGCGGCGCAACATTCCGGCCCTCGACGAGCAGCACCTGCGCGGCAAGCTCGCCGAATGGGGCGGCAACAGCTCCGGCGTGAACGTCGCCAACATCGACAACCTCGGCAACGTGCATCCCGACACGATGTGGTGGGACTGCACGCTAGGCAACGTAAGAACGCGGCCCTTCTCGGCGATCTGGAGCGACACGCGCCATCCGATCATGGCCGGCCTGAAGGCGCGGCCGCGCACCGTCAAGGGCCGCTGCGGCAGCTGCGCCTACTTCGACATCTGCGGCGGCAATACGCGGGTGCGCGCGATGAAGGTGAGCGGCGATCCGTGGGCCGAAGACCCGGGCTGCTACCTCGCCGACGAGGAAATCGCTGCGTGAGCCGGCTTTTCCTGCTGATCGTCCTTCTCGTCCCGGGGCTCGCCGCCGCCCAGAACCTGTATCAGACGCATTGCTCGTCGTGCCACGGTGCAGATCGCCTGGGCGGGATGGGGCCGGCGCTGCTGCCCGAGAACCTCGAGCGCCTGAAGAAGCCGCAGGCGGCGGCGATGATCCGCGACAGCCGTCCCGGCGTGCAGATGCCCGCGTTCCGCGGCGTGCTGAGCGAGGCGCAGGTCGCCGAGCTGGTCGATCTCATCTATTCGCCGCCCGCGGCGCCGCCCGCCTGGGGCGAGAGCGAGATCCGCGCCTCACGCGTCGTCCACAACGATGTCGCGGCGCTGCCGGCCAGGCCGCAATACGCGGCCGATCCGCTGAACCTGTTCGTGGTCGTCGAGGCGCTCGACCACCACGTCACCATCCTCGACGGGGACCGGCTGGAGCCGCTCGTGCGCTTCGCCTCGCGCTTCGCGCTGCACGGCGGGCCGAAGTTCTCGCCCGAGGGACGCTTCGTCTACTTCGCTTCGCGCGACGGCTGGATCTCCAAGTACGACCTGTGGAACCTGAAGCTGGTCGCCGAGGTGCGCGCCGGCATCAACGCACGCAACGCCGCCGTCTCCTCGGACGGCAAATATGTCCTCGTGGCGAACTACCTGCCGCACACGCTGACGCTGCTCGATTCCGAGCTGCGGCTCGTCAAGCTGATCGAAGCAAAGAGCAAGCACGGCCAATCGTCGCGCGTCTCCGCGGTGTACGACGCGCCGCCGCGCAAGAGCTTCATCGCCGCGCTGAAGGACGTGCCCGAGCTCTGGGAGATCTCGTACGACCCGAAGGCCGAGCCGATCGCCGACGGCCTCGTGCACGACTATCGGCTGAAGGAGGGCGACTTCGTCCCCGGCTTCCTCAACCCGCGGCGCACCGAGCTCGCGGGCCTGCTGGACGATTTCTTCTTCACGCCCGATTACCGAAACGTCGTCGGCACGCAGCGCGACGGCCGCTCGGGCCAGGTGGTAAACCTCGACGTGCATCGCGCCATCGCCACGCTGGAGCTGCCGGGGCTGCCGCACCT
The DNA here is from genome assembly GCA_964477695.1 of uncultured Enterobacteriaceae bacterium. Classification (GTDB taxonomy): domain Bacteria; phylum Pseudomonadota; class Gammaproteobacteria; order Burkholderiales; family SG8-39; genus SCGC-AG-212-J23. The sequence goes on along the minus strand of CAYZFN010000037.1, from coordinate 1,884 downwards.
CGGCTCGGGCATCACCTGGGAGCGCGACGGACGGCGCGTGCTCGCTACGCCGAACCTGCGCGACGGCGTGGTGAGCGTGATCGACGCCGCCACCTGGAAGACGGTCAAGCAGATCCCGACGCTCGGGCCCGGGTTCTTCCTGCGCAGCCACGAGGCCTCGCGCTATGCATGGGTCGATTCGATGATGAGCGCCAAGGGCCGCGACACGCTGCAGCTCATCGACAAGCAGACCCTCGAAGTGGCGGCGCGCCTCACCCCGGCGCCGGGCAAGACCCTGGCGCACGTCGAGTTCGACCGCTACGGGCGCTACGCGCTCGCGAGCCTGTGGGAGGACGACGGCGCGCTCATCGTCTTCGACGCCCGCACGCTGCGCGAGGTGAAACGCATCCCGATGAAGAAGCCGGTCGGCAAGTACAACGTCGCCAACAAGATCGGCGGTTCCGAAGGCACGAGCCACTGACATGCCCAAGCGCGCCCTGCAGATCAAGACCCAGGCGTTCCTCGCCAACCTGCCGATATTCTCGGAGATGAGCAAGGCAGAGCTCGACCGCATCGCCGCGGCCGCCGTGCCGCTTTACTTCGACAAGGGGCAGTCGATCGTGCAATGCGGCGATCCCTGCGGCGGCTTCCACGTGGTGGTGTATGGCCAGGTGAAGCTCGGCTTCACCTCGCCGCAGGGCGTGGAGAAGGTGGTGGAGATCGTGCGCCCGGGGCAGAGCTTCGGCGAGGCGCTGATGTTCCTCGACAAGCCCTACATCGTCTTCGCGCAGGCGCTCGCCGACACGATGCTGCTGCACGTGGCGAAGCACGCGGTGTTCGAGGAGCTCGCGCACGATCCGCTGTTCGCGCGGCGCATGCTGTCCGGGCTGTCGCGGCGGCTGCACGGCCTGGTGCGCGACGTCGAGGCCTACACGCTGCGCTCGGGCCAGGAGCGGGTGATCGGCTACCTGCTCGGCGAGCTCGCCGAGGGCGCCGAGAGCGGCCCGGCCGAGGTGCATCTCACGCCGGGCAAGAGCGTCATCGCCTCGCGGCTCAACATGACGCCCGAGCACTTCTCGCGCATCCTGCACGAGCTCTCGCTCGAAGGGCTGATCGAGGTCAACGGCCGCGCCGTGCGCATCCCCGACCTCGCGCGCCTGCGCGGCGGCACGCCCACCTGAAAAGGGGTCAGGACCCTTTTTCCTGGAAAAGGGTCCTGGACCCTTTTCGACGACTTTTTCGACGCTCTTGTCTACCGAGCGGCGCGCCGATGCGTTGTGGCTTTGGGGAAAACATGCCAAGGCCAAGGAGAAGCGCACCGGGCGGATACGTCTATCACGTCCTCAACCGTGCGAATGCGCGCCGGAGGATCTTCGACACTGCCGGGGACTATCGCGCCTTCGAGGACATCCTGGCCGAGATCCAGGAACGCATTCCCATGCGCATCCTGGCATGGTGCGTGATGCCCAATCACTGGCATCTCGTTCTCTGGCCTCGCGAGGATGGCCAACTTTCGGACTACCTGAGGCTCGTCACGTTGACGCATACGCAGCGCTGGCATGCCTTCCGCCGCAGCGCGGGGACCGGTCATCTCTACCAAGGCCGCTTCAAGTCCTTCATCGTGCAGCACGACGCTCATTTCCTGAGCGTGTGCCGGTACGTCGAGGCCAACGCGCTGCGCTCAAACCTGGTAAGACGGGCCGAGGACTGGCGCTGGTGCAGCCTCTCGCGCAGGTGTCGAGGCAGGGCCAACGTTCCTCCGCGGATCGAAGCATGGCCGCTCCCGCGACCGACCGACTGGATCGAATACGCGAATCAGCCGGCAAGCCCGCCCGATCTCGACAGTTTGCGGCGTTGCGCGCAGCGAGGCACACCGTATGGCGAGAAGAGCTGGGCCGAGGACGC
>CAYZFN010000036.1:0-11218 GCA_964477695.1 uncultured Enterobacteriaceae bacterium | reverse complement strand
ACCTTCTTGGCGAGCCGCGCGGCGACGCGCGGATCGACGAACTTCGAGACGTCGCCGCCGAGCTGCGCGATCTCGCGCACCAGCGTCGCCGAGATGAACATGTGCTGCTCGGAGGGCGTGAGGAAGATCGTCTCGAGGTCGGGATGCAGGCTGCGGTTCATGCCCGCGAGCTGGAACTCGTACTCGAAGTCGGACACGGCGCGCAGCCCGCGCAGCACGACGCGCGCGCCCTGGCGGCGCACGAAATCGATGAGCAGGCCGTCGAAGCCGACGACCTCGACCCGCTGGTCCGGGGCGAGCACCTCGCGCGCCATCGCGACGCGCTCGTCGAGCGAGAAGTAGGTGCGTTTCGCGCGGCTGTCGGCCACGCCGACCACGAGATGGTCGAACAGCCGGCTCGCGCGCCGCACGAGGTCCTCGTGGCCGCGGGTGAGCGGATCGAACGTTCCCGGGTAGACCGCCTTGATCATCGCTTCTCCTCGTCGGATGCCGTGAGCAGCTGGTAGTGCACTTGCCCGGCGCGGGCTTGCTTGAGCACCGTAAACCCGGGAGATTCCTGGAGGGAATCGGGGCTCTCGACATAGACCCGGGCACCCGGGGCCAGCACGCGCGGCAGGCGCTCGAGCACGCCCGGCAGGGCATTCTGCCCGAAGGGCGGATCGAGGAAAACCACGTCGAAGCGCTGCGCAGGGCGCGCGAGATATTCGAACGCGTCGCTGAACACGAGATCGATTTTTGCGCCGAGGGCTTTCGCCATGCGCTCGAGGGCGGTGAAGGCGGCACGCGAGTTCTCGACCATCACGACCCGCGCAGCGCCGCGCGAAGCCGCCTCGAAGCCGAGCGCGCCGCTGCCGGCGAAAAGATCGAGGCAACTCCGGCCGTCGAGCCGTTGTCCCAGCCAGTTGAAGAGCGTCTCGCGCACGCGGTCGGGCGTGGGCCGCAGGCCCGGGAGATCGGCGACGGGGATGCGCCGGCCGCGGAACTCGCCGCCGATGATCCGGATCTTGCCTGCTTTTGTGCCTTTCTTGTCCCGGGTAAACTGCACCGATCCATGGTAACAGCGACCTCCTGGGCGGCCCGGCTCAAGGCCGGGCTCGCGCGCACGCGCGAGGTGCTCAACACGCCGGTGTCCGAGCTGTTCGTGCGCCGGCGCGTCGACGAATCGCTCTTCGAGGAGCTGGAGAGCGCGCTCCTGCAGGCCGACTGCGGCGTTTCCGCCACGCAATGGCTGGTCGAGACGCTGCGCACGCGCGCGCGCAAGGAGCGCATCGAGGAGGGCGAGCGCCTGAAGCAGGTGCTGAAGGATGCGCTCACCGAGCTGCTTTCACCCTTGGAGCGCAAGTTCGAGGTCAGCAAGGCTCAGCCGTGCGTCCTCATGATCGCGGGCGTCAACGGCTCGGGGAAGACCACCTCGATCGGCAAGCTCGCGAAGTGGCTGCAGTCGCAGGGCAAGAGCGTGCTGCTCGCCGCGGGCGATACGTTCCGTGCTGCGGCGCGCGAGCAGCTGGTCGCCTGGGGCGAGCGCAACAATGTGCCGGTCATCTCGCAGACCACCGGCGATCCCGGGGCCGTGGTCTACGACGCGCTCGCCGCGGCCCGCGCGCGCAAGATCGACGTCGTGATCGCCGACACGGCGGGGCGCCTGCCGACGCAGCTGCATCTGATGGAGGAAATCCGCAAGGTGAAGCGGGTTGCCGGCAAGGCGCAGGAAGGCGCGCCGCACGAGGTGCTGCTGGTGCTCGACGCGAACACCGGGCAGAACGCGCTCGCGCAGGTGAAGGCGTTCGACGACGCGCTCGGATTGACCGGCCTGATCGTCACCAAGCTCGACGGCACGGCCAAAGGCGGCGTCGTATGCGCCATCGCTCGCGAGCGGCCGAAGCCGCTGCTGTTCGTCGGCGTCGGCGAGGACATCGACGACCTGCGGCCGTTCGTCGCGCGCGATTTCGCGGAGGCGCTGGTTGGTTAGCTTCTCCAACGTCGCGAAGCGCTACCCGGCAGGCCAGCAAGCCCTGAACAGCGTCACGTTCTCGCTCGATGCCGGCGCGCTCGCCTTCGTCACCGGGCGCTCGGGCGCCGGCAAGTCGACGCTCCTCAAGCTCATCCCGGCGATCGAGCGGCCGAGCGCCGGCTCGGTGATCGTCAATGGACAGAACGTCGGCGCGCTCAAGCGCTCGGCGATCCCCTACCTCAGGCGCAACATCGGCCTCGTCTTCCAGGACCAGAAGCTGCTCCACGACCGCAGCGTGTTCGACAACGTGATGCTGCCGCTCGCGTTCTCCAGCCATACGCCGAAGGAAGCGGCGCGCCGCGCGCGGGCGGCGCTGGCGAAGGTCGGGCTGCTCGAGCGCGAGAAGGCGAACCCGGTGCAGCTTTCCGGCGGCGAGCAGCAGCGCCTCGCAATCGCGCGCGCGGTGGTGAACCGGCCGGCGCTGCTCATTGCCGACGAGCCTACCGCCAACCTGGACGCCGAGTCCGCAGCGCGCATCGTCGACATCTTCGTCGAGTTCAACCGCGTGGGCGTCACGGTGCTGATCGCGACTCACGACCGCGGGCTGGTGGAGCGATACGGCGGGACGCATCTGCACCTCGAAGCCGGGCGAATCCAATGAGCGCGTGGCTTCGCCAGCACAAAGACGCGTTGCGAATAGCCTTGCGCCGGCTCGGCGTCCTGAACGTCGTGGTCATCGGGGTCGCACTGGCTCTTCCCGCAGGCGGCTATGCCCTGGTCGACAGCCTGCGCGGGGTGGCCGCCCGCCTCGCGCCCGAGCCGCAGATCTCGATCTTCCTGCCGGGCGACGTCAAGCGTGCGGATGCCGACGCGCTCGGCCGGGCGCTGCGAGCCGAGCCGCGCGTCGGGGCGGTGCGCTTCGTGCCTCGCGAGGAGGCGCTAAAGGAAATGCGCTCGATCGAAGGCGTGGACGAGATCGTCGCGGCGATCGGCCGCAATCCGCTCCCCGACGCCTTTGTCGTCACTGCGCGCGGAACCTCGGTCGACGCGCTGGCCGCGGACCTTGCCAAGCTCCCCGGGGTGTCGCGGGTCCAGGCGGATGCGCTGTGGGCCCGGCGCCTCGCTGCGCTCGCCGCGACGCTCAAGCTCGGGCTGCTGATCCTCGCCGTTCTGCTCGGCGCGGGGCTGGTCGCGGTCACCTTCAACACCATCCGGCTGCAGATCCTCACGGAGCGCGAGGAGATCGAGGTGTCCAAGCTGATCGGCGCGACCGACGCCTTCATCCGCCGGCCCTTCTACTACGCCGGCCTGCTGCAAGGCGTTGCCGGCGGCCTGGTCGCGCTCGCCATCGTGGCCATGGCGCTCTGGCTCCTCGACGGCGAGGTCCGCTCGCTCGCCCAGTCATACGGGTCGGACTTCCGGTTCCGCTTCCTCGACGCCCGGGATGCCGCCGCCGTGGTTGGCTTCGCCGGCCTGCTCGGCTTCATCGGCGCCCAGCTCTCGGTCGGCCGGCACTTGCGGGAAATAGAGCCTTCGTAGAAGGTGTTAGCGCACGCTTACGGCTTTCGGCCCATCCGGGAACGATGCCTGCGGTTAGCAGTCCAATAGGTCGAGTGCTAAACTTTGGGGCCCAAGGAGGAATCAGAATGCCTGTGCAAGCGACGATGCCGCTTCCGGTTTCCGTTCGGATGCCCATGCCGACGGGCAGCCTGGAGGCGTACATCCAGACGGTCAATCGCTTTCCGATCCTCACCGCGGAGGAAGAGCTGCGCCTCGCGCGCCGCTTCCGCAGCGAGGACGATCTCGAGTCGGCCCGCCGGCTCGTGCTTTCGCACCTGCGGCTGGTGGTCGCGCTGGCGCGCGGCTACCTCGGCTACGGCCTGCCGCACGCCGACCTGATCCAGGAAGGCAACATCGGCCTGATGAAGGCGGTGAAGCGCTTCGACCCCGAGCGCGGGGTGCGCCTCGTCTCGTTCGCCATCCACTGGATCAAGGCCGAGATCCACGAATACATCCTGCGCAACTGGCGCCTCGTGAAGGTGGCGACGACCAAGGCGCAGCGGAAGCTGTTCTTCAACCTGCGCTCGATGAAGAAGGGACTCGCGCCGATGACGGGCGGCGAGGTCGCGGCGGTCGCCGCCGAGCTGAAGGTGAAGCCCGAGGAAGTGCGCGAGATGGAGACCCGGCTGTCCGGTCAGGAGCTCGCGTTCGAGGGCGATCGCGACGACGAGGAGGCCTATGCGCCGGTGCACTACCTGGCGGCCGACCCGGGCGCCGAGCCTCTGCAGACGATCGAGGCCGAGGAGAGCGAGCGCGTGCGCGCCGAAGGGCTGAAGAAGGCGCTCGAGTCGCTCGACGCACGCAGCCGCCGCATCATCGAGGCGCGCTGGCTGCGCGAGAAGGACACCGCGACGCTGCACGACCTCGCGGCCGAGTTCAAGGTGTCGGCCGAGCGCATCCGGCAGATCGAGGCCAAGGCGCTCGACAAGATGCGCAAGACGCTTCCCGCACCGGCTCTGGACTAACCGACGGGTTTTCGCCGTTCCTAGCCACCTTCCCTAAGCAGGGTCTTCAGGTCGTCGGGCAGGTCCGCCTGGATGCCCTGCGGCCGCACGAGCAGCCGCAGCCGGCCCTGGGTGTCGAACACGTAGCTCTGCGCGCTGTGGTCGACCGTGTACGAGTCGCCCTGCTTGCGCTTCTCGTAGTAGATCTTGAAGTCCTTCGCCACGCGCTGCGTCGCCGCCGGATCGCCGCGCAGCGCGATGAAGCGCTTGTCGAAGGCTTGCACGTACTTTTCCAGGTCGTCGGGCGTGTCGCGCTCCGGGTCGACGGTGATGAAGACCACCTGCACGCGGTTGGAGTCCGCGCCGAGCTTCTCCATCACGGCCGCGAGGTCGGCGAGCGTCGTGGGGCAGACGTCCGGGCAGTGCGTGAAGCCGAAGAACACCACCACGGCGCGGCCGCGGAAGTCCGAGAGGCGGCGAACCTTCCCGTCGGTGTCGGGCAGATCGAGCGCCTGTCCGTAGCCTGCGCCGGTGATGTCGGTGCTCTTGAACTTCGGCCCGCTGTCGCAGGCGGCGAGCAGCGCGAGGCTACAGATAATGATCGATAAGTAGCGCAGCGAAGAGAAACGCGAGATAGACAATCGAGTAGCGGAACGCGCTGCGGGCGACGCGGTCGCTGTAGGCGAAATAGATGCGCAGCGCATAGCCGAGGTAGACGCCGCCGAGCGCGAGCGCCGCGGCGAGGTACGCCATCCCGCTCATCTGCACCACGTAAGGCAGCAGGCTCGCGCCGAACAGTATCAGCGTGTAGAGCAGCACCTGCAGCCGCGTGTAGTGCTTGCCGTGCGTCACCGGCAGCATCGGCACGCCGGCGCGCGCATAGTCCTCGGTGCGATACAGCGCGAGCGACCAGAAGTGCGGCGGCGTCCAGGCGAAGATGATGAGGAAGAGCACCATCGCCTCGAGCGGCACCTGGCCGGTGACCGCCGCCCAGCCGAGCACCGGCGGCATCGCTCCGGAGGCGCCGCCGATGACGATGTTCTGCGGCGTCGCGGGCTTGAGCACCACGGTGTAGATCACGGCATAGCCGACGAACGTTCCGAGGGTCAGCCACATCGTGAGCGCATTCACGAAGTAGCCGAGCACCCAGAGGCCGGCGCCGCCCAGCACGCCGGCGAACAGCAGCGTCTCGAGCGAGCCGAGCTCGCCGCGCGGCAGCGGCCGCCAGCGCGTGCGCCGCATGACCGCGTCGATCTTCTGCTCGACCAGGCAGTTGATCGCCGCCGCGGCGCCCGCGACCAGCGCGATGCCGAGCGTGGCCGCGAGCAGGATGGCGGGCGGCACCATGCCGGGCGTCGAGAGCAGCATGCCGATGACGGCGGTGAAGACGATCAGCGACACCACGCGCGGCTTGGTGAGCGAGTAGAGGGCGCGAAGGCGATGCGCGAAGCCAGCGGAAAGAACTTGGACGGTCACTGGAGCGAAGGACTGCCGGACGCGGCGAAGTTTAGCACGCGAAAGAGACCGCTCATGCGCTTCATCCGACGCGCGATACCTTAAGCAGCCGCTCGAGGTCCTTGATCATCTTCGCCGGATCGGGTTCGCGCGGGTAGCGCATCATCAGGTTGCCCAAGGGGTCCACGAGATAGATGTACCGCTCGGGGTCGCCCGGGAATTCCCCGGCTTTCGCGCCGCGCTCGGCCGGCTGGACATACGAGCCGGCGATGGCGGCGAGCAGCTCGGGCTTCGGCGCGCCGCCGCCGGTCACGAGCCACAGGCGATCGATGCGCTCGGCGCCCGCGCCCTGTGCCCGCCGCACCTGGCGCACCACGTAGAGCTTCCGCTCGCACGCCGGTCCGCAGCTCGCCGGGTCGAAGGTGACAAGCACCCATTTGCCGCGCAACGGCTGAAAGGCCGGCGCCTCGAGCGTGCGCGGCGGAATCAGCTCGCCGTAGTTGCCGGCCTGGCCGTGCCAGCCGAGCAGGTAGGCGAGCGTGCCGAAGACGATCGGCGCAGCGCACAGCGCGAAAATGAGCGCGATCTTCGCCTTAGCCGACACGGCGGAAAGACAAGACGATGCCGAGCACCGCGGCGAGGCCGGCGAGCGCGTACCACTGCACCGCATAGGCGCGATGCACGTCGATGCCGAAGTCCGGCCGCGGCCAGTCGCGCCGCAGGCCGTCGCCATCGTCCGAGCATTGCTGGATCACGATCGGCTGCAGCGCGAGGCCGATCTCGCCCGCATAGTTTCCGATGTCCAGATTCTGGCGCACCGGGCCTGGATTTTGTTCCGCGACGTCAAATGCGCGCGGCAGGCGCTCGAGCGCAAGCCCCTCGATGCGCACGGCGCCCTTCGGCGTGCGCACGGAATCGCGCTGCGAGCGCTCTATCCAGCCGCGCTGGACGAGCACGCCGAGCGAAGGCGAGAGAAGAAGCGGCGTGACGACTTCGTAGCCGGGCTCTCCGCCACGAATTCGATTGTCGAGGTAGACGGTGTGCCCGGCGTCGAACGTGCCGCTCGCGGCGACGTGCTTGTGAACGAGCTCGCCCGGCGCGACGGGCGTAGCAGGAATCGCGACCGGCGCCGCCTTAAGGCCGGCGTCGAACTCCTGCGCGAGCAAAAGCTTTTCTTCGCCGCGCCGCGTCTGCCAGTTGCCGAGCGCGATGCCCGCCGCGCACGCCGCCGCCGCGGCCGCAAGCGTCCAGACGCTCGGACGGAAAGAGTATCCTCGGAGCATGCGCTACTTCGTGATCGGCGTGTTCCTGCTGATCGTCGCGAGCCTCGCTTCGGCCCTGGTCTTCATCTACCGCGACAAAGGCGGCTCGACACGCGCGCTGAAGGCGCTCGCGCTGCGCGTCGGGCTTTCCGTCGCGCTGTTCGCCTTCCTGATGCTCGGCTACTACTTCGGCTGGATAACGGGCCGCTTATAGCCAGTAAACAAAGATGAACAGGCCGAGCCAGACGACGTCGACGAAGTGCCAGTACCACGCCACGCCCTCGAACGCGAAGTGGTGGTCGGGCGTGAAATGCCCACGGATGCAGCGGCCGAGGATCACCATCAGCATGATCGCGCCGCAGGTCACGTGGAAGCCGTGGAAGCCGGTGAGCATGAAGAAGGTCGAGCCGTAGGCGCCGGTCGAGAGCTTCAGGTTGAGCTCGGTGTACGCGTGGTGGTACTCGTACGCCTGCAGGCAAAGGAAGAGCACGCCCAGGGCGATGGTCGCGGCGAGGAAGCCGATGAGCTGGCCGCGGCGGTTCTCCTTGAGCGCCCAGTGCGCGATGGTCACCGTGACGCCGGAAGAGAGCAGCAGCAGCGTGTTGATCGCCGGGATGCCCCAGGCGGCCATGGGCGAGAACGCTTCGTCGAAGCCCGGGCCCGCCGAGGGCCACTGCGCGCCGAAGCCCGGCCAGACGAGCGCGTTCGACTCGATGCCCGCGAGATCCGGCACCGAATAGGTGCGCAGCCAGAACAGCGCGCCGAAGAACCCGCCGAAGAACATCACCTCCGAGAAGATGAAGAAGCTCATCCCCCAGCGGAACGACAAGTCTTCCCAGCGGCCGTACTTGCCGGTTTCCGATTCGCGGATCACGTCGCCGAACCAGCGCACCATCATGTAGAGCAGCAGGAGCGCGCCGGCGGCGATGGAGAACCAGCCGCCCGACTGGCTGTTGAACACGAACACGGCGCCGACCGCCATCAGGAAAAGCGACGCCGCGCCCATGATCGGCCAGGGCATCGGCGCGGGCACCGCGTAGTGGCTCTGGCGTGTTTCGGAGGTGGCGGGGCTCATTTTTGTCTCTCTCCCTTTTTCAGCTCACGATCATGCCGACGAGGGACCGCAGCGCCAGCACGAACAGCACGACGAACAGGACGGCGATGACGATCAGGTGGAGCGGATTGATCCGCGCCTGCTCGTGCTCCGAGCGGCGGCGGATGCCGATGAAGCCGGCGCACACGGTCTTGACGGTGTCGAGGAACATCAACCCTTCCCCCCGCGCCCGGCGACTTCGAAGAAGGTGTACGACAGCGAGATGGTATGCACGTCCTTCGGCAGCTTGGGGTCGACGACGAACACGACCGGCATGCGCCGCGTCTCGCCGCCGGCGAGCGTCTGCTGGCTGAAGCAGAAGCATTCGATCTTCTTGAAGTACTCGCCGGCGTACTCGGGCCCGTAGCTCGGGATCGCCTGGCCGGTCACCGGGGTCGAGCGCTCGTTCACCACCTCGTACTCGACCGTCGCCACCTGGCCCGGGTGCACCTCGACGTGGTTCACCACCGGCTTGAAGCGCCACGGCAGGCCGCGCGAGTTCGCGTCGAACTCGATGGTCAGCGTGCGCGTCGCGTCGACCTGGGTGTTGACCGGCTCGTCCGCCTGCTCGAGCGAGCCGACGCCCCAGGCCTTGCAGATCGCGTAGTAGAAGGGCACCAGCGCGTAGCCGAAGCCGAACATCGCGGCCGCGATCAGCGCGAGCCGGATCAGCATGCGGCGGTTCTCCGCGCGGACGCTAGCCTGCATGCGAGAGCAGCCAGTACTTGGCGATGATGCCGAAGAAGAACGCAGCCGCAATGGTGGCGAGGATGAGCGCGGTTTTTAGGTTCTTGCTCACTTAACTATGGGCTGCGTCTCGAACGTGTGGTAAGGCGCCGGGGTCGGGATATGCGTCCAGTCGAGCGAGTCGGCGCCTTCCCAGGGCAGCTGCGGCGCCTTCTCGCCGCTCTTCAGCGTGGTGAACAGGTTGTAGAGGAAGATGAGCTGCGTCAGCGCGAAGCCGAAGGCGCCGATCGACGAGATCTCGTTCCAGGTCTGGAAGATCAGCGGGTAGTCGGGGATGCGCCGCGGCATGCCCGCCATGCCGAGGAAGTGCTGCACGAAGAAGATCATGTTGAAGAAGATGAGCGTCAGCCAGAAGTGCCACTGGCCGAGCGTCTCGTTGTACATGCGGCCGGTCCACTTCGGCAGCCAGAAGTAGATGCCGGCGAAGGCGCCGAACATCGCGCCCGCCACCATCACGTAGTGGAAGTGGGCCACCACGTAGTACGTGTCGTGCAGCTGGATGTCGATCGGCACGAGCGACAGCACGAGGCCGGTGAAGCCGCCGAGCGTGAACATGAAGAGGAAGCCGCAGGCCCACAGCATCGGCGTTTCGAAGCTGAGCGAGCCCTTCCACATGGTCGCCACCCAGTTGAACACCTTCACGCCGGTCGGCACGGCGATGAGCGTGGTGGCGTACATGAAGAACAGCTGCCCGGTGACCGGCATGCCCACCGTATACATGTGGTGCGCCCAGACGATGAACGACAGGATGGCGATCGCCGAGGTGGCGTAGACCATCGAGGCGTAGCCGAACAAGGGCTTGCGCGAGAACGCCGGGATCACCTGCGAGATCACGCCGAACGCGGGCAGCGCGATGATGTAGACCTCGGGATGGCCGAAGAACCAGAAGATGTGCTGGTAGAGCACCGGGTCGCCGCCGCCCGCGGCGTTGAAGAACGTGGTGCCGAAATGCCGGTCGGTGAGCGTCATCGTCACCGCGCCGGCGAGCACCGGCATCGCCGCGACCAGCAGGTACGCGGTGATCAGCCAGGTCCAGCAGAAGAGCGGCATGCGCATCAGCGTCATGCCGGGCGCGCGCAGGTTGAGGATGGTGGTGATGATGTTGATCGAGCCGAGGATCGAGCTCATGCCGAGGATGTGCACGGCGAAGATCGTGAAGTCCATGCCGATGCCCTGCTGCACGGTGAGCGGCGAGTAGAGCGTCCAGCCCGTGCCGGGCGCGCCGCCCGGCATGAAGTAGGCGAGGATGAGCAGCGTCGCGGCGAACGGCAGCAGCCAGAACGACCAGTTGTTCAGCCGCGCGAACGCCATGTCGGGCGCGCCGATCATCATCGGGATCTGCCAGTTCGCGAAGCCGACGAACGCCGGCATGATCGCGCCGAAGATCATGATCAGCCCGTGCGAGGTGACGAGCTGGTTGTAGAAGTCCGGGTTGACGAACTGCATGCCGGGATGGAACAGCTCGAGGCGGATGACGATCGCGGCGAGCCCGCCGATGAAGAACATGAGCCCGGCGAACCACAGGTACAGCGTGCCGATGTCCTTGTGGTTGGTGGTGGTGACCCAGCGCATGATGCCGCTGTAGCCGCCGTGGTGATCACCATGTCCTGCGTGCTCGTGGCCGTGGTCGTGGGTGTCGACGATTGCGCTCATGACTTGACTTGCCTCTTTTCTATTTACGGCGTGCCTTGACTTCGGCGGGCTGGACGATGCCGGCTTTGTTCCCCCAGGAATTGCGCTCGTAGCTGATCACCGCGGCGATGTCGGTGTCGTTGAACTGCTTGCCGAACGGCGCCATCGCGGTGCCGGCCTTGCCGTTCAGGACGATGTCCATGTGGCCTTCCTTCGGGCCATTCACGATCTTCGAGCCGGCGAGCGGCGGGAACGTGGGCGGCATGCCCTTGCCCGTCGCCTGGTGGCAGGCGACGCAGGTCGACTCGTAGACCTTCTGGCCGCGCGCGATGAGCTCCTGCGGCTGCCATTGCTTGTTCGGATCGTCGGCCTGCGCGCTGGCCGCCTTCTTGCTCTCGGCGACCCACTTGGTGTAGTCGTCCTGCGAGACCACGCGCACCACGATCGGCATGAAGCCGTGCTCCTTGCCGCACAGCTCGACGCACTGGCTGCGGAACGTGCCGGTCACCTCCGGGCGGAACCAGATGTCGCGCAGGAAGCCGGGAATCGCGTCCTGCTTGGCGCCGAACGCCGG
>CAYZFN010000035.1:0-10933 GCA_964477695.1 uncultured Enterobacteriaceae bacterium | reverse complement strand
GGCGTTCGCCGAGCTGAAGGCGGTGAGAGGCAAGGGCGCGGCCGAGCGGCGCACGGCGCGCGTGTCGTCGCTCTTCGCCCGAGCCAGCGCCGAAGAGCAGGACTTCCTGCTGCGGCTCCTCGTTGGCGAGCTGCGCCAGGGAGCGCTCGAAGGCGTCATGCTCGAGGCCGTCGCGTCGGCCGCCAGCCTGCCGGCCGCGCAGGTGCGCCGCGCGGCGATGCTTGCCGGCGCGCTCGCGCCGGTGGCCGCCGCGGCGCTCGCCGGCGGAGACGCAGCGCTCGCGCGCTTCAGCGTGCTGCCCATGCAGCCGGTGCTACCGATGCTCGCGCAAAGCGCCGAGGATCCGGAGGCCGCGCTGCGCGAGCTCGGCACCGCGCTCTTCGAGTGGAAGCTCGACGGCGCGCGCGTGCAGGTGCACAAGCAGGGAGGCGACGTGCGCGTCTTCACACGCAGCCTGAACGACGTGAGCGTGCGCGTGCCCGAGCTGATCGAGGCCGTGCGCGGCGCGCGCGCCGAATCGCTTATCCTGGACGGCGAGGCGATCGCCTTGCGGCCCGACCGGCGCCCCTATCCCTTCCAGGTGACCATGAGCCGCTTCGGCAGCCAGCAGGACGCGCAGGCGCTGCGCGCCGAGCGGCCGCTTTCCGTCTATTTCTTCGACTGCCTTTATCGCGACGGCGCCTCGCTGATCGACGAGGCGCTCGGCGAGCGGCGAGCGGCGCTCGACCGCGTGTTTTCACCCGAGTTGCTCACGCCGTCGCTCGTGACCGGCGATGCGGCGGCGGCGCTGGCGTTTTACGAAAATGCGCTCGCGCGCGGCCACGAGGGCGTGATGGCGAAAGCGCTCGATGCGCCGTACGAGGCAGGGCGGCGCGGCGCAGGCTGGCTGAAGGTCAAGCGCGCGCGTACGCTGGATCTCGTCGTGCTCGCGGCCGAGTGGGGCCACGGGCGCCGGCGCGGCTGGCTTTCCAACCTGCATCTCGGTGCGCGCGACCCGGCTGGCGATTCGTTCGTCATGCTCGGCAAGACCTTCAAGGGGCTGACCGACCAGCTCCTGGAATGGCAGACGCGCGAGTTCCTGAAGCGCGAGCTGCGGCGCGACGAATGGACCGTGTACCTGCGGCCGGAGCTCGTGGTCGAGATCGCCTTCAACGACCTGCAGGAGAGCTCGCAGTATCCGGGCGGCATGGCGCTGCGTTTCGCGCGGGTCAAGGGCTACCGTCCCGACAAGCGCCCGGAGGATGCCGACACGATCGATACGGTGCGCCGGATCTACGAGCAGAGCCTCGCATGAGGACGCTCGCCGAGTGGCTCTCGTACATCGAGCGCCAGCATCCGAAGACCATCGCGCTCGGCCTCGAGCGGGTTTCCCAGGTCCGGGAAAAGATGGCCACGCCGCTCGCATGCCCGGTGATCACGGTCGCCGGCACTAACGGCAAGGGGTCGACCTGCGCGATGCTCGAGGCGATCCTGCGCGCCGGGGGCTACAAGACCGCGCTCTATACGTCGCCGCATCTTGTCGTCTACAACGAGCGCGTGCGCATCGCCGGGGTGGAGGCGAGTGACGAGGCGCTGTGCAAGTCTTTCGCGGCGGTGGAGGCGGCGCGCGGCGATGTGCCGCTCACGTATTTCGAGTATGGCACCCTCGCCGCGCTCTGGCTCTTTGCGCTCGAGAACGTCGAGGCGGCGGTGCTCGAGGTCGGGCTGGGCGGGCGGCTCGACGCGGTCAACATCGTCGCCGCCGATTGCGCAGTGCTGACGAGTGTCGGCATCGATCATGTCGACTATCTCGGCCCGGATCGCGAATCGATCGGGCGCGAGAAGGCCGGCATCTTCCGCGCCGGCCGGCCGGCGGTGATCGCCGAGCCCGATCCGCCGCAATCGGTGCTGGCCGCCGCCGGACGACAGCTTCTCCTCGGCAAGGACTTCGGCTATGTCGACCAGCGGACGCAATGGACGTACTGGGGACCCGCCGGCCGGCGTTCCGGCCTTGCGCATCCGGCGCTTCGCGGCGCAATGCAGCTTCGCAATGCCGCGGCGGCGATCTGCGCGCTCGATGCACTGCGCGAGCGTTTGCCGCTGGCCGCGCAAGACGCGCGGCGCGGCCTCGCGGAAGTCGTGTTGCCGGGACGCTTCCAGGCCTTGCCCGGCCGCCCGCAGGTCATCCTCGACGTCGCGCACAACCCGCAGGCAGCCAAGGTGCTGGCCGACAACCTCGGCGCGTCCGCCTTCTCGCCGCAGACCATTGCCGTGTGCGGCATGCTGCGCGACAAGGACATCGCCGGCGTGCTGCGCGAAGTGGCGCCGCGCGTAACGCGCTGGCATCTTGCCTCGCTGCCCGGCCCGCGCGGTGCCAGCGCCGATGAGCTGGCGGCGCATCTCGGGCAGGAAAACGAGAAATTCGCCTCGCCCAGCGAGGCCCTCGCCGCCGCGCTGGGGCGCGCGAGCGAGAATGATAAGATCGTCGTGTTCGGGTCCTTTCTGACCGTCGGCGAAGTGATGGGATGGCTCAAGAACAACAAGACGTCGAGACGCTGAAGCGCCGCGGACGAAGACGCCTGGTCGGCGCGGTGGCCCTCGTGCTGCTCGCCGTGATCGTCCTTCCCATGGTGTTCGATCCCGAGCCGCGCAACGCGCTGCCGCCGGTGAGCGTGCGCATCCCGAGCGAGAACGACACGAATTTCAATCCCAAGCCGCCGGCCAGGAGCGCGCGATCGGAGCCGGCGGCACAATCGGCCAGCAGCGCCGACTATGTCATCGCTGTCGGCGCGTTCACCAATCCCGATGCCGTGATCGCCAAGCTCGCCGGCGCGAACCTGCCTTATTACACCGAGCCGGTGAAAGGAAATCTCACGCGCGTGCGTGCCGGGCCCTTCGCCAGCAAGGAAGCGGCCGACCAGGCCTACGACAAGCTCAAGGCGCTCGGCCTGAAGCCCGGCGCCGTGACGCCAAAGCCCGGATGACGGCGCTCGACATCGCCATCGTGCTGGTGCTCGTGCTGTCGATGGTGTGGGGCATCTGGCGCGGCTTCGTGCGCGAGATGCTGTCGCTCGCGGGATGGGTGCTGGCTTTCCTCGCCGCCAATGCCGTCGCGGCGCCGCTCGGCGAGCTGCTGCCGGCTTCGTGGGCGCGCGCCGAAGTGCGCGTGCTGATCGCCTTCGTCGTGGTGTTCGTGCTCGTGCTCTCGGCGGCGACGCTCGTCGCGATGCTGCTCTCCAGGCTGTTCAAGGCGGCCGGGCTGGGCGGCGTCGACCGCACGCTCGGCGGCGTGTTCGGGCTCGCGCGCGGCGTGGTGATCCTGCTCGCCGTGACGCTCGCCGCCGGGCTCACGTCAGCGCCGCGGCACGCGCTCTGGAAGGAATCGGTCGGCGCCGGCATGCTCACGCGCACGGTCGTGCAGCTGAAGCCCTGGCTGCCGCCGCGGCTCGAGCGCCGCTTGCGATATGATTGATCTTTAGCAAGAGAGACCCCAATCCCATGTGCGGGATTCTCGGCATCGTCGCTCGCTCCCCGGTCAACCAGCTGCTCTACGACGGCCTGCTATTGCTCCAGCATCGCGGCCAGGACGCGGCCGGCATTGTCACGAGCGAGCACAACACCTTCCACATGCACAAGGGCAGCGGGATGGTGCGCGACGTGTTCCGCACGCGCAACATGCGCGACCTGCCCGGCAACATCGGCATCGCGCACTGCCGCTATCCCACGGCGGGCTCGGCCTTTAAAGTGGCGGAGGCACAGCCGTTTTACGTCAACTCGCCCTTCGGCATCGTGCTCGGCCACAACGGCAACCTGACGAACGCCGAGCAGCTGAAGCAGGACATGTTCCGCACCGACCTGCGGCACATCAACACCGGATCCGATTCCGAGGTGCTGGTCAATGTGCTCGCGCACGAGCTCGAGCAGGCCTCGGTCAAGCTGCGGCTCGAGCCGCAGACGATCTTCACCGCGGTAGCGAACGTGCATAAGCGCCTGCGCGGCGCGTATGCGGTGATCGCGATGATCGCCGGCTACGGGGTGATCGCTTTCCGCGATCCCTACGGCATCCGGCCCGCGGTGATCGGCTACAACGAGACCGCGGCCGGCACGGAATACATGGTCGCCTCGGAGTCGGTAGCGGTCGACGCGCTCGGCTTCCGTGTGCTGCGCGACATCGGCCCGGGCGAATGCGTGTTCATCGACGAGGAAGGCGGCTTCCATGCGCAGCAGACTGCGCCGCGCGCGAGCCTCAATCCGTGCATCTTCGAGTACGTCTACCTGGCGCGGCCCGACTCACTGATCGACGGCGCCTCGGTCTACGAATCGCGCCTCAACATGGGCGAGGCGCTCGCCGCCAAGATCCGCCGCCAGCACCGGCAGCTGCAGGTGGATGTGGTCATCCCGATCCCGGACTCGAGCCGCGCCTCGGCGCTGCAGCTCGCGACCGGCCTCGGCGTGCCCTACCGCGAAGGCTTCGTCAAGAACCGCTACATCGGCCGCACCTTCATCATGCCCGGGCACGCAGTGCGCAAGCGCTCGGTGCGCCAGAAGCTCAACCCGATGGCGATGGAGTTCGCCGGCAAGAACGTGCTGCTGGTCGACGACTCGATCGTGCGCGGCACGACCAGCCGCGAGATCGTGCAGATGGCGCGCGAGTCGGGCGCGCGCAAGGTGTTCTTCGCCTCGGCGGCGCCGCCGGTGCGCTTCCCGAACGTCTACGGCATCGACATGCCGACGCGCGCCGAGCTGATCGCCGCGCATCGTACCGAGGAGGAAGTGGCGCACGAGATCGGCGCCGACGCGCTCGTCTACCAGGACCTCGAGGCGCTGAAGGACGCCGTGCGCCGCTGCAATCCGAAGCTGGCGAGCTTCGAGACCTCGTGCTTCGACGGCCACTACATCACCGGCGACATCACCACCGACTACCTGCGCGCGATCGAGCTCAAGCGGAGCACGAGCCGCGACTCCTCCGAGGAGGAAAGCGCCCAGCTGGACTTGAATTTGGCGGCCTAGCTATAATCACCGCTTCCGCGCCGATTTGAGCCACAGCTTGCGGGCGCGTAATAAATGCCGCTAAAGCGTGCCCGAGAAACCCGGTCCGCGCTTTAGCTGGCCGGGTTTTTTTATGGACACGAAGAGCGGGAAGGAGAAGCTGGACGTCGCCACGCTGGGCGTGCGCGCCGGCCAGCTGCGCAGCCAGTTCCAGGAGCACAGCGAGGCGCTGTTCCTCACGTCGAGCTTCGTGTTCGACAGCGCCGCGCAGGCCGAAGAGCGCTTTCGCGCGGGCGACGCGTGGGTCTACTCGCGCTACACCAACCCGACGGTCGCCATGCTGCAGGAACGTCTTGCGGCGCTGGAAGGGGCCGAAGCGTGCATCGCCACGGCGTCCGGCATGTCCGCCATCCTCGCCACCGCGATGGCGCTCCTGAAAAGCGGCGACCACATCGTCTGCTCGGCGGCGGTGTTCGGCGCCACGGTGCAGCTTTTCTCGAACTACTTCGCCCGCTTTGGCGTGCAGACGACGTTCGTCTCGCCGACGCGGGTCGAGGACTGGGAGCGCGCCTGCCGGCCGAGTACGCGGCTCTTCTTCCTCGAGACGCCGTCCAACCCTTTGACCGAGGTGTCGGACATCGCGGCGCTGTCGCGCGTCGCCAAGAAGGCGGGTGCCCTGCTCGCCGTGGACAACGTTTTCTGCACGCCGGCGCTGCAGCGGCCGCTCGCGCTGGGCGCCGACCTCGTCGTGCACTCGGCCACCAAGCACCTCGACGGGCAGGGCAGGGTACTGGGCGGCGCGGTGCTCGGCTCCGCCAAGGTGGTGAACGAGCAGCTCGTGCCGTTCCTGCGCACTGCCGGGCCGTCGCTCTCGCCGTTCAACGCCTGGGTGATCCTGAAAGGCCTGGAGACTTTGGATCTGCGCGTACGGGCGCAGTCTGCAGCCGCGCTCCAGCTCGCCCGCTGGCTGGAAACCGAGCCGGGCGTTGCGCGCGTCTACTACCCGGGCCTCGCATCGCATCCGCAGCATGCCCTCGCCGCGCGCCAGCAGAAGGCGGGCGGCGCCGTGCTCTCGTTCGAGCTGAAAGGCGGACGCGAGGCCGCGTGGCGGCTGATCGACGCCACCCGGCTCGTCTCGATCACCGCGAACCTCGGCGACGTCAAGACGACGATCACGCATCCCGCGAGCACGACGCACGGACGGCTCTCGCCCGAGGCGCGCGCCGCCGCCGGCATTACCGACGGGCTTGTGCGGCTGGCGGTCGGCCTGGAATCGGTGGCCGACCTCCAGGCCGATCTCAAGCGGGGTCTGGCCTAAGCGCCGCCGATCCCGCGCACGATGCGCCCGGTGCCGCCGCAGTTCGCGCACGCGCGGCCGGACTTCTTGCCCGAGCCGTTGCACTCCGGACAGACGTCTTCGCCGGTGCCCGGCGTGCCGGGCGGCGCTTCGTCGCCGGGCGCGAGCCGCGGCGAGGGCTTGGCGGGGCGCTCGTCCTTCATGCCGAGGCCCTTTCCGTCTGGGCGGTCAGCTCTTCCTTCCGCGCGCGCATGCGCTCGCCGAGCGCCTCGAGGTCGAGATCCTTGGCTTTCTTGGCCTGCGGGAACATCTCGCCTTCCTCTTCTTTCACGTGATGCATGACGTACTCGCCCAGCACCGTGAAGGTGGCGTAGTAGTTGGGGTCGTCGGCGTCCATGTTCTCGAGTTGGTCGATCAGCATCTTGGCGGTCTCATGCTCGACCGCCGCCTCGTTCATGATGTCCTCGTCGTCGATCGCTTCGCGCACCGCCGGGTAGAAGATCTCCTCTTCCAGCGATGTGTGGACGCGCAGGTCCTCGCACACCGTGCGCACCACCTGGCGGCACGTCTCGGTGTCGGAGCGGTCCAGCTTCTCGAATTCTTTGAAGGCTTTCTTGACCTTGTCGTGATCTTCCTTGAGCAGGTCGATCGCCGTCAGGGTCTTGCTGCGTGTCTTGGTCATGGGGGTCCTTTCAAAAGGCAAGACCCCCGGAGCAACCGGCGTTCCCGCGGCGCCTACCAGCGCACGAGCCGCGCCTTGCCGCCGACGATCTCCAGATAGCCGCCCGCGCCGTACCAGTCCGGCAACACCCAGCGCTCGCAGTGCCGGCCGTCGACGTCGAGGACATGATGTCCCGGGCGGTGGGTGTGTCCGTGGATCAGGCGGCTCGCGCCGTGGCGGCGCAGCGCTTCGCGTACCGCCTCCTCGTTCACGTCCATGATGTCGGCCGGTTTGGCCTGGATCACTTCCTTGCTCTTCTCGCGCAGGCCGCGCACGACGCCGCGCCGCTCGCCGAGCGGCTTGGCGAGGAACTCGGCCTGCCAGGTTGGCGATCGGGCGGTGCGCCGCCAGGCCTGGTAGTCGTGGTCGTCCGTGCACAGGGTGTCGCCGTGCATGAGCAGGGTGTCGCCGAGGAGCGCCGGGTCCTGGAGCAGGCGTGCCCCCGTACCCCTCGCGAAGCGCTCGCCGACCAGGAAGTCGCGGTTGCCGTGCAGCAGGGCGAGCTTGCCGCCCGCGCCTGCAAAGCGCCGGAAAAAGCCGGCGATCACAGCATTGAACGGATCCTCGAGATCGTCGTCGCCGACCCAGTACTCGAAGAGGTCGCCGAGGACGTACAGCTCGTCGGCGCCGGCCGCCTCGTCCTCCATGAAGGCGAAGAACCGCTCGTTACCCTGCGGCCGATCCTCGCTGAGGTGGAGGTCGGAAATGTAGAGAGAACGCAACTACTGCTTGGCGCCGACCACCGTCATGGATTCGATGACCACGGGCGTGCGCGGCACGTTCTGGTGCATGCCCTGGTTCCCGGTCGGGACGGCGGCGATCTTGTTCACGACGTCCATGCCGTCGATCACCTTGCCGAACACCGTGTAGCCGTACCCGTCCTGGCCCGGATAGTCGAGAAACGCATTGTTCTTAACGTTGATGAAGAACTGCGCGGTCGCGGAATTCGGGTCCGAGGTGCGCGCCATCGCGACCGACCCGACGTCGTTCTTCAGCCCGTTCTTGGACTCGATCGGAATCGGCGGCCGGGTCGCCTTCTGCACCATGTTCGGCGCCATGCCGCCGCCCTGGATCATGAAGCCCGGGATGACGCGGTGGAAGATCGTGTTGTTGTAGTGGCCGTCCTTCACGTACTGCAGGAAGTTCGCGACGGACTTCGGCGCCTTGGCGGGATAAAGCTCGAGGCGGATCTTGCCCAGGCTCGTGACGACATCGACCTGCGGATCGGCGGCTAGCGCGCCGGCCGGCACCATCGCCGCCGCGCACAGGATAAACAGGCTCTTGAGCTTCATCCGGCTCCTTCGTAGATGATCTTCCAGCGGCCGTCTTCCTTCACCCAGTACTGCCGCTTTTTCATGACGTTCGACAGGCCGTTGGAGCGGTAGTCCTGGTCGAAGCTGACGACCACGAAATCGCGCTCGCTCGGATAGCGGAACATGCCGATCCGCGCGAGGCCCACCTTGATCCATTTCTTGCCTGCGGCCACCTTGCGCTTGTGCTCGGCCCACGCGGCGTAATTCTGGCCGCTCGCGGAAAAACGCTGCGAATAGTGCGAGAGGTAGCGCACCGTGTCGAGGCTCTGCCAGTCGACGCGCCATTGCTCGACCGCGGCGGCGAGCGACGCCCGCTCGGCGTCGAGCGCCGCCGCGTCGCTCCATTCGATCTCGTCGGCGATGATCACCGGCGTGAGGCCCACCTGCACATAGCGCGAGATGGCGAGCAGGTCGGGGTTCGCGAGCACGATGCAGCCGTCGCTCGCGCGCGGCGGCCGGCTGTAGAGATCGCTCGGCACGCCATGCAGCCAGATGCCGTGGCCGTTGCGGCCGAGCCGGCGGTCCCACTCGTTCGGGTAATTGATCGGAAAGGCGCCGGCGCCGTAGAAGTCGGTGAGCTTGCTCTTCGGCAGGTTGGCGATCACGTGGTAGACGCCGATCGGCGTCTTCTGGTCGCCTTCGCGCGTCTTCTCGACGCCGTTCTTGCCCAGCGTCACGTAGTAGTCGCTGACCAGGCGCGGCCGGCCGCCATTGTTGGCAAAGACGTACAACCGCGAGCGGCGCGAGTCGACGACGAAGGCGTGCTTTTCCTCCGGCGGCAGCTGCAGCACATAGCGCGGCAGGCGCTTCTCGTCGGGGCGCTGGCGCAGCGCGCGCAGGCGGGCGAGTGCTTCCTCGCGCAAGCCCTCGAGCTTGTCCTGCGGCACGGTCTTCACCACATTGCCGAAAGTCTCGAGCGGCCGCGCCCGGGCGAGCAGCAGGTCGCCGCGCACCAGGTAGGCGAGACGGAAATTCGGGTACTGCGCTATCAGCGCATCGATGCGCTTGAGGGCGACGTCCGGCTGGTTGTCTTCGATCGCCTGGAAGACCGCCGACAGGCCGTCCTCCGGCGTAGCCGCGTGGGCGGCGGCGCTGCACAGGAAAGCGAGGAGCAGGACAAGGCGCTTCATGCTTGGCTCATTTGCCGGCCTGCTCCTTGCGGATCTGCCAGCCGTTCTCGGTTTTCACCATGTCGAGGGTCTTGCGGTTGGAGCTCTTCAGCTTGTCCGAGCGGTAATTCTGGCGAAACGTCACCGCCGCCTCGTTGTTGCCGCGCATGGTCACCTTGGGCGAGTCGACCGAAACCGAGATCGATTTCGGCGCCTCGATGCGCTGGCGGCGCGCCTTTTCCCAGTCCGCGCGCGACTCGCTGCCCGGCGGATCGAAGTCCTTGGCGTAATAGGCGAGGTAGGCGTCCGAATCCTTGCGCGACCAGGCGTCGGCCCATGCCTTGACGGCCTCCAGCACTTCGGCGGATGGATCGGCGGAGGGCGCCGGTAGCGGTGCCGGCACCGGCTTTGCCTCGGCCGGCTTCGGCGGCTCGACGGCCGCGACCTTCGGCGCCTCGGCGGGTTCCGCGGGCTTCGCGGCGTCGGCCTTGGCGAGCGTCGCCGGCTTCGCTCCGCCGCCGGTGAGTTCGCGCACTAGCGACAGCTTGTTCTGCGCGCCGGTGTTCGAAGCATCGAGCTGCAGCGCCTTGCCGTAGGCCTGGCTCGCGAGCTTGGCGTAAACGTCGCCGAGGTTCTCGTACGCGGTGGCGTAGCTCGGATGCGTCCGGATCGACTGCTCGAGCGCCGTGCGCGCCTTCTCGTATTGCCCTTGGCCCGCGTAGATCACCGCGAGGTTGTTGTACGGCTCGGGGAGATTCGGATAGTCCTGCGTGAGCTTGGTGTAGATGTCGATCGCTTCGGCCTGCTTGCCCTGCTCGGTGAGGATGACCCCTTTCAGGAAGCGCGCCTGCGGGTCTTTCGGCTTGCCGGCGAGGATCTTGTTGACTCGCTCGAGCGCCTGGTCGCGCTGGCCGGACTGCAGCAGTTGCTGCGCGTCCTGCAGGTCGTCGGCACGGCCGAGCGGTGGCGCGAGGCAGACGAGCGTCGCGATAAGCGCGACGAACGTCCGGCGCGGTGCTTTCAACCGGGCGTTCCAATTCAGCATTGTGTTAGTATTTTCAAGGCCCTACGTTACGCCGGATTGTAGACCAACCCCCGCCGCTTCACAATCAAAACGCTCAAGATCTTCAACAGTCTCGGCAGGGCAAAGCAGGACTTCACGCCCCTTACGCCCGGCGAGGTCCGCATGTACGTGTGCGGCATGACCGTGTACGACTACCTGCACCTCGGCCATGCGCGCATGCTCGTAGTCTTCGACGTCGTGCGCCGGTGGCTGCGCGCGAGCGGCTACCGCGTGAAGTATGTGCGCAATGTCACGGATATCGACGACAAGATCATTCGTCGCGCCGCGGAGAACGGCGAGCCGATCGACGCGCTGACCAGCCGCTTCATCCGCTTCATGGAAGAGGACGCCGCCGCGCTCGGCGTCGAGGCGCCGGACGCTGAGCCGCGCGCGACCCGTTACGTCCCGCAGATGGTCGACATGATCCGGACGCTGGAGGCCAAGCGCCTCGCCTACCGCTCC
>CAYZFN010000034.1:0-18763 GCA_964477695.1 uncultured Enterobacteriaceae bacterium | reverse complement strand
CTCGTCGAAGATGACGTTCAGCAGCTTGATCACGCCGATGTCGTAGTAGCGGTAGGTCCACGACTTCGTGCCGCCGGCGTACTCACGCCGCTCCGACACGGCGCTCGGGCCGACCACGCCCTCGACCTGGTCCGGCGTCATTCCGGCGCGCAGGTTCTTGAAGTTGTCTTCGGTGAGGAGATTGCGCACATCGCGCACGAGGCCATAGGCCGTGAACGTCACGCGCTCGTTGGTGTAGCCGAAAGGCTGGCGTGAGTAGTCCCAGTATTCCTCGCCCGTCGGCAGGCGGCCCGTCGCCAACGGCTGGCCGAGCGCGTCGCTGACCTCGTTCTCCCGCATGCCGACGGAGACAGTGCTCTGCGGGCTGGCTGCGCAGCCGGCGAGGGCGGCGACCAGCAGGACGGAATAGAGGAGATTCATGGCGACCCCGGAGGGACTAACGCCGGCCGCCCCGGGTTCATTCCCTCAGATCTTGTAGCCCTTTTCCTTCAGCGCCTTGTCGACCCAGCTGCGGTCGACCGTGCCGGCCTGGATCTGCTTCATCGAGGCGGTCTCCTTCTCCAGGATCCCTTTCGCCGAGGCGAGCACGCGCTCGGCGATCTCCTGCGGAATGGCGACCAGCCCGTCCGCGTCGCCGACGATGATGTCGCCCGGATTCACCGGCATGCCGCCCATCATGACCGGCACGTTGATCTCTCCCGGACCGTTCTTGTACGGCCCGCGGTGCGTGACCCCGGCGGCGAAGACCGGATAGTCGCTTGCGGCCAGCTCGGCCGAGTCGCGGACAGCGCCCCAGATCACCATGCCTGCGATGCCGCGCTGCCTGGCGCGCGCCGACATCAGCTCGCCGATGATCGCGTTGTCGAGGAAGCCGCCGGCGTCGACCACGATCACGTCGCCGGGGCGCGCGGTGTCGAGCGCCTTGTGCACGAGCAGGTTATCGCCCGCCGCGGTCTTCACCGTGTACGCCGGCCCGGCCAGCGTTCCGCCCTTGTGCATGGGTCTCAGCTGCGGCCCGCCGGCATAGAGCCGCTCGAGGCTGTCGGAGAGGTGCGGCGTCACCATCTTCCTGAACTCGGCGATCAGCCGCGGATCGGGACGCTTCGGAATGTCGAGGATGCGCATGGCACCGCTCACCTCGGCCTCCTGTTAAGGGAGTTATGAGCCCTCATTTGGCAAATTACTGAATGGGGGGTTGCTCCTTTGCAGTTCGGGCTCCGTCCCCGAATTATCTTCATCGTTTCTCCTTCCGTTCTCTCAAACGCTTATCCAGCCGCGGATAAACGCGCCGTGCGTTGCCTTCGAAAATTTTCTGCTTGTCGGCCGAGCTCAAGCTGAGCTGGTCGATGTAGCGCTTGGTGTCGTCGTAGTTGTGGCCGGTCTCCGGATCGACGCCCTTCACCGCGCCGAGCATCTCGGAGGCGAAAAGGATGTTGTCGACCGGAATGACCTTTGCCATCAGCTCGATGCCGGGCAGGTGGTAGACGCACGTGTCGAAGAAGACGTTGCCGAGCAGGTGGTCCTTGAGGAGCGGCTTCTTCATCTCCTGCGCCAGGCCCCTGTATCTTCCCCAGTGGAAAGGCACGGCACCGCCGCCGTGCGGGATGACGAACCTGAGCGTCGGGAAATCCTTGAACAGATTTCCCTGGATCAGCTGCATGAACGCCGTGGTGTCGCCGTTGATGTAGTGCGCGCCGGTGTAGTGGAACACCGGGTTGCACGACGAGGTCACGTGGATCATCGCCGTCATGTCGAGCTCGACGAGCTTCTCGTACAGCGGATACCACCACTTGTCGGTGAGCGGCGGATCGGTCCAGTAGCCGCCCGCGGGATCGGGGTTCAGGTTGACGCCGAGGAAGCCGAGCTTCGCCAGCCGCTCGAGCTCGGGAACGCAGTTCTTCGGCGGCACGCCCGGATGCTGGGGCAGCTGGCCGACCGGCGCGAAGTTGTCGGGCAGGAGCGTGCATACGCGATGGATGAGATCGTTGGACATCGTCGTCCAGAC
Organism: uncultured Enterobacteriaceae bacterium; assembly: GCA_964477695.1. Classification (GTDB taxonomy): domain Bacteria; phylum Pseudomonadota; class Gammaproteobacteria; order Burkholderiales; family SG8-39; genus SCGC-AG-212-J23. The sequence continues at coordinate 16,758 of CAYZFN010000034.1, read as the reverse complement.
GCTGCCCGTCTCCTCCGTGCCGACGTGGTGCGCCATGCCGGCGGCGCGCGGCGAGAAGATCGTGAGGTCCGAGCCGCGCTCCTTCTGCAGCTTCTTCTGCGGCTCGACGCTCTTCACCAGCATTTCGTCCGAAATATTCAATTCGGTCGACTGCGGCTTGCGCATCGCGTCGGCGAGTCCGGCGAGCTGCTTGTCGCGGAACGCGAGCAGCGGCTGCGGCTCGGTGGTGTAGTGCCCGTGAACGTCGATGATCATGGGCGAATTTTAGTGTGCAAAATACGCGGCTTGATGGATAGGCTCACTATTCAGGCGCTGCAGCAGATGAAACGTCAGAGCCGCAAGATCGTCGGCGTAGTCGCCTGGGACGCGCCGATGGCCGAGATCGCCGAGCGCGCCGGCGCCGACCTCGTCTCGGTGGGCGACTCGGTGGGCGTCAACCTGTGGGGACGCTCCGAGGAGGCGGCCGTCTCGCTCGCCGAGATGCTGATCGTCTGCAAGGCGGTGCGCCACGGCGTCAAGCGTGCGCTCCTTTCCTGCGACTTGCCCTCCGGCTCGCTCGAGGACGCCAGGCGGCTGATGAGCGAGGGCGGCGCGGACATGGTCAAGGTTTTTGCTACAGCGCAGACCGTAAGGGCCATCGCGCGAGCCGGCGTCCCGGTATTCGCCGAATTCCACGGCGGCCGTCCCACGGCCGAGCTCGTCGCCGAGGCGAAAGCGCTGGAGGAGGCTGGCGCTGCGCTGCTCGACTTCCGCCATTCCGGCGAGCAAGCCGGCGCGGCGGTGGTCAAGGCGGTTTCGATTCCGGTGCTCGGCGGGCTCGGCGGCGGACCGTGGCTCGACGGCCGCATGCGCATGGCGCACGCGGCGATCGGCTATGCCGCGAGCTGGATCGATTCGCACGCCGAGACGTACGCGAACGTCGCGCGCATCTCCCTCGATGCGCTGTCGGCCTACGTCAAGGACGTAAGGGAAGGCAGGCAGTTGAAAGGCCAGCGCCGTGGCTGAAGCGGTCCTCGACGGCATCCGCACGTATTTCGAGATCGTCGGAGAAGGTCCGCCGCTCCTCATGTACGCGCCGGGCGGCTTCGACGCCACGGTCGAGAAGTGGCGCACCGCCGGCGTATACCAGCGCGCGAGGATGCTCGAGCACCTGGGGCGGCACTTCCGCTGCATCCTTTTCGACCGGCGCGAATGCGGTCGCTCGGGCGGGCGCATCGAGGCCGTCACGTGGCAGCACTACGCTGCTCAAGGAAAGCTGTTATTGGAAACCCTTGGCATCGAGCGCGCGCATCTCATGGGCGGTTGCATGGGCTGCAGCCCGGTTCTCGCCTTTTCCGTCCTGTATCCACACGCGGTTGCAAGCATGGTGTTGTATTGGCCCGTCGGCGGCGCGAAGTACCGCATCCGCGGCCACGGCCGCTTCGCCGACCATCTCGAGTTCGCGCGACAGGTCGGGCTGCAGGGCGTCGTGTCGCACGTGCTCAAGGAAGGCAAGCCGTTCAGCGCCGATCCGCTCGGCGGACCGTGGGCTTCGGTGCTCTCGCGCGACGCCGCGTTCGCCGCGGCGTACGTGAAGCGCGACATCGCGGCGTACGAAGGGCTCGTCAAGGCGATGGCGGCGGCGCTCTTCGATCGCGATACCTCGCCCGGCGCTGCGCCGGAAGAGCTGATGAAGCTCGAGATACCGGCGCTCGTCGTGCCGGGCCACGACGAGTCGCACGCGACCTCGGCGGCGCGCTACCTCGGGGAGTGCCTGCCGAAGTCGGAGTACTGGGACGCGCCGCCCGAGGCGCAGGACGAGTCGTCGGTTCCCGGGCGCCTGATCGAGTTCTTGCAGCGCAATTCGTGACCGGCGGCGTGGCAGACTAGCGCTTTCGCAGTCTGGGAGGGGAGATGAGGCTTTGCGTTCTCGCAGCAGCGCTGCTGCTCTTTCTGGCGGCGCCGTCCGCCTTCGCCGAGAAGATCGACTTGCTGTGGCTCGGCCACGCGACTTTCCGCATCACCAGCGTCACCGGCAAAGTAATCGTTATCGATCCCTTCCTCAAGAACAACCCCAAGACGCCGGCGAAGTACAAGGACCTGACCGCGCTCGGCAAAGTCGACCTGATCCTCATCACGCACGGCCATCAGGATCACATCGGCGATCTACCCGAGCTCGCCCGCCTGACCGGAGCGCCGGTGCTCGGCGTGCACGAGCTGATCCTCAACCTCGTGTCGCTCGGGCTGATCGACGGGGGCAAGGCGATTCCCATGAACAAGGGCGGCACCGCGTCTCCGCTCGGGCCGGGCATAAAGATCCACGTCGTGCCGGCCGAGCACAGCTCGGGACTCGATCTCAACGCCCTCAAGCCGGAGATGTCGAAGCCGGTGCGCTGGCTGGAAGGCGGGGCGGCCGTCGGATTCGTGATCGAGTTCGAGAACGGCTTGCGTATCTACGATACCGGCGATACGGACGTGTTCGGCGACATGAAGCTCATCCACGACTTCTACAAGCCGGATCTCGCGATCGCCGAGATCGGCGGCTGGTTCGGCATGGACCCTGAGCACGCGGCCTATGCGATGCGAGAGCTGGTCAAGCCGAAAATGGTGATCCCGCAGCACTACGGCACCTTCCCGTCCATCAACCGCACGCCCGCGGAGTTCCGGGCGGCGCTCGGCGACGCGCCGATCCGCGTGATCGAGATGAAGCCGGGAGAAACGCTCGGCTTCTGAAGCCGCTCAGTCCGGGACGCCAACCCTGCGCAGCCCCTCGGCGAACTGCTGCGCGTCGGCGTCCTTGAGGAAGGGATACCAGAAGCTCATGGCGGTCACCGTCAGCGGATCCTGGAAAGCGAGTCCCCGGCTCTCGGCGCCGCGTTGCACCTTCGCATACAGCTCCGCCGCGGCGTCCTTGCGGCCGAGCAGGCCGTACACGGACAACAGCAGCCGCTCGGACCAGTAGTCGTCCGGATTGAGCTGCAGCGCACGCTCGAGCGAAGCGGCAGCCGCCTCGCGGCGCTTCAGGCCGAACTCCGCGAGCGCGCGTTGGTAGAGGTAGCGCGGCGGGTAATGCGGGTTGAGCCGCATCGCGCGCTCGACCAGGTCGAGCGCCTCGGCCGGCTTGCCGGTGAAGCTGAGCACGCTGGCCAGCACCACGTAGCCGTCCGGATCGTTCGGATCCTCGCCAACCGCGGCAGTCGCTTCCGCGACCGCTTCGTCGTATCGCCGGTCCTGTAGCGCCATGGCGCTTGCCACCTGGTGCGCGAGCGGCGTCGGATCGCGCATCGCTTTGCGGAGGTAGTCGCCTGCAAAGAAGATCGCCTCGTGGTGCTTTTGCAGGCCGATGCGCAGCTCCCATACCCGCGTGAAAACGTCCCAGTACGTGGCCGCCGCCGCGGCGTAGGCGCGGCCGTAGTTCGGGTCGAGCTCGGCGGCGCGCTTGAAGTCGGCGATCGCGGCCCGAAAGTCATCCGGCGTCTGCTTCTGGTAGTGCTGCCAGCCCTTGAGGAAGGCGTCGTACGCGGCGGCGCTGTCCGTGCCACGGCGCGACACGCGCTCCTGCTCGTCCTTGGTCAGCTCCACGGCGAGCGCACCCACCACGCTGCGCGTCACCTTGTCCTGCAGGCCGAAGATGTTCTTCAGCTCGCCGTCGTAGCGCTCGGCCCACACGTGGCCGCCGCTGGTCGTGTCGATGAGCTGAGCGTTGATGCGCACCTCGCTGCCGCTGCGGCGCACGCTGCCTTCGAGCACGTAGCGTACGCCGAGCGCCTTGCCGATCTCGCGCACGTCGTGGGGCTGGCCCTTATAGACGAACGTGGAGTTGCGCGAGATGACGAACAGGCCGGCGACCTTGGAGAGGTCGGTGATCAGGTCGTCGGTCATGCCTTCGGCGAAGTAGGCCTGCTCGGGGTCGCCGCCTATGTTGTCGAACGGCAGCACCGCGATCGAAGGCTTCGCCGGCAGCGTCGGTGCCGCGGTGCTAATCGGAGCGGCGCCATGGTCCCAGGGTCGCTGCCAGGCGAGCACGCCGACCAGGGCGAGCGCGAGGGCGCCAGCGCCGAGCGCCAGCCGGGCGCGTCGCGCGATGCGCCAGCGCCCGGGCATGGAGCTGCGCACCGCGAAGACGCGTACTGCGCCCGGGATGTTCTTGACCGCCTGCTCGCCGAGGTCCTCGAACGCGGCCTGGTTCTTCACGCTGCCGTATACCGCCTCCGAGACGGCGATGCCGCCGGGCTCGGCGAGCGCCTGCAGCCGCGCGGCGATGTTCACGCCGTCGCCGTACACGGTGCGGTCGCGCTTTTCCATCACATCGCCGAGGTGGATGCCGAGGCGAAAGCGCATGCGCCGTTCTTCCGGCACGGCTTGCGAGGCGGCGGCGAGCGCGTCCTGGATGGCGATCGCCGCGGCGAGCGCGCCGCTCGCGGTCTCGAAGATCGCCAGCACCGAGTCGCCGGCGGTGTCGATGACGCGGCCGCCGCGCGATTCGATCTCCGAGCGGAACACGGCGCGCGCCTGGTCCAGCGCCGCGACCGTCGCGCGCTCGTCGTGCGCCATGAGGCGCGAATAGCCGGCCGCGTCGGCGGCGAGAATTGCCGCCAGCCGTTGCCGAAGCTCCGCCTTCGCCATGCGCCTCATCGTACGCCAAGACCCCGATTCGGCGACGCAGGTTGCGTTCCGCAGCCTGGCGCGGCAGCATTCGCGGCCGGATTCGCCATGCGCAAACTCGGCAGCTCGCTTCGCACCTTCGTCGTCATTCCCGCCGTCGTGCTCGCGTGGGAATTTTTCCTCGGCAATGGACGCATCCAACTGGATGCGTGGGCGGCCCCGCTAATGCTCTGGGGCTATCTGCAGTACAAGCTGGTCGGCCGCTATCGCATCTCGCTCGGCGGAGGAGGACCGGGGATGAAGACGATGCCCGAGCGCCTGGTCACCGCCGGCCCGTATGCCTACACGCGCAATCCGATGTACCTGGGCCACCTGATCTTCCTTGCCGGCCTCGCGCTGACACTGCATTCGTGGCTCGCAGGGCTCATCGGCCTCGCCAGCGCGGTTTTCTTTCACCTGCGTGTCAAGCGCGACGAGAAGCGGCTGCGCGAATTCTTCGGCGAGCCGTACATCGAGTATTGCGGGCGGGTGAAGCGCTGGGTTCCTGGCGTTCTCTAACGGGTGACAGTCAGCGTTTCTTCTTGCTCGGGGAATTGTTTCTCGACGGCTCGAGGCGCATGTCGCCGGTGATGGACGCGCTGAAGCCCTCGGGCGAGATCGTCACGACGAACGGCTGGCCGCCGATGTCGAGCTCGCGGCGCAGCGGCTTGTCGAGCTTCGTGGCCACTACTTAGGCAGGCCGAGCGCGGCGAGCGCAGCCTGGGCGACGAGCACGTCCTGCTCGATCTTCGCGCCGCCGGCGGCGACGGCGCCAATGACCTGGCCCTGCACGGCGATCGGGAAGCCGCCCTCGATGTTGGTGAACTCGCCCATGCGGACGGTCATGGAGAGCTCCTGCTCCTTGGGCGCGTAGCCGGTCGGCAGCCTCTGCGACGCCGAGGTGATCGCCTTGTTGATGGTGGTGCGGCGCGAGAAGTAGCGCGCGCCGTCCATCATCACGAAGCCGATCAGCTGGCAGCTCTGGTCGACCACCGCGAGGCTCACCTTGCAGCCGAGCTCGTTCGCCTTGGCGACGCCGGCCTGGAGCATCTTCAAGCTGGCCTCGTGGGTCAGCCTGAAGCTCGGAACGTAATCAGCCAATAGTTCGGGCTCCGTCCCCGAATCAGGACCAGGCGCGATTGTCGACGGTGCTCTCGTAGGTCGCGCCGGGCGGCACGAGGCCCCAGTCGCGCGTCCACTCGTAGGTGTGCTGGAAGCGCTCGCGCGTGTAGGGCTCGGGCGGGGCGTTGAGGATGCGCGCGAGCTTGAGGTCTTTCGGCTCGAGCATGCCGCCCGCTTCCTCGACGAGGTAGTGCGCGTATTTCGCCGGGTTCCTGTCGATGGCGCGTGCGGCTTCGGCCTCGGCCTCGAACATCTTGCGCAGCGTCGGGCCGTCCAGCTCGTCGCCCGCGGCTTCGCTGCGCGTCGAGTGCGACTCCATGAGCACGCGCAGGCCCTGCTTCTCGGCGACGCTGATCCAGGGCTCCATCAGGCTGACGGCGGCTACTTCGCCGCGCTTGAGCGCTTCGATGCGCTCGCGCATCGTGCCGGCGAAAGTCGTCTTGATCTGCTCGCGCCTGAGGAAGCCTTCGAGGAGCTTGAGCGTGGTGAAGTGCGAGCCGTTGAACGGGCTGACGCCGATCGGCTTGCCCTTCAATTGCTCCGGCTCGTAGATGCCCGACTTCGGGTCGGCGACGAGGGCGAAGGTCGACATCGCCGAGCCGAGCGCGACGATCTTCGCCGGGCGATGGCCCTTCTCGACGTTCGACTCGACCGCGCGCTTCATGATGCCCCACTCGCACATGCGGAACTGGTCGCACGCGCCCTGGTCGTAGAGCGCCTCCATCGTGCGCTGGAAGATATCCGCGCGCAGCGCCTGATGGTCGGAATCCTTCTGCCCGGAACCCGGCGTCTTGAGGATTTCGACGTCGAGCCCCTGGTCGCGGAAGAAGCCCTCGTCGCGCGCCACGAGCAGCGGCAGGTCGTGGATCGCGTTCATCATCGAAGCTTTGACTGTCTTCATGGCGATCTCCCGATCAGCACCAGGCGCGGTTGTCGACGGTGTTGTCGTAGGTCGCGCCGGGCACGGTCATGTTCCATTTCACCGTCCAGCGGTAGGTGTCGTCCCAGCGCTCGCGCGTGTAGGGCTGCGGCGCGCCGTGCAGGAGGCGCCAGGTCTGCAGCTCCTCGGGCTTCAGCAGGCCGCCGGTCTCGCGCGCGAGGTAGTGCGCGAAGGGACGCGCGTCCTTGTCCAGCACCTCGACCGCCCGCGCCTGGGCGCGGAACATCTTGCGCAGGGTGTCGCCATCCATGTCGTCGCCCGCCGCCTCGGCGCGCGTCGAATGCGACTCGATGAGGATGCGCATGCCCCACTTCTGCGCGACGCTGATCCACGGCTCCATCAGGCTCGCCGCAGCGATCTTCTTGTCGCGCACCGCTTCCAGGCGCTTCAGCATCGAGCCGGCGTTGCTGCGCTTGAGATGCCCGGGCTCGAGGAAGCCTTCCATCATCTTCAGCGTGGTGAAATCCGAGCCGTTGTTCGGCGTGACCGCGATCTCCTTGTTCTTCAGCATCTCGGGCTCGTAGATCTTCGACTCGGGATGCACGACGATCGCGAACTTGGACATCGACGCGCCGAGCGCGACGATCTTGCGGCCGCGCAGCTTCTGCGCGTTCGCCTCCACCGCGCGCTTCATGATGCCCCACTCGCACATGCGGTACTGGTCGATGCCGCCCGAGTTGTACACCGAGTCGAGCGGCCGGTCGAACACCGAGTCGAACTTGACGAAGTGGCTGGTCGTCGCCTGCGCCATGCCGGGCGTGGTGACGAACTCGAGCTCGAGCCCTTCCTCCTTGAAGAACCCGAGGTCGCGGGCGACGAGCACCGGCAGGTCGTGCACCGCGTTCATGATCGCCACCTGGGGCTTCGCGCGCGCAGCTACGGTCATAAGCTCCTCCTCGTAAGGAACGCCGAAGTCTAGCGCGAGTGGCCCGCTTGGAGCACCCTCGTTAAGCCGGGCGGGTCGTTTCGGCGCAAGCGCCGCCCGGGCATGCTTCCGCGCACATCCATGCAAACCTATCTGCGTCTCCTGCGGCGACTCGGCGCGATTCGGTCCGAGCGCACAACGCTCGCGCTCCTTCAGGACCTGTTCCGCGATGTCACCTTTGCCGGCCGGCGCGTGCTCGACATCGGCGGCGGCGACGGCCTGTACGCGTTTTACGCCGCGATCCTCGGCGCGCGTGAAGTGGTCTGCCTGGAGCCCGAGGCGGACGGCTACGATCACCGCTGGGAGGGCGTATTCGGCCAGATCGCGGGCGCCTTCGCGGACCTGCCGGTGCGCCTCGAGCGCCAACGGGTCCAGGATCACGACGACCGCGAGGGCTACGACGTCATCGTCATGAACGCCTCCATCAACCACATCGACGAGGAGGCCTGCACGCGGCTGGCGTCGAGCGCCGAGGCGCGGCAGGCGTTCCAGCACGTGTTCGCGCATGTCGCCCGGCTGGCAAAGCGCGACGCGCGCCTCGTCGTGACCGACTGCAGCCGGCACAACTTCTTCGCTGCCTTCGGGATCAGGAACCCGCTCTGCCCGACGATCGAATGGCACAAGCACCAGCCGCCCGAGGTATGGGCCCGGCTGCTGGAAGAGGTGGGCTTCTCGCGCCCGCGGGTGCGCTGGGAGCCGCTCTACCGCTTCGGCGCCGCGGGACAGCGTCTGCTCGCCAACCGTGTCGCCGCTTTCTTCCTGAAGAGCGTGTTTCGCCTCGAGATGACTCGGACCTAGCAGCAGCCGCACGGCACGCCTGCCTCGACCTTCAGGGCGTCGAGGTACCACGCCGGCGGGACGTCGTCCTCGCGCACTTCCTTGAGCGGCTTGAAGACCGTGAAGTGGAAGTGGCCTCGTTCCGCTATCCAGAACGAGACGACGGTGCGCAGCGGCGGGAACCCCGGCGCGCCGCCTTCGAGCTCGGTGACGAAGATCGTCGCGTCGCCGTCCAGCGAAAAGCGGCCGCGCGTCCACGCTTTCACCCGTGCCGCGGCATCGGCTCGATCGGGGCTCCGTTGGGAAGGCGCAAGCATGAGAAACTCGGCCCCCATTATGGAAAAAGTATTGGCCGCCGTGCGCACCGGGCCGGGCAAGACCGAGCTGCGCGAATACCCGATGCCCGACATTCCCGAAGACAGCGCGCTCATGAAGATGGAGGTGGCCGGCATCTGCGGCACCGACGTCAAGCTCTACAAGACGCCGCCCACGCCCGCGCCCGTGATCATGGGCCACGAGAACATCGGCGTGATCGCCCAGGCCGGGCGCGAGTTCGTCCGGCGCAAGGGCTTCCGGGAAGGCGACCTCGTGTTCGTCGAGCACTACGTGATGTGCGGCAAGTGCGAGTGGTGCCATGCCGGCCAGTACCGCCACTGCGAGAACACCGACTGGCGCAACAATCCGGAGGGGATCCGCTACGGCTACACCTCGGCCGAGAAGGCGCCGCACCTCTGGGGCGGGTTCGCGCAATACGTCTACCTGCCGTGGAACGCCGTCGTGCACCACGTGCCCAAGGGCGTCACGCCCGAGCTTGCCGGCCTCGTCACACCGATGGCGAACGGCGTCGAGTGGTCGCTCTTCGACGGCGGCGTCGGCTACGACTCGAGGGTGCTGATCCAGGGTCCGGGGCAGCAGGGGCTTTCACAGACCGTGATCTGCAGGCAGGCCGGCGCCTCGCTCATCATCGTCACCGGCACGGCCAGGGATTCCGCCAGGTTGAAGGTTGCCCAGGATCTGGGCGCAGACTTCGTCATCGACGTGAACAAGGAAGATCCGCTGGCGCGAATCAAGGAGATCACCGGCGGCAAGGGCGTCGACGTGGTGCTCGACTGCACGGCGGGCGCCGGCACCATCCCGATACTCTTGGGAATAGAAGCACTGAAGCGCAAGGCCGGCACCATCGTCGTGCAGGGCGAGCTGAAGGAATTTCCCAATTTCCCGCTCGAGCGCGTCACCACCAAGGCGATCACCCTCAAGAGCGCGCGCGGCCACTCGTACCGCGCCTGCGAGCTGGCGCTGGCGCAGCTCGCGTCCAAGCGATTCCCGCTGGAGAAGATAACGACCCATCGCTTCGGGCTGAAGGATGTCGATCTCGCCATCCGCTCGGTGGGCGGGCAGGGCGTGCCCGACGTGATCCACGCTTCGCTCATGCCCTGGCTTTAGATGCCGCTGCGCGGGCTGGAGGCTCTTCGCAGCCGTAACTACGTCCTCTATCTCGCCGGCCACTTCACCTCGCAGACCGGCGCCTGGGTCGAGCAGACCGCCGTCTCGTGGATCCTCTATGAGCTCACCGGCTCGGCGCTGCTCCTCGGCCTTGCGGGCCTCGCGCGCGCGGTGCCGACCATCGCGCTTGCGCTCGTCGGCGGCGCGATCGCCGACCGCGTGCCGCGCCGCACGATGCTCTACTGCACCGAGTCGACGATGCTCGTGAACTCGCTCGTCATCGGCCTGCTCGCCTGGAGCGGCCGGCTCGAGTACTGGCATCTCTACGTGCTCTCGTTCGTCAACGGCACGCTCGGCGCGTTCTCCGTGCCGGCGCGCCAGGCGCTGTTTGCCGGCCTGGTTCCAAGAGCGGCGGTGCAAAGTGCCGTAACGTTCAATGCCGTCGCGGTGCGCTGCGGCGTGCTGATCGGCCCGTCGATCGGCGGCGCCGCGCTTGCCTACGGCAGCTACGCGCTGCCCTTCTGGATCAACGCCGCGAGCTTCGTCGGCATGCTCGCCGCGCTCGCCGCCATGCGCCTTTCTCCAGTGCAAGTTCATGACACCGGGAAGCAAGCGACCCTCTGGCAAGGCATGGCGGAGGGCCTGCGCTTCGTCTGGGACCACCCGCCGCTGCGCGTGGCGCTCGCGCTCGAGGTGGTGAGCGGCCTCTTCGGCCACAACATCACGCTGATCACGATTATCGCCAAGGACGTGATCGGCACCGGCGCGCAGGGGCTCGGCTGGCTGCTCTCCGCGCTCGGCGCCGGCGGCATGCTGGCGATGATCTTCATGGTGTTCGCTCAGCTCAGGCATCACATGCGGGTCATCCTCACCGCCGGCGCGATCTACAGCCTGCTGCTCGCGAGCTTCGCCCTCTCCGCCTGGCTGCCGCTTTCGGTCGCGCTGCTCTTCATGCTCGGCACCTGCGATGGGATCTGGGGCGTGAACCGCAACACGCTCGCGCAGACGCTCGTTCCCGACGCCCTGCGCGGCCGCGTCATGTCGGTAGTGGTCCTAACCACGCGCGGCAGCGCTCCTCTCGGGCGCCTGCAGGCCGGCTTCGTCGCCGACTTCGTCGGCGCCCCGGCGGCGACGCTCGTCGGCGCGGCAATCATCGGCGCGGCCATCGCCAGGTGGTGGAGTCTGCGTACTGCCGACGCGGAGACCGGCTGAACGCAGGAACGCGACCGTCCGCGAGGCGACGTAGTCTGCGTCCTCGCCCACGCCGCCGAGCAGCGCGGAGCCGAAGCGATACTGGTAGCGCATGCCGAGGAAGGCGAGACCCGGCACGCTTTGCACGATGCCGCGCCGGTGCAAGGGGTAGCCGTCCAGCCCGAATGCCGGAAGCTCGATCCAGCCGAAGTCCGGCCGGAAGCCGGTGCACCATACGACGGCAGAGACTTCCGCCTTCCCGCGAGCGCCTTCGAGCAGCGGCAAGCCGTCGCGCACGCCGATCGTCCTGCCCGCGCGCTCGAGATTCCGGTGCGTGAGGGATTCCGCCGACATGCCGATGAGCGGGTCTCCCGCGAAGAGCCGGTCCTTCATCAGCCGACGGCCAAGGGCGCTGTCAACCGGCGGGCGCATGAGCGTAGGCCATAGCCAGTCATAGATGTCGCGGCCGAGGAAGCGGCGCGGCAGCGAGCCGGTATCAGGACCCGAGAGGATGGCTTGGCGGCCGGCCTCGGCAAGCTCGAGAGCGATCTGCGCGCCAGAGTTCCCCGCGCCGACCACGAGCACGCTGCCCTCGGGGATCTGCGACGGGCGGCGGTAGCCGCTCGAGTGCATCTGCACGATGCCGGGGCGGAGCTCGGCTGCGAACGCGGGGACGTAGGGCTGCTGGTTGGCGCCGGTCGCCACGATCACCGAGCGCGCGGTGAGAACTTCGCCGCTCGCGGTGGCGGCCGCATACACCGCGCCCTCGCGGCGCAGGCTCAGGACGCGACTGCGAAGGCGCACCGGCAGATCGAAGCGCTTCGCGTAGGCCTTCAGGTACTCGGCGACGTCGTCCTTCGTGGGCAGCGAATAGCGGTCTGCGGGGAACGGCATTCCCGGCAGGCTGTTGTAGCGGGCGGGGGTGAAGAGACGCAGGCTGTCCCAGCGTTTTTTCCACACCGAGCCGATCTCGTCGGCGCCGTCGAGCAGCGTCAAGTGCACTCCCAAGCGCTGCAGGTAATAGCCGGCGGCGAGCCCGGCCTGTCCAGCGCCGATCACCAGTGTGTCGATCATTGGGTCAATGTCCGAAGGAAGGCTTCGAGCTGGCGGAGCTCGGCTTGGCTCAGGCCGAGCGGCTTGAGCTCGGAGCGTCCGGAGGGTGCGGCCGGGGCGCGGTTGTAATGCTCGAGCACCTCGGCAAGGGTCGAAAACTGGCCGGCGTGCATGTAGGGCGCACGCTCGGCCACGTTGCGCAGCGACGGCACCTTGAAGGCTCGCTCGAGCGGCGCTCCGGCGGCGGGAAGCGCATCCAGCTCGGCGCAGTCCTTCGGTGTGGCATCGCTCCAGCGGCTGCGGCAGTTGAACTCGTCCGTCTTCACCGCCGCGACGGCGGGGAGGCGGCCATGATCGGCGGCTGATCCTGCCCGGCGAGGAACGCCGGTGTTGTGGAACTCGTTGTTCGTGAACAGCGGGCCGTTGTGGCACTGCACGCAGCTCGCCTTGCCGACGAAAAGCGCGAGCCCGGCGATCTCGTCGCCCGTCAGCACGTCCTTCGGCGGCGTGCCGTTGCGCTTCCAGGCGGACACATAACGATCGAAGCGCGACGGTCCGTACTGGATGCGCCGCTCGTAGGCGGCGATCGACTTCCCGATGTTCACGAACACGCGGGTGACGTCGTCGCGCTGCGCGGGGTGGTCCGGCAGCGGCCCGAAGATGCGCTCGTAATCCGCCCGGTAGTGCTCGGCAATGACGCGCGCGTATTGCTCCCGCGTACCGCCGTGCTCCACCGCGCTCTCGAGCGGTCCGAGTGCCTGCGCCCACTGGCTGTCCTTGCGGCCATCCCAGAAGAGAAACGGGCTGTAGCTCGTGGCGGTGATCGGCATCGTGCGCCGCGCCGTAGTCCCGACACCCTTCGCCAGGGCCATGCCATCCTGGAAATCGCGCCTGGGGTCGTGGCAGGAGGCGCACGATACGCGGCCGTTCGAGCTCAGCCGCGTATCGAAGAAGAGCCGGCGGCCGAGGTCGGCCGCGCGCTCATCGTCGGCCCAGCGATTGCTCGGATCGGCCGGCACGGGCTCGAGAGCCTCGAGCGAGAGCTCGAGGACCTCTGGCGGTGGAGCTGCGTGGGCCATTGCGACGAGCGAGGCGAGCGCGGCGCAGAGGGTTACCCTGGAAAGCGAGCTCATGGTCACAGGCTCAGGTTGAACGTCACGCGGTCCGCGCCGGCCGGCGATTCGATGGCCAGCTTGAGCTCCCACCAGCCGCCCATGCCGAAGCGCACGCCTTCGATCTCGTAAACCCCTGCGCCGGGCGCCCGCGTCACGTGCGGCTGGGTCGGCAGGCCGTGGCCGTGCTCGGGCATGCCGCCGTCGACCGTTATGACCGCGTTCTCGACGGGGCGGCCGTTGGCATCCTTGATGAGCACGGGGATGGTCTGCAGCTTGCGCACGCGCAGCGGCTGCTGCGGTTGCAGCGTGGCGGTGTAGGTCTGATGTTCCGAGGCGCGCGGGCCGAGGCCGAACGCTTCGGCAGCCCGGCGCTGTGCGCCATGCCCCATCATGGCGAGATGCCCGCACGCCGTGGCGGCGAGCGTCAGCGCGGCAAGGATTGCGGTACGCTTTGCGATGCTCATGGGTTCTCCTTTGATAGTTGGACGACAGGGAGAACGATAGAGACGCCGCGCGCCCGGGTATTGAACGAGCCGGACCGCTTTCTTGCACGTATCGCATGAACGACTTGAATAAACCTGCTGTCGCAAACCTGCGCTGGTACCTATGGGAGGGCGGGTTCCTCGTGACCGGCCGGGCCGGGGGCGAGGTGCCGCCGCACTCGCATCACGCGATCCAGATCTTCCTGGCGCTCGACGGCGCAGCCGCCATACGCGCTTCTGGAGGCGAATGGCGCGAGGGCGCCGGCATCATCGTGCGGCCTGACGTCGAGCACTCGTTCAACGCGCAGGGCGGTAGCGGCGCGCTGCTCTTCGTCGACCCCGAGTCGAGCGAGGGCGCGTGGCTGCGCTCGGTCCTCACCGAGGACATCACCATCGCGCCGGCCGCGCGCGTGCAATCCTGCCTCGCCGAGCTGCGCGCCTTCCGCGAGCGGCCGCTCGAGAGCATGGACGTGAGCGACCTGGTGCGCCACTGCGTCCGCGCGTTCTGCGCCGGGGCGCCGCCGAGCCGGCGCCTCGACGATCGCATCACGAAGGTATTGGCCAAGATCCGGCAGTCGGACGATCTGCGCCTGTCGCTCGAGGACGCGGCGGCGCTCGTGCATCTTTCGCCCGGCCGCTTCGCTCATCTCTTCAAGGAGCAGCTCGGCCTGCCGTTCCGCCGCTACATGCTATGGCGCAAGCTCACCCGGGCGATGCTCGTCATCGGGCGCGAGTCCAACATCGCCTCGGCCGCGCACGCCTCGGACTTTGCCGACGCGGCGCATCTGACGCGCACCTTCCATCAGATGTTCGGCATCCCGCCTTCGGTGATGATGCGCGGCGAATTCTTCGAGATCGCCCCGCCGTTCGCCGCGGCCGACTGAGCGACGCCGCCGGCAAGTCAGCCGATTCGTTCAAGGAAGTCGGCGGTCTCGTTCAAGGCAGTCGCAATCGGGCCAACTAAAGTGGTCGCCGTCGGACGTACCTGTCCGCGAACCGTAACCCAACCCACGAACGGAGATACGATGACCTACGAAACGAACGATCGCTGCAACTGCCTCAACTGCGCCGGCGATGCCTGCCAGTGCGGCTGCCAGGCCACCCAGCCGGAGCTGCTCGCCTACTACGCAGAATCGGACTGCCGCTGCGGCCCGAACTGCCCCTGCGAGGGCGGCGAACAAGGTTGCCTCTGCCGCCGCTGAGGTTAAAACAGAGGCGAAAACAGGGACAGACCCCATTTTCTCGAAATAAAACGCCCCGAGGCGATGGTCGGTCGCGCTCGGGGCACAGGGGATGCGCCTACCTCCTTGGGGAGGGGCAAACGCAGGGCGCAGTTTAGTAGCCGGGTGTGGCGCTTAGTGCCTGCGTTCCGCAATTCGCAGCGCGAATAGCGAAACAAGGTTTTAAGTTTTATCCGATCGACCTAGGCGGGGGTGCTCGAGCGCGGATCGCGCCGTCGATCTTGAGCTGCGCGCGCGATGTCGTCCTCTAGCACGAGGTCGGCGACCAGCAGGAAGATCTGCTCGGGCATCTTGGCCTTCTCTTCCACCCAGAAAGAGAGGCTGTGCTCGCTGACGCCGAGCCGCGCGCACAGCGGCCGGAAGCCTCCGGCTATCTCGATCGCGCGCTTAAGCAGCCGTCCCTGGAATGCGAGCATTGCACGAGGGCCCGGCTGCAAGGGTCGTGCCGATATCTACCCGGGCGTAGGCGGATGGGACGCGTTGCTCGCAGGTTCCTCTGGGGAAGTCGCCTCGGCGGCAAGGCTCGTTTCCTCGACGAGCACATCCACCGCCTTCAGAAAAATCGGCCGCGGCATCGGCACCCTCTCGGTCACCCATAGCGCGAAATCGCCGTAGGGCACGCGCAGGCGATGGCACACCTCTTCGCTGCTCCCGAGAACGTCGACGAGGCGGGCCAGCAGGCGCGAATGGAGCGAGAAAGTCATGGCGCGCGGGAATTTAGCACTTCGTCCATGACAACTCAGCCTTGAAATGAAAAGCCCCGAGGCGAGGGACGTCGCGCTCGGGGCGGGTTGCGTTCGTCTTTTGGGGAAAGGGGGGAACGCGAGAAGAAGTGTAGTAGTTCGACTACAGCATGGCTGTCGGAATTTCCCCGACACGGGGCGTCAAAAGAGAAACAATCCCGTACGTCCGAGACAAACTTCTCGGGTCGGCGGCGGACGCGGCTTGTAGGCTTTCGGCTCCCGAGGAGCTGACACTGCGGAAATGAGCGCGACGAACGGCCGCCGGCCCAAGGTCATTGTCATCGACGACGACCCGACATTGCGCTCGCTCGTCCGGCTGCATCTCGCCAACGCGGGCTACGAGGTCCTGGACGCCCCGGACGCGGTCGAAGGCGGCTACCTAGTGCTCGGCGAATCGCCCGACCTCGTCGTCTGCGACGTCAACATGCCGTACCTGAGCGGCTACGAGTTCGTGAAGGCGCTCAAGTCCGACGCGCTGACGCGCGAGATCCCGGTGGTCTTCCTCAGCGTGGAAGAGGACGTCGCGAGCAACGCGCAGAAGCTTGGCGCGGTCGCCTACCTCAAGAAGCCGGTGACGGTGGATCGCCTGCTCGAGGTGGTTCGCCTATTCACCGCCCAGGCCGTGGCAGCGAGCTAGGCGCCGGAAACGATCCCTGCCGACATCAGCCGGCGCTCGAGCTCCCCGCGCCGCTCCTCCGCAGGCTCCTCGATCTCGGCGATCCACAGGTAGACCTGGCGCGGCTCGACCCCCAGGAGCTTGGCGACGTCGAGCATCGACCCCAGGGCCTTTGCGGCACGGACGAGGAGGTCGGGAAATTTTTCGACTGCCATTGCGGCTGAACTGTACTAGAGCAGCAGACGCGGCGACCACCGAAATCCCGTAAGACTTCATCAAGGCCGTTAGCCGTTTGTCCGACTGCGTGGCCCGGGGCGGATTGCGTTACTTTGCGGGTTCAGTGGGAGAGGTGAGCCATGGCGCCATCCGAGGAAACCGGCCTGCTTTCGAATCTTCGCGTCGTCGAAGCGGCCTCGATGATCATGGTGCCCTCGGTCGGTGCGGCGCTCGCCGACTTCGGGGCCGAGGTGATCAAGCTCGAGCCGAT
>CAYZFN010000033.1:0-8358 GCA_964477695.1 uncultured Enterobacteriaceae bacterium | reverse complement strand
GGCACGACGGTGCAGGCGTCGTTCACCACTACGCCGAACGTAGCCGCCGAGGGCTTCATGATGGCCGTCATGCCGCAGATCAATGCCGCCGACGCCGTGGTGCTCAACGTGCGGCCGACGATCCGCCGCCGGGTGGATTCGGTCACCGACCCGAACCCGGCGTTGCAGATCACCCCCAGCAACCCCAACGCGGTGCCGAACATCATTCCCGTTTTCGAGACGCGTGAGTTCGACTCGGTGCTGCGGCTGCAGAGCGGACAGGTCGGCGTGCTGGCGGGACTCATGCAGGACATCGTCGAGCGGAACGACGCCGGCATCCCGGGCGTGCGCAATATCCCGATTCTCGGCGAGCTGCTCTCGAGCCGCGCCGACCTCAGCCGCAAGAGCGAGCTCGTGATCTTCCTCAAGGCCACCGTCATCCATGATCCGAGTCTCGACGGCGACTTCGCGAGCCTGCGCAACCAGCTGCCCGGCGACGATTTCCTTTCCAAACCGAACCCGACCCGGGTCGCGCCGCCTGTGGGTCCGAGCGGCGAGCCGATTCGATGAGCCTGCTTCTCGAGGCGCTCAAAAAGGCGGAGAAGGCGAAACAGGAGGCGCAGCGGCGGGCCAACGCGGACGCGCAGTCGGCCGAGCCGGCCGATGGCATGCCGGCCGCGACCAGCCCCGAGCGCCAGGGGGTACTGACGCGCGATCGGCTGCCCGACATTTCGGCGCCGCTCGAGATCCTGACCGACGATCTTCCCAAGGCGCCGCGCGCGACGCCGGCGCCCGAGCTCGAGCCGCTCGAGCCGCTGGCGAAAAGCGCGGCATCCGCTGCGCGCTCCCGCACCGGTGCGGAACCCGCTACGGACGACGCGGCGCGGGCCACGGCCAGGAAGGTATTCGAGGCGAAGTTCAGCGAGCCCAATCCGCGCATGCCGTTCTACATCACGGTCGGCGTGCTCGGCCTTTTCGCCGTCGGCACCGCGGTCTATTTCTGGTACCAGCTGCGTCCGCCCTCGCCGCTCGTCAACCTGAATCCGCCGCGTAATGCGGAAGCGAGCATCGCCGCAGCGCCGCCGCCCTCGCCCGCGCCGACGCCGGTCGCAGCAGCGACAGCGCCGCGCGAGCCGGCCATTCCCGGCTTGCCAGGCTCCCCGGCGCCCGCCGCCGCGCCGAGAGCGCCGACGCGCTCGCCGACGCCTGCCATCCCGGCCGCGCCGCGCGAGACGCCGCGTCTTGCGCCCGCACCCGCGAGCGAGAAATCGCTCCTGGCCGCTGCGCCGATCGCGGAACCGCGGACCCTCGTCTCGCGCCGCGCGCCGGAGGTGAATCCCAAGGTCGGCGCCGGCTATGCCGCGTACGTCGCCGGCGACATGACGAAGGCGCGCGCCGAGTACGAGGACGCACTGCGCGACGAGCCGACGAACCGCGACGCGCTGCTCGGCCTGGGAGCGCTCGACGTGCGCGCCGGGCGCTACGAGTCGGCCGAGGCGTTGTACCTCAAGGTGCTGCAGGTCGATCCGCGCGACCCCGAGGCGCAGGCGGCGCTGCTCGCCCTGCGCGCCGGCCGCAGCGACCCGCTTGCCACCGAGAGCCGCGTGAAGTCGATGCTCGCCGTCGACCCGGCCGCGCACGCGCTCAACTTCACGCTCGGCAACCAGTTCGCGCAGCAGAACCGATGGGCCGAAGCGCAGCAGGAGTATCTCAAGGCTTTCGCCGCCGAGCCAGACAACGCCGACTTTGCCTACAACGTCGCGGTGAGCTTCGATCATCTGCACGACAAGCCCCAGGCGCTCGAGTACTACCGGCGCGCCATCACGTTGGCCCGGAGCCGCGGCGCGAGCTTCGACCTTGCCTCGGCGCAGGCGCGCGCCGCGCAGCTCGCGCGCTGAAGGGGAACCCGTGGCGATCGCGAAAAAGCTCACCCCCGGCGCGCAGGACGGCGCGAAAAACCCGGCGCGCGAGCGCGACTCGCCGGCGAGTCCGGCGTCCAATCCGCAGGCCAAGCGGCACCTCGGCCAGATCCTGATCGACCAGGGCATCCTCACCGAGGACCAGCTGCGCATCGCGCTGCTCGAGCAGACCAAGCAGCACGTCCCGGTCGGCCGGCTGCTGGTGCAGCTCGGCTTCGTCTCCGAGGCGACGCTGCGCGACGCGCTCTCCGAGAAGCTCGGCCTCCAGGCGGTGGACCTGAGCCGCATCATCGTCGATCCGTCGGCGCTCAAGCTGGTGCCGCGCGACATGGCGCGCCGCTACCGCGTGTTCCCCGTGGCGCTCGACCGCCAGCAGAAGAAGTTCATCGTCGCGCTGGCCGACACGAACAACATCGTCGCCATCGACCAGCTGCGCGCGCACCTCAAGGGCGACTACGAGATCGAGCTGCGCATCGCCGGCGAGTCGGAGATCGAGCGCGCGATCGAGCATTACTACGGCCACGACTTCTCGATCGACGGCATCCTGCGCGAGATCGAGACCGGCGAGGTCGACTACACGTCGGTCGCCGAGGGCGACGAGTACTCGCAGCCGGTGGTGCGCCTCATCTCGGCGCTGCTCGCCGACGCGGTGGAGCGCGGCGCCTCCGACATCCACTTCGAGCCCGAGCAGAACTTCCTGCGCATCCGCTACCGCATCGACGGCGTGCTGCGCCAGATCCGCTCGCTGCACAAGACCTACTGGCCGGCGATGGCGGTGCGGCTCAAGGTGATGGCGAAGATGAACATCGCGGAGACGCGCGCGCCGCAGGACGGCCGCATCTCCGCCACGATGTCGGGCCGCGTGATCGACTTCCGCGTCGCGAGCCTGCCCACCACGCATGGCGAGAACCTGGTGCTGCGCATCCTCGACCGGCAGAAAGGCATCGTGCCGCTCGACAAGCTCGGGCTGGAAGAGAGCCAGCTCGAGCTGCTCAAGCGCATGATCGCCCGGCCCGAGGGGATCATCCTGGTCACCGGGCCGACCGGCAGCGGCAAGACCACCACGCTGTACTCGATCCTGAACCACATCAACTCCGACGGCATCAACATCATGACGCTGGAGGATCCGGTCGAGTACCCGATGACGCTGATCCGCCAGACCTCGGTTGCCGAGGCGGCGAAGCTCGACTTCGCGAACGGCATCCGCGCCATGATGCGCCAGGACCCCGACGCGATCCTGGTCGGCGAGATCCGCGATCAGGACACGGCCGAGATGGCGTTCCGCGCCGCGATGACCGGCCACCAGGTGTACTCGACGCTGCACACCAACTCCGCGGTGGGCGCGTTTCCGCGCCTGCTCGACATCGGCATCGTGCCCGACATCCTCGCCGGCAACATCATCGGCATCCTCGGCCAGCGGCTGGTGCGCAGGCTGTGCCGCGTGTGCCGCCAGTCGTACGACCCGGACGCGCGCGAGCGGCGGCTGCTCGGCATTACGCCGGCCGAGGCGGCGGTCGTCTTCCGCGCCGTGGGCTGCGAGCAGTGCGACTACCAGGGCTATCGCGGCCGGCAATCGATCCTCGAGCTGCTGAAGATCGACGGCGGCATCGACGAGCTGGTGGCGAGGCGCGCGACGGCGAGGGAAATCCTCACCGCCGCGCGGGCGAGCGGCTTCAAGACGCTCGCCGACGACGGCGTGCGGCTGGTGCGGGCGGGTATCACGGGCCTCGACGAGGTGATGCGCGTGGTCGACCTGACCGACCGCATGGCCTGAGCGACCGGCCAGGACGAGCGCCATGCCGCTTTTCACGTACAAGGCGATCGATGCGCGCGGCAAGAACGTCATGGGCCGCGTCGAGGCGGTGAACCTGTTCGACCTTGAGCAGCGCCTCGCGCGCATGGAGCTCGACCTCGTCTCGGGCGCGCCGAGCCGCCAGAAGAGCCGCCTGCTCGGCGGCCGGATCGCGCGCCAGGACCTGATCAACTTCTGCTTCCACCTCGAGCAGCTGGCGAGCGCCGGCGTGCCGCTCATGGAAGGGCTGGTCGACCTGCGCGAGAGCATCGAGAACCCGCGCTTCCGCGAGGTGGTATCGGGCCTCATCGAGTCGATCGAAGGCGGGCGCAGCCTGTCGCAGGCGCTCGCCGAGTTCCCCGAGGTCTTCAGCAAGGTGTTCGTGAGCCTGGTGCGCTCGGGCGAGCAGACCGGCCGCCTCGCCGAGGTGCTGAAGAGCCTCACCGAGACGCTCAAGTGGGAGGACGAGCTCGCCGCGCAGACCAAGAAGCTGATGATGTACCCGGCGTTCGTCGGCAGCATCGTGCTGCTCGTCACCTTCTTCCTGATGATCTACCTCGTGCCGCAGATGACGGCGTTCATCCGCAACATGGGCCAGGACATCCCGCTCCAGACGCGCGTCCTGATGGCGGTATCGGATGTGTTCGTCGGCTACTGGTGGGCGATCCTCGCCGCGCCGTTCCTCGCCTGGAGCGGCGTCAAGGTCGCCGCGCGCTCCTACCCGGCGGTCGACTATGCGATCGACCGCTACAAGATCACCCTGCCGCTCGTCGGGCCGATCCTGCGCAAGATCATCCTGTCGCGCTTCGCCTCGTCGTTCGCCATGATGTATTCATCCGGCATCACCGTGCTCGACGCCATCCGCAGCTGCGAGGAGATCGTCGGCAACAAGGTGCTGGAGAGCGCGCTGCGCACGGTCGGCCAGCAGATCGCGGAGGGCAAGAGCATGACCGTGGCGTTCCAGGAGCTCGAGCTCTTCCCGCCGCTCGTCATTCGCATGCTGCGCATCGGCGAGAACACCGGGGGGCTCGATACGGCGCTGCTCAACGTCAGCTACTTCTACAACCGCGAGGTTCGTGACGCGATCGGCAAGCTGCAGGCCATGATCGAGCCGGCGCTGACCGTCGTGCTCGGCGCGATCCTCGGCTGGGTGATGCTCGCCGTGCTCGGCCCGGTCTACGACGCGATCTCGAAGATGAAGTTCTGACCATGCCCGCCCGGCACCTGCTCTATTTCACCGCCGAGGATCACTGGCTCTACCGCCGTGCCGCGACGTCGCTCGAGCTCGAGGCCAAGTTCACCGGCGACGAGGCGGGCCTCGCCGCTTTCCGCGAGCACCTGCGCAGCCGCTCGAACGGCCTGTTCTCGCTCGTCGCCGACCTCGCCGGCGAAGACTTCCACGAGGAGCAGATTCCGTACTTGCGCGGCAGCGACCGCGCGGCGGTGATCGCGCGCCGCCTCGCGCAGCGCTACCGCGACACCCGTCTCGCCGCGTCGCTGTCGCTCGGCTCGGTGATCGCGGGTGAGCGGCGAAACGAGCGCCTGCTGCTCGCCTCGTTCACCAACACGCACCAGCTCACGCCGTGGCTGGACGTCCTCGAGGAGGCCAACGTGCGCCTGTCCGGCGTGTACTCCGTGCCGCTGCTCGCGCCGGCGCTCGCCGCCGCGCTGGGCGGACGCGACGGCCGGCAGCTCCTCGTGACCGCGAACCGCGCCGGGCTGCGGCAGTGCTACATCGATTCCGGCCGGCTGCGCTTCGCCCGCCTCGAGCGCACGCTGGACACGGCACCGGACGCGCTCGCGACTTTCATTCGCTCGGAGACGCAGCGCCTCGCGCAGTACCTGGTCACGTTGCGCGCGATGCCGCGCGATGGCGGGCCGGTGAAGGTGCTGGTCATTGCCCCGGCGGGACAACGCGCCGCCTTCGAGCACGCGCTCGTCTCCGACACGCGCCTGGTGTTCCGCACGCTCGACTACAGCGAGGCGCTGCGCGCGGTCGGCCTGCGCCATCCACCGGAGGGCGGAAGCGCCGAGGCGCTGTATCTTCATCTCGCGGCGCGCCGCGCGCCGCGCGAGCAATTCGCGAGCCGCGACGACCGCCGGCGCTACTTCGTCTGGCAGCTGCAGCGGGGCACGGTCGCCGCCGGAGCGCTCGCCCTCGCCGCCTGCACGGTGCTGGCCGGCGGCCGCTGGCTGGAAGCGCACACCATGCAGAACGATGCCGCCTCGCAGCGCGCACTCGCGCAGGAGGCGGCGAGCCAGTATGAGCGCATCACTGCCGCCTTTCCGGTCACCGCGACCACGGCGGACAACCTCAAGGCGACCGTGGTGGAGTTCCGCCGCATCGCCGAGCGCAGCGCCTCGCCCGAGCCGGCGTTCGTGCACATCTCGCGCGTGCTCGAGGACTTTCCGCAGGTCGAGCTCGATGCCATCCGCTGGAGCGTCGTGCGGCAGAGCGACCTTCGGGGAACGAAAGCACCGGCCGTCGCGGCGCCGCCGGGGACGGTGCAGCCCGACATGGCGGTCAGCGTGGAGGTCTCCGGACGCGTCAACGCGCAGCGCAACGACTACCGCGGCATAACGGCGCAGGTCCGACGGCTCGCTGCCGCCTTGGGCGGCGCGGACTACGAGTTGGTACGTACGCAGTTGCCGTTCGACGTGACGTCCGAAGGCACGCTGAGCGGCGACATCGGCAGCGGCGAATCGACCGAGGCGCCGCGCTTCACGATCGTGCTGGCGAGGAAACTGCCGTGACGCTCACTCGCGACGAGCTGAAGCGCCTGCTGCCGCCGCTCGCGGTCGCCGTGGCAATGCTTGCGGCGGGCGCGGCCCTCGCGTGGATCGCCGGCGAGGCGCGCAATCGCGCGCAAACCGAGCGCAACGCGGCGCGCAGCGAGCGCCAGCAGAACACCGAGCGCCTCGCCCGCATCGCCGAGGAGCAGCGCGAGGTGCGCGAGAAGCTCGACGTCTACCAGCGCCTGAAGCGGCTCAACATCCTGGGCGACGAGAACCGGCTGGAATGGGCCGATACCATCGCCCGCATCCGCCGCGACCGCGAGCTGCTCGACCTGCGCTACGTCATCGACCGGCAGAAGCTGCTCGTCTCGGTGCCCGGCAAGCCGGGCACCGTCGACTTCCGCTCGAGCACGATGAGGATCGACCTCGCGCTGCTGCACGAGGAGGACCTGCTGCGCTTCCTTTCCGACCTGCGCGAATCCGGCAATGCGTTCTACTCGGTGCGCCGCTGCGACGTCGAGCGCAGCGCTCCGGCGCTGGGCGCCGCGACGGTGTTGCCGCGGCTACGCGGCCAATGCCAGATCGACCTGATCACGATTCACGACGAAGGGGCAAAGCGATGAGGCGCACCTTGCTCCTCGCCGGATTGCTTGCCGTCGGCGCCGCGCACGCCGAGGAGCTCGGTCGCCTCTTCTTCACGCCGGCGCAGCGTGCCGCGCTCGATGCGCGGCGCAAGGCACACGTCCCCGACCGGCCGAACACGCCAGCGCTCGCCTCGCCGGTCACGCGCGTCGACGGCTTCGTCAAGCGCTCGGAAGGCCCTTCGACGGTGTGGATCAACGGCGAGTCGGCCTCCGAATCTTCACCCGAGGCGCCGCGCATCGAGGCGCCGCCCCAGGGCGCGGGCGAGCCGCGCGTCTCGGTCAACGTCGGCGAGAACGGCCGCCGCGTGCGCCTCAAGCCCGGCGAGGCGGTCGACCGCAGCAGCGGCGAGGTGAAAGACGTGATCGGCGACGGCGAAATCCAGGTTCGCCGGAACGGAAAATGACCTCGCGACGCCGCACCGCCCACGCTCAACGCGGCGTCGTGGTCGTCGCCCTGGTCGCCGTGCTTCTCCTGGTCGGCACCTTCGTGATCTTCAACTCGCTCAATCTGGCCGCCGTTCGCGTCGATCGTGATCGTGTCACCAACGAGGCGCTCGCCAAAGCCAAGGAAGCGCTCATCGCGTACGCCGTAAGCGATACCAACCGCCCGGGTGAGCTGCCCTGCCCCGATGTCAACGACGACGGCCTGCTTGTCCTCGGCGAGGACTACGGCGGCGGCGGCGTGTGCACCAGTCTGATCGGCCGGCTACCGTTCAGGACGCTGGATCTTCCCGATCTGCGCGACGATAGCGGAGAGCGTCTTTGGTATGCACTTTCCGCCGACTTCCGGGCCGGCAACTCCGCGGTTGCGCTCAACAACGATACGGCCTATCTGGCGGGAAACACCTCGCTTCGCTTGCTCACCGCTGCCGGTCTTCCGGCGGCGCCGGATGGCGTGGTGGTCGCCGTCGTGTTTTCGGCGGGGGCGGCGCTGCAACGCGCCGACGGGGTTGTCCAAGCGCGAGGCTGCACTGTGGGAGTGAACTGCGATGCCACTCTCAAGTGCACGACCGCGCCGGCCAGCAACACGCCGAAATGCAATCCCCGCAATTACCTCGACCTGGCCCTCGGAGAGGACAACGCCGACCTTCTCCCTGCCGCCAACCCGCAATTTGTCTCGGCAGAGCGCAGCAGCACCTTCAATGATCGCGCGATGCCGATCTACTCCGACGACATCATGTGGCTGGTCGAGCGCCGCGCCGCACGAGAATACGCCCAGCACCTGCGCGATCACTACGATGCCTGGCAGAACCCGCCCGCTGTCGCAAACACCAACTTCGTCAACTTC
>CAYZFN010000032.1:0-5173 GCA_964477695.1 uncultured Enterobacteriaceae bacterium | reverse complement strand
GCGGTTGATCGCGCGGTCCATCTCCTCGACCGCGGCGCGCGGGTTGTTCATCGGCAGCGAGGCGACGAAGGCCGGAAACTCCTTCGGCCATTTGCGGCACATCTCGGCCATGCCGTCGTTCGCGACACGCGCGAACTCGGGCGAATGCGCCGCGTCGCCGAGCAGCTCAGGGCTCGGCAGGCCGAGCGTGAGGACCTGCTGCACGTCCTTGAATTTCTCGCGCAGCATCGCCACGCGGTGCTCGATGTCCCAGAGCATGCGCAGGCTGGACATGCGCTTCACCATGCCGGGCTCCTTCGAGTGTGTCTTCACGAGCTCGAGGTAGGCCGGCGGCATGACGTGGTTGAAGATGTCGATCTTCATGGACATTACTAATTGTAAGTTTGCTGCGCGTCAACGCGATCGGTAGCCAGACGTTTCGCATCCAAAGGGGGCTTAGAATGGCTCGTCTGATGAGCGCATACCCGGATCTTATCGAGTCGCCGTTATCCATCGAGGAGCTGGCCGCACGCTATCGCGAGATGTGCCACGACGTGCGCTTCTCCAACCTGCCGGGAAAGGTCGAGCTCGATCTTTGGGGCCGCGTGCTGATGACGCCGGCCAGCACGTATCACGGCCGAATCCAGGGGCGGATATGCCAGAAGCTCGCCGTTCTGGGCGGTGAAACGCTGATAGAGGCAGGCATTGCGACCCGCTTGGGACTGTTCGTGCCGGACGTGGCATGGGCCAGCGCGCAGTTCATCGGCGCGCACATCGCCGAAACGCCTCTGACGCAGGCGCCCGAGATATGCATCGAAGTCCTCTCCCCTTCCAACTCGGTGAAGGCGATGGAGGAGAAGCGCACCGCCTATCTTGCGAGCGGTGCCCTGGAGGTTTGGCTTGTCTACCCGCAGTCGAAACGCTGCGAGTTTTACGGACCGCAAGGCCCGCTTGCCCAGTCTGCGTATCCGATCGATTGGATTGGCGTTTTCGCGTAAAGCGCTCCTTGCGGCGTGCTTCGGACTGGCCGCGACGCTCGCCTGGGGCGAGAACTATCCGGCCAAGCCCGTTCACCTTATCGTGCCGTTCCCGGCGGGTGGCGTTGTCGACACGACCGCGCGCGTGCTGCAGCCCAAGCTGAGCGAGGACCTCGGCCAGCCGGTCATCATCGACAACCGGCCGGGCGCGGGCGGCAACATCGCGGCCGACGCGGTCGCCAAGGCGCAGCCGGACGGCTACACGCTGCTCATCACCACGCACGGCCACGCCATCAGTCCCGGGCTCTATAAGAAGCTGCCGTTCGACGCCGCCCGCGACTTCGCGCCGATTACGCAGATCGCCTCGTCCTTCCTCGTGCTGGTCAGCAATCCCAAGGTGCCCGTGTCATCGGTGAAGGAGCTTCTCGCGCTCGCGCGCGAGAAGCCGGGCAAGCTCAATTTCGGCTCGACCGGCCTCGGCGCGCCGCCGCATCTCGTCGGCGAGCTCTTCAAGCAGACGACCGGCATCGACGTAGTCCATGTCCCGTACAAAGGCGATGCGCCGATGTACCAGGCGCTGCTCGCCGGGGAAGTCGATTTCGCCTTCGGCCCGCTCGGCAACGCGATCCAGCACATCCGCTCGGGCAGGCTGCGCGCGCTCGGCATGACCAACCCGCGTCGCTCGCCCGCCATCCCCGAGGTGCCGACCATGGTGGAGGCCGGCGTGCCGGGATTCGAGCTCACCGGCTGGCTTGGCGTGTTCGCGCCGGCGGGCACGCCGCGTGCCGCGATCGAGCGGCTCCATAACGCGATGCACAGGACGATCGGCCAGCCGGAGGTCGCGGAGCGGTTCCCTGCGCTCGGCTACGAGCCGGTGGGCAGCAGCCCGGAGGAATTCGCGGCGCGCTTCAAGTCGGACCTCGCGCTCTACGCGCGCGTGATCCGGGAGGCGCGCATCCCGCTCCAGGACTGAGCTGCCTCAGGGCGAAAGCTGCTCGAGGATCCGCCCGCGCGTCTCCATGCCGAAGAGCAGCGTCACCACTCCGCCCACGAGCGAGGCAATGGCGAACATCAGGAACACGCCGCCCAGCCCGCCCGCCGGGAGGATCATGCCGACCACGAACGGGCCGATGATCGAGGCGAGCCGTAGCCATGCCGTGCCGGTCCCCGTCCCGAGCGCGCGCATGCGCGTCGGATAGATCTCGGCGCTGTAGAGATACAGGCCGAGCGAGATGGTGGTGATGAAGAACCACGACAGCGTGGAGAGGATCATCACGTTGAACGCGCTCCCCGCCGCGCCGAACGAGAGCACGAACAGCGGGAGCGAGCCGACCAGGAAGGCGACCGCGAACCAGGCCTTGCGGCCGGTGACGTCGATAAAATAGGCGCAGGCGAGCGCCGCGACGACGCCGATGACCGGCGTCACCATCGTGTACTGCAGCGCCTGCTGCACCGGCAGCTTGAAAACCGTGCGGTAGACGGTCGGCAGCCAGCCGGCGATGCCGTAGGTGACGAGATACGAGCAGAACCACATCACCCAGACGGCGAACGTGCGCCGCGCATACGCGCTCGAAAAGAGCTCGGCCCATCTCGCACCGCTCCGGCTGATCGACGGTACGTCGCTCGGCAACGCCGGCAGCGCCTTGCCGCTCGTCCTCGTCACTTCGTCCTCGATCGCGCGCAGCGTGCGGTCGGCTTCGTCGAGGCGGCCGCGCGAGGCAAGCCAGCGCGGCGATTCGGGCAGCGTGCGCCTCAGGATGAGCGCGATGACCGCGGGCACCGCGCCGACGTAGAACATCCACTGCCACCCGAGGTGCGGCACGATCCAGGTTGCCGCCACGGCGACCGCGGCCAGCCCGATTGCGAAGACCACCTGGTAGAGGAGAAAGAAGCGCCCGCGCCGGTCGGCCTTCGCGATCTCGCCGATGTAGGCCGCCGCGATCGGCACTTCGCCGCCGAGTCCCAGGCCCTGGATGAAGCGGAAGACCAGCATCGAGCCGAAGCTCCAGGAGAAGGCGCACACGATGCTGAACACGGAGAAGATGGCGATCGTCCAGATCGCGCCGGGGATGCGGCCGATCCGCTCGGCGAGCCAGCCGAAGAAGATCGCGCCGACCAGCTGGCCGGCGAACCCCGCCGAGATGAGGAGTCCGATCTGGCTCGGCGCGAGCTTCCACATGCCGATCAGCACCGGCAGCACGTAGGCGATGGCGAGCGCGTCGAACGCGTCGAAGAAGAGCGCGATGCCCATGATGATGCGCAGCTTGAGATGCCATGGCGAAAGCGGCAGGCGCTCGATGCGCGCGGCGATTATCTCCGGTGTGACGGCGTTGCTCATTTCCCCCTCCTCCTTTGTTGCGTCGCGGCGCTATCGATCTCGAGCGTTTGCGGATTCAGCACGACGCCATAGCTCTCCGCGGCCGCGGCGAGCGAAACGTATCCCTGCCGTACGTCCTCGGCTACCCGTTCGGCATCGCGCTCATGCGGCGGGCCGAAGCCTCCGCCGCCGCCCGCGCGCACGGTGATCGCGTCGCCGGCGTTCAAGCGCTTCATGAGCACCTTGGCGTTCGGCAGGTCGATGATCTCCTTGCCGCCGATGCGCAGCGTCACCTGATTGCCCGCGCCCGAGCCGCCGCCCGCGAGACCCCAGGGACGGCAATGCACGCGGTCGACCTGCACGTTGATGTTGATCGGCGAGCGGGCCTGGACCACCTGCTCGGTGCCCAAGCCGCCGCGGTAGCGCCCGGCGCCGCCGGAATCCTGCCGCAGCGCGTGCCGCTCGAAGAGCAGCGGATACTTCGCCTCCATCTGCTCGACCGGATGGTTGTGCGTGTCGCCGTCGTTCATGCACACCGTGCCGCTCACGCCGTCCTCGCTGCGCTTCGCGCCGAAGCCGCCACCGAGCGGGCCGATGCCGGCGAGGAACAGCCTGCCGTCCTTCGGCGAGAGGCCGTTGATGAGCGCGACGCAGAGATCGGCGTGGTGCGCGGCGATCGTGCGGTCCGGGAGCGGGCCTGCCATCGCCTTGAACACCGTGTCGACGACGGTCATCGGGAAGGTCATCCACCAGCGCATCGCCGCGGGCTTGACGGCGCTAACCACCGTGCCCGGCGCGAGCACCACCTTGAGCGGCCGGAAGCTTCCTTCGTTGATCGGGTAATCGGTCGGCGAGGTGAGGCACTTGTACGCGACCTGGGCGCACGAGTAGCCGGTGGTCGCGCCGGAGTTGTAGAAGCCGCGCACCTGCTGGCTCACCTGCGAGAGGTCGATCGTCATCTCTTCGGCGTGCTTGACCACTCTCACTTTGATCGGCACCGGCTTGCCGATCTCGACGCCGTCGTCGTCCATGAAGGACTCGGCCTCGTAGACGCCGTCCGGGATCGCGCGCGTGCGCGCACGCGCTGCCGCCTCCGACTGATCCATAATGTTGGCGATCGCCTCGAGCACCTCGTCGCGGCCGTAGCGCTCGAGGAGCTCGAGGAAGCGCCGCTCGCCGGTCTTCACTGCGGTGATCTGCGCGCGCAGGTCGCCCATGGCGCGCTCGGGAATGCGCACGTTCATGCGGATGATGTCGAGCAGGTCCTGGTTCACGACGCCGGCGCGCGCGTACTTGAGGATCGGCACCTGCAACCCCTCGGAATAGATATCGGTCGTGACGCCGCCCAGCACGCCGCCGACGTCGGTCCAGTGCGCCATGCAGCAGGCGAAGCCCGAGAGCTTGCCGCGATGGAAGATCGGCAGGCTGAAGGTAAAGTGATAGAGGTGGCTGCCGGTGGTGTAGGCGTCGTTCGTGACCAGGATGTCGCCCGGCTCCAGGCCGTCGGCGCCGAAATGCGCGAGCTTCGCCTTCACCGTCTCCGCCATGCCGCGGATGAAGCTCGGCAGCCCGAGGCCGATCGAGATCGTCTCGCCCTGCGGCGTATAGAGGCCGACGGTGAAGTCGAGCGCCTCGTACACGATCATGTTGTAAGCGGTGCGCATGAGGTTGGTCTTCATTTCCTCGGTCACGGCGATCACGCCGTTGCGCACGATCTCGGTGAGCACGGCGTCGCTCTTGCGCCGCTTCATGCCTTCCTCCTCCCGACCTCGATCACCAGGTTGCCGAACCCGTCGACGCGCATCCGGTCGCCGGGCAGCAGGACCGTCGTCGACGCGTGCTCTTCGATGAGCGCCGGGCCGGCTATGCCGTTGCCCGCGCGCAGCGCCTCGCGCGCGAA
>CAYZFN010000031.1:0-10042 GCA_964477695.1 uncultured Enterobacteriaceae bacterium | reverse complement strand
GCTCGCCGACACCGCGCGGCTCGCGCGCCTGCGCTACGAGAACGGCGTGGCGAGCCAGCTGGACGTGCTCGACGCCGAGCGCAACCTGCTCGCCGCTCGCAGCGCCCGCATCGACGCGCTGCGCCAGAATCGCGGCGCCATCGCCGACCTTTTCCGAGCGCTCGGCGGATGACGCCGGAGCAGAACAAGGAGATACCACGGCCATGACTCGAGTCATGGCCGGGCCGTGATTGCGGCCACTGGCTAGAAGCTCGCGCGCCGTGCTCCACTGCGCCGTCGACGACAAGGGAGACGGTGATGGAAAAATGGCTGCTGCTTCTTTCGCTCGCGGCAGGCGGCGCCGCGGCGCAGATTCCCCGCAACGGCTTCATCGGACCGGGACAGACGGTGACCATCGGCGCCGGATCCGAGGTGCACCGCACGGGGCCGATCCTCGTGCAGGGCGGGCAGCTGCTCGTGTCGGGCGGCAAGCTCTATCTCAACGGCACGATGAGCATCGTGCAAGGCGGGTCGGTCGAGTTCGACGCGGCGGAGTTCCACCAGGAAGGCGACAACACCCATGTCTTCGTCGGCGGGCTCGGCGCCTCGGGAGGCGACGCCCGGCTGGTCTTTCGCAATGGCAGCCGCCTGCACTGGGTACAGACGTACGTGTCGCAGCACGAGCTGCACGCGCGCAATGGCAGCCGCATCGAGCTCGACCACGCGCGCATAGATTGCGATGCCGCCACCGGAGTGATCCGGCTTTTCGACGCGGCAACCTATTCGGCAAAGGCCGTTACCGCCGCCCCGAGCGGCGATCTCACCGGCTGCTGGTCGACGTGGTACATGAACGATGGTTCGCACCTGGCGCTCGACGGCGTGAACACCGCCGGCGACGTGATGTTCTACGACGCCGCGCAGATCCAGGTGCGCAATACGCTGGGCATCATGCCCTGGCTCTTTTTCCCTGCCGGCGCGCTCGCCGACCTGTCGTTCCCGCCTGCGCCGTGCGATGCCACGCAATGTCCCGCCGTGTCGAAGACGATCGACGGCACGACGGTGCAAGGCATCGACTGGTCGGTGCAGATCGAAGACTCGCACCTGGTGATGTGGGGCATCGATTCCTACCCGGGCAGCGATGTCACGGTGCGCGATTCCGCTCTAGCCATGGCGGCCGTGCGCATGGCGGGAAGCAATACCTATGTCGTGCCCGGTGAGTTCCAGAATCGCTCGTACTACGACGACAAGACTTTCGCCTCGCTTCCCGATCGGCACCTGCGCATGATCGCGACCTCGGTTCAATGGTGGAAGCCGGACGTGATCGAGAACGCCCAGGCGCGCCTCGATAACGTCACGTTCGCCGAGATGATGGTCAAGGACAACGCGCGCGCCTTGGTCACCAACAGCATCTGCGAGGGCGAGACCATCCACCTGGGCGTCATGAACAACGGCTACGTGTATTTCAAGGACGGCCAGGTCTGGACGTTCGTATCGGCATGGAACCAGTCGCTGATGGTCCTCGACGACAGCCTGGTCGATTACCGCAAGGCGCCGATTCCGCACCAGACGCGCAACATCGCGCACGACCACGCAAGGCTATACGCGGTCAACAGCGAGCTCGTCGCGCCGCCCGAGGCCATGGATTCGGCGCTGGTGACCTTCGCCCGCCTCGGCAGCTTCGCTGATCAGCAGCTCGAGGCGAGCGCCGGCAAGTGGACCGCGATCAGCGGCTCGGCCTGGATCGTGACGGGACCGCAGAGCGGCGTAGTGCTCGACCACTGGGTGCTCGCCCTGCGCGCGCCCGGCGCGAGCTCCTGGACCGACGTCGCGTATGGAGTCCAGGAAGTGCGCGACGAGCAGCTCGCGCTGCTGCGGCCCGCGCTCGTTTCGCAGCCGGGCGAGTATCAGCTCAGGCTCTCCATTGTCGTGCGCGGCGACGATCCCGGCACCGCTTACCCGACGTGGGCATTCCCCGCGGTCAAGAAGCTCGTCGTCAGATGAATTGACCCGCGGGGCGGCGAGATGGAGCATCGGTCATGGCCGCCATGACCGAGCCCGCGCGCAGCGGCATCGAGCCGGGCCTGCTGCCGCTGTTCCGTATCTTCGTCGCGCTGGAGATCCTGCTGCTCTTCCTGCGCATGGGGCTCGAGGCCACGTTCCGCTCCGATTTCCCGCTGCTGCGGCCGGTCTGGCCGGGCATAGTGTTCCTGCTCGCCTTGCTCGCCTATCTGTCCTGGCCGCGGCTCGAGGCGGCGCTCGGACGCTCCTACCTGCCGCTCGCCCTGGTCGCTTCGATCGGGGTGACGATCGTCGCCGCCGCGGCGGGCATGAGCCTGCGCCTCGACGCCGGGCTGCGCGCCGAGGAGCTGGTGCGCGGCTCGTGGATCCTCATCGTCGTGCTGCTCGTGCCGCTCATCATCGTGGCCTGGCAGTACGGGTTTCGCTGGGTGCTCTGGTTCTGCGCGCTGAGCGCCGCGGTCGAGCTCGTGCTGCTGATGCCACTCGCCGGCCGGGGCGGACCGCCGGCCGTCGCCTTGGTGGCCATCGCCGCCGTGCGCTGCCTGTTCTTTCTTCCGGTCGGCTATGCGGTTGCGCGCCTTGCGCACGCACAGCGCGAGCAGCGCGAGGCGCTCGCGCAGGCGAACGCGCGCCTCGCGCGCTACGCGACGACGCTCGAGCAGCTGGCCGTCAGCCGCGAGCGCAACCGGCTCGCTTATGAGCTGCACGACACGCTCGCGCACGGCCTGAGCTCGGTGGCCGTGCAGCTCGAAGCGATGCGTTCGCTCTGGGCGTCGCAGCCGGACAAGGCGCGCGCCATGCTCGGCGAGGCGCTCGAGGCCACGCGCACGGCGCTGAGCGAGGCGCGGCGCGCGATCGGCGCCTTGCGCGCGAGCCCGCTCGAAGACCTGGGCCTGGCTCGCGCGCTGCGCGAGCTGGCGCAGAGCTACGCGGTGCGGGCTGTCCTCTCGCTCGAGCTCGACGTGCCGCTCGAGCTTCCGGCGCTCGACAGCGCGGTCGAGCACGCGGTCTATCGCATCGCCGCCGAGGCGCTCGCGAATGTCGAGCGCCATGCCCAGGCGCGGCGCGTCACCGTGAGGCTGCAACGAGGCGAGGGAAGGCTGGCGCTGCTCGTCGCCGACGACGGCCGCGGCTTCGCCCCCGAAGCGGCCGGCGAACGCAGCTTCGGCCTGCTCGGCATGAGCGAGCGCGCGCGTATGATCGGGGCGGCGCTGCAAATCGACAGCGCCCCCGGAAAGGGAAGCTCGGTGCAGCTGACGATTGCGTTGCGATGATCCGCGTCCTGGTCTGCGACGACCAGCAGGTCGTCTGCGAAGGACTGCGCGCGATCCTGGGCACCGCGCCGAACATCGAGGTCATCGGCTTTGCGCACAACGGCGCCGAAGCGCTCGAGCGCGTCGCCGGGCTGCGGCCGGATGTCGTGCTGATGGACCTTAAGATGCCCGTGATGAACGGCGTGCAGGCGACGCGCGAGATCCGCATGCGCTTTCCGGCTGCGCGCGTGCTCGTGCTGACCACCTACGACGCCGACCAGTGGGTGCTCGATGCGGTTCGCGCCGGCGCGTCGGGCTATCTCCTCAAGGACTCGCCGCGCGATGCGCTCATCGCCGCCGTGGAAGGCACCGCGGCCGGCAAGACCCACCTCGATCCTGGCGTGGCCGGCCGCCTGCTCGATCAGGTCTCCCGGGATGCGCCGGCACAGCCCAGTCCGCTGCTCGGAGCGCTGACCGAGCGCGAGCGCCAGGTGCTGGCCCTGCTCGGCCGCGGCTGGAGCAATGCCGCGATCGCGGCCGAGCTGCATGTCTCCGACGGCACGGTGCGCAATCACGTGAGCTCGGTCCTCGGCAAGCTGGGCGTCGCCGATCGCACCCAGGCGGCGCTGTTTGCGCTGCGCTGCGGCCTGGCCGGTCGCGCCGCCGAGAACTGAGCACTAGGATTGCGGTTCAGGAGGGTCACTACGATGAGCGCTTCTCTCACGTACGCCATCAAGTTCGTGGCGGATATGGAGTCGGCCGTGCGCTTCCATTCTTCCCAGCTCGGCTTGCGGCTTCGCTTCCAGTCGCCGGAGTGGAGCGAATTCGACACCGGGCCGACCACGCTCGCGCTTCACCTGGCGTCGAAGGAAAATCCGCCGGGAAGCTGCCAGCTCGGCTTCAACGTGGAGGACATCGACGCCTTCTGCGCCGATCTCGCGAAGCAAGGTGTGAAAGTGCTGGAGCCGCCGAAAGATCTGCACGGCCACCGCATTGCCAAGCTGCAGGGACCGGACGGCGCCGCGTTCAGCGTGAGCGGTCGCCAAGGCATGAAGGAGTAGAAAGACTGGCGCGGCGTCTGTCGCCGCGCCAGCCGGTGCTTCAGAAGCTGCGGAACAGGTCCTGCGGTACTCCCTTCGTACCGTCCAGCTGTTTCGCGTTAGCGAAAATCCAGTCGCGCGAGTCCTCGAGCTGGTTGCGCAGGTGCCGCAGGTCCACCCCGAGCAGCCGGCCCTTCCACTTGCGTACTTTGCCCGCCACGATCACCGTCTCGACGTTCGTGCGGTCCATGAGCGAGACGACCGCGTTCGGCACGTGGTTGAGCGGCGCCACGTTGAGCGCCTCGGCGTCGAGGATGATGATGTCCGCTTCCTTCCCAGGCGTGAGCGAGCCGGCCTTGCCGTCGAGCCGCAGGCCCTTCGCGCCGTTCATTGTGGCGAAGCGCAGCACATCGCGCGTCGTGAGCGGCGCGGGCACGTTGGCGGGCGGAATGGGCCACCAAGGGAATGGCAGACTGTTGACCGGTATCGCGTCGCGCGGTAGTCCCCAATCGAGGGGATTCGGCAGGTTCTGGTTTCCGTTCGGACTGTCGAGAACCATCTGGTTCACGAGCGCGCGCTGCGCATTCATGGCCGAGCGCATCTGCGTGAAGAAGTCGGCGGTCAGCGTGCACTCCACGTCGACGCTGAGCGATGGCTCCATGCCGAGGCTCTGCACGCGCAGGATGGGCGGCATGCCGTGGCGCATGTTCATCTCGATCGGGAAGGCGATTGAGACGTGCGCGCCGACCTCCTTCACCCTCTGCCAGGCCGCGTCCGACATGCCGGTCATGTGGATGAACAGGTTATCCGGCCCGATGCCGATGGTGCCGAGGCCGCCCGTCCCGGCGGCGAGTTTGTCGAAAGTCGGCCGGATGCCGAACGGCGAAAGAATGTGCGCCGCGATCGGCAGGCCGAGCTGCCGGCCGATCTTCCACGACTGGTCGGTACTCGCGTCGCCGAGGTAGACCTCGCCGCCCATGATCATGGTCACAAGCTGGTCGGTCGAGGAGAACCACTGCTGCTTGATGCGCACGGCATCCTGCGGGTACTGGTTGCCAGGATTGGTGCCAATCACCGCGGCCCCGGCGCTCTCGAAGTAGCCGAAGGCGGCGCGCCGTCCGGTATCGAAGAGCGCCTGGATGGCCGCGTCCGAATGCTGCGGCGAGTGGTGGATCTGCGAGACATCGTGCACCGTCGTGACGCCATCGTCGAGCTGCGATAGGCCGCCGAACAGCTCATTGATGTACACGTCCTGCGGCCGGTACACGGGCGCGAAGGTGAGCAGGATGTATTCGAAATAGGTGCCCGTGCCGCTTGGCGTACCCGACTGATCGTTGATCAGAAGGCCGTTCGCGAGGAAGCTCCGCAGCGCGGTCTCGAACTGGTGATGGTGCGTGTCGACGAAGCCCGGCATCACGATGCGGCCGCGCGCGTCGATCACGGCTGCCCCGCCGGCGCTCAGGTTCGGCCCGACCGCGACGATCTTCTTGCCCTCGATCAGTACGTCCGCCTGCGGGAAGTCGCCGACGCTCTTGTCCATAGACATCACCGCGCCGCCGCGGATGAGAATGCGCCGGCCCGGCCGGCCGCTATCTTCCGGCGGCGTGTCGCCGCTGTCGGCGGCCGCCGGACGCGCGGCGAAAAGGTTGAGGCCGGCTGCCGCGAGCGGCGTCGCGGCGGCGGCTTTCAGGAAGTTGCGCCGCGAACCGTAATGGTCCTGCGGCATGCCTGCATCGCAGAGCTTGCACATGCTGGATTCCTCCCCCAATTGCGAGCCGCCGGAGATGGCGGCTCTCCAATCCATTCTGCGCTCGCCTCCGGGACGTGTACATACAGTGCGCACAGTGCGCGGGAAGCGTCCCACGGAATGAAGCGCGCCATGCAGTTCGCATGACGCGAGGCTTACAAAAGCTTAGTTGAAAACGTAGGCGTCCATGGCTAGGACGCCGGAGTCGATGGACTTGAGGATGCGCTCGGGTTTGTAGTTCTCCCGAGCGGCGCCGAGCGCGACGAAGAGCGGCAGGAAGTGCTCGTCGGTGGGATGCGCGCGCACGCCGTGCGGCGAGCGCGAGCGATAGTCGGCGAGCTCGTCGAGGTCGTGCGCCTCGAGCTTCGCGCGCACCCACTCGGCAAATTCGGCCGCATAGGGAGCGGGTTGCGCTGTGCCGCGCATCCAGTCGCGCAGGTTGTGCGTCATGTGGCCCGAGCCGATGACGAGCACGTTGTCTTCCTCGAGCTTGCGCAGCGCGCGGCCGAGCGCGAGATGGTGGCGCGTGCCGAGGTCCGGCTGCAGCGAGAGCTGCACCACCGGCACGTCGGCATCCGGATACATATAGAGGAGCGGTGCCCAGGCGCCGTGATCGAGACCGCGGCAGCCGTCGATCGCCGCGGTGAAGCCGTGCTCCTTCAGGAGCTGCGCCGCCTTCTGCGCCACCGCCGGCGCGCCCGGCGCCGTGTAGCGCAGGCGATAGAGCGGCTCGGGAAATCCAGAGAAATCGTGGATCGTCTCGGGCCGCGCCGAGCCCGTGACCATCGGCATGTTGGTATCCCAGTGCGCCGAGGCGATGACGATCGCGCTTGGCTTGCCCAGGCGCTTGCCGAGCGCCGCCCACGCCACGCCGGCCTCGCCCGCCTGGAGCGCATGCATGGGCGAGCCGTGGGAAAGGAAGACGCTCGGCAGGGGGACCACTACGCGGTCTGCCTTTCCTTCGGGATCAAACCTTCTTCCTGCATCGCTTCCTTCACCTTCGGGCGCTTGCGGATGCGATCGACGTAAGCGGCGACGTTCGGCCATTGCTTGAGATCGATCTTCATCGGGATGGTCCAGTTCAGCACGGTGAAGAGATACGCGTCGGCGACGGTGAAACGGTTGCCGAGCAGGTATTCCTTGCCGGCGAGCTGCTGGTCGAGCCAGGCGAAGCGCTTCGCCAGGTTCTCCTTGGCGATGGTCTTGTATTCCTCCGGCGTGTTCGGCCGGAAGAGCGGCGAGAACTGCTTGTGGATCTCGGAGGTGATGAAGTTCAGCCATTCCTGCAGGCGGTAGCGTTCCATCGTCCCCGCCTTCGGCGCGAGTGCCGCCTCGGGTTTCTGGTCGGCGAGGTATTGGACGATCGCCGGGCCCTCGGTGAGGACCTCGCCGTTGTCCAGCTCGAGCGCCGGTACATAGCCCTTGCCGTTCACTTTCCAGTAATCGCCGCCGCCTTCGATGGTCTTCGCCTTGTTGTCGATCTTCTGGATCTGGACCGGCAGGCCAAGCTCGCGTGCGACGATGTGGGGCGAGAGCGAGCACGCTCCCGGGCTGTAATAGAGCTTCATTGCGTTTCTCCTCTGAGGTGGATCAAGACCAAGCCTGAACAAGGGCGGGCGGCAGGCACACCACGCGCGAGCCCTGCGCCGTCACCTGGACGGCGCCGAACGCCGCGCTCACAAGCGCCGCGAGGGCGATGCCGGTGACCACGGATCTCTTCAGCATGTCGAGCCTCCTTGCCGCAAGTTCTGTTCGAGGCCGAGAGTGTGCTTCCGATAGGTTCCGGGATAAACACCCGCAGCCGCAACGAATTGTTTACAAGGTCGGGATAATATTCGGGCGTATGGACCGACTCGGGGCGATGCAGGTTTTTGCGCAAGTCGTTGAATCGGGAAGCTTCGCGAAGGCCGCCGAGCGTCTGGGGCTTTCCACGTCCGCCGCTTCCAGGCAAGTCGCCGAGCTCGAAGGCCACCTGCAGACGCGGCTCCTCAACCGCACGACCCGGAAGGTCAGCCTTACCGAAAGCGGCCGCGCGTTCTACGAGCGCTCGGTGCAGCTCTTGGCCGATCTGGCTGAGGCGGAGCAGGAGGCGTCGCGCGCTGCGGTGGAGCCGCGCGGCACGATCAGGCTCACTACGTCGGTGAATTTCGGCGTGCGACATGTCGCCCCGGCGATTGCCGACTTCCTCGCCGAGCATCCGGGCGTGCGCTTCGACGTCTCGCTCTCCGACCGCGTGGTCGACCTCGTGGAGGAGGGCTTCGATATCGCCATCCGCATCGGCCCGCCCGGCGCGGACAACCTCGTCGCGCGCAAGCTCGGGGAGACGCGCCTCGTGCCGTGCGCCTCCCCGGCGTACCTTGCGGCGCGCGGCGCGCCGGCAACGCCCGAAGATCTTGCGCGGCACAACTGCTTCACCTACGAGTACGTTTCGCCGCGCAACGTGTGGCGCTTCCGCGACCGCTCGGGCGTGGAGCGCGCCGTGCGCGTCTCGGGCACGCTGCATTCGAACAACGGCGATCTGCTTGCCGAAGCCGCGGTGCGCGGCGCCGGCATCGTGTTCGAGCCGGCGTTCATCGTCGGGCCCGACGTGCGCGCCGGCCGGCTGGTGCCGCTGCTCCAGGAATTCGTGCCGGCGCCGGTGCCGATCTACGCCGTGTATCCGAGCCGCAAGCACCTCTCCGCGAAGGTGCGGCGCTTCGTCGAGTTCCTGATCGCGCGCTTCGCCGAGGCGCAGGACTGGAGCGCGGCGTGAAAATCGCGCTTTTCGTGGTTCTCTTGTTTGTCGGTGTTCGGGCAAACGCGCTGGGACCGCAATGGCTGATCGTCTCGCCCGACGGCAAGGCGCAGGCGGGCAAGCGCTTCGATCTGATGCTGGTCTCGCCGGGCGAGGCGTTTCCCGACCAGATCACGCTGCTTGCGCACGTCGACGTCGCCGACGTGGTGGTGACGATGACGGCCGAGGGTCCCGCCGACGGCCCGCGGCGCATCTACTCGGGCGTCCTGCCGCCCGGCGCGTCCGGCGTCGTGACGCTGCGGCTGCAGGGCGCGGATTCCAACACGATCGTACTCGAGGTCTTTCGCAGCGACGACATGCAGCGCATCACCGGCCAGCCGAGCACGGTCGAGGAGGCGCCGCTTTCCGCCGAGGACCCCGTGTACTTCGTGTTCGGCTATCGAGGCGGCTGGAACGCGCGCTTCCAGCTTTCGGGCAAGTACCGCCTGTTCGACCAGGGCAGCGGCTTCGGCGCCGACCAGCCGTGGCTTTCCGGGCTCTATTTCGGCTATACGCAGACTTCGCTCTGGGACCTGCAGTCGGCGTCCAAGCCGTTCAAGGACACGACCTACCGGCCGTCGTTCTTCTGGAAATGGGAGCGGCGCGACGAGCGCACCTGGATCGACGCGGCACGCCTGGGCTTCGAGCACGAGTCGAACGGCCAGGCGGGCATCGAGTCGCGCTCGATCAACATGCTGTTCGTGCGGCCGGAATGGCGCTGGCGCAAGCCCGACGGAAGGGTCCTGGAGTTCACGCCCAAGATCTACACCTACATCGACAAGGAAGAGAACCCCGATATCGCCGCCTATCGCGGCTACGTGGACTGGCGCGTGCGCTACGACACAGGTGCGCAGTGGATCGGCACGTCGGTGGCGCGCGTCGGCACGGCAGGGAAGGGCGGCCTGCTCGTGGATCTGTCGCGGCGCGCGCGCGACATGCGGGTCGGCCCGCTGTCGGGCTACCTGCACATCCAGTATTTCAACGGCTACGGCGAGACGATCGTCGATTACAACGTGCGGCGCAAGGCGGAGCTGAGAATCGGGCTCGCGATCATTCCCTAAAAGAAAGGGGTCTGACCCCTTTCTATTTTTCGATGCGCGGCGGCTGCCACGCGGCCGGCAGCGGACCCGGCACGCGCAGGACGCGCAACATGCGCAGCGCGCCTTCCTTGCGACCTTCGCCGCTGCGGTAGTAGCCGGGCACGAGGACCGTCTCGTAGAAGCCCATGGCG
>CAYZFN010000030.1:0-7185 GCA_964477695.1 uncultured Enterobacteriaceae bacterium | reverse complement strand
GTCGCCGCAAGTGACCGTGCCGAGCACGCTGCCGTCCTCGTCCGTGCCGCGCTCGGCCACCACGGCGTTCTTGCCCCGGCAAAGCCGGTTGAGCGCGCTGCGCGAGCTCTTGCCGTAGCGCTGCGCGAGCTCCGGAGCGTCGATGCCGTCCAGTCGCACGCGCACCTTCTTGCCGTGGTCGGACACGGTCAGCGTATCGCCGTCGTGCACCGCGACTACCCGGCCCGACAGATCAGCCAGCGCCGCCGAGGGCAGCGCAGCCAGGATGAAGGTGAAAACCAGCCGCATTACACGGCCGCGACGGTCTGCACCTCGACCAGGAACTGCTCCTGCACGAGGCGATCGACGATCAGCAGCGTGTTCGGTGGATAGGCGCCGTCGGGGAAGAAGCGCGGGAACTCGCGCAGCCTGAACTGCATGAAGCGCGCGATGTCCTGCGAGTGCACGAGGTAGGTGGTGAACTGCACCACATTGCCCCAGCCGGCGCCGGCCGAGTGCAACGCCTCGCCGATCTGCGCGAACACTCCGCCGCACTGCTCCTCTACATCCCCGCCGGGGGCGAGCATGCCGGCGATGAACAGGAATTCGCCCGCCTTGACCCGCGTGAGATGCGAGGATTGGCCGAGCGGCTTGCCGAGCGCAGGCACGTTGGCGATGCGTATTTCGGGCTTCATCGTCAATCCTTTTTCCGCTCGTGGCGCCATTGCACGTCGCCCTGCCCCGCGTCGCGGTTGATGACCCGCCCGGCGACGAACAGCAGGTCGGACAGGCGATTGAGATAGCGGCGCGCCGGCTCGCCGACGCGCTCCTTCTCGCCGAGCGCGACGAGGCTGCGCTCGGCCCTGCGGCACACCGTGCGCGCGAGGTGCGCCGCCGCCGCGGCGCGCGTGCCGCCGGGCAGGATGAATTCCTTGAGCGGGGCGAGCGCGCCGTTCCACTCTTCGAGGCACTGCTCGAGCCGCGCGACCTGCGGCTCGCCGAGCAGCGCATGCCCCGGGATGCTGACCTCGCCGCCGAGGTCGAACAGCGCGTGCTGCGCGTCGAGCAGAGCGTCGCGCACGCTGGCCGGCAGCGCCTCCGCGAGCAGCACGCCGAGCGCGCTGTTCAGCTCGTCGATGTCGCCGAGCGCCTGCACGCGCAGGCTCGCCTTGGACACGCGTGAGCCGTCGCCCAGCCCGGTTTCGCCGGCGTCGCCGGTGCGCGTGGTGATTTTCGACAGCCGATGTCCCATGCGCGGATTATAGATTTGGCTTCTTCACGACCTGGCTCGCCAGCTCGCCGTTGGCGAGCCGCGTCGCGATGAGCTCGCCCTCGCGCACCGCCCGGGCGTCGCGCAGCACCTCGCCGGAGCGGGTCCGCGTGATGCTGTAGCCGCGTGCGAGCACGGCCTCGGGATCGAGTCCCGCCAGGCTTGCGCTCAGGCGGGCAAGGTGCGCTTCGCATCGGTGCACGCGGTGCGAGAGCGCGAAGGCGAGCCGCGCCTGCAGCTGCGCCAGGACGGCTTGCGCAGCGCTCAGCCGCTGCGCCGGATGCACGAGGCGCCGTGCTGCGCCGTCGAGCGCCTGCGCGGCGTACTGCAGGCGGCGGCGCATCTCGCGCGACACGCCGCGCGCGCACTCTGCGGTCCTGCCCAGCAGCTCCTTCGCGGAAGCGACGGCAAGCTCGGCGGCGGCGGTCGGCGTCGCCGCGCGCCGATCGGCGGCGAAATCGGCGATGGTGAAATCGGTCTCGTGCCCCACGCCGACCACGACCGGGATGCGGCACGCGCGCAGCGCCCGCGCCACCGCCTCCTCGTTGAAGGCCCAGAGATCCTCGATCGAGCCGCCGCCGCGCACCAGCAGCAGCACGTCGCATTCGGCGCGCGCGCTCGCGCGCGCCAGCATCGCGGCGATCCGTCCGCCCGCGCCTTCGCCTTGCACCGGCACGGGATAGACGATGACCGGGATGGCGGAATTGCGCCGTGCGAGCGTGGTGAGGACATCGCGCAGCGCTGCAGCGGCGCGCGAGGTGACGACGCCGACGGCGCGCGGATGCTCGGGCAGCGGCCGCTTGAGCGCTGCGGCGAACAGGCCCTCCGCCTCGAGCTTTTCCTTGAGGCGCAGGAAGCGCTCGTAGAGCGGCCCGAGGCCGGCGGGGCGGATCGCCTCGACGGTGAGCTGGAAGCGGCCGCGCGGCTCGTAGAGGGTGACCAGCACGCGCGCCTCGACCCGCATGCCCTCGCGCAATTCGGCGCCGAGCAGCGCCGCGCGGCTGCGGAACATCACGCAATCGACCTGCGCCCCGCGGTCCTTCAGCGTGAAGTAGCGATGTCCGGAGGGCGCGCGGCTCAAGTTGGAGAGCTCGCCCGAGACCCACGCGAGCGGGAAGCGGCGCTCCAGGGTGTCGCGCACGCTGCGCAGCAATTGCGACACCGTCAGCACCGGGGCATTGGCGACGCCGAAGGCGCCGGGAAAATCGTTCTGCATGGGCGCGGGCGAGCCTACACCTATTCACATCCGCGGCCGCGGCACCGCGGCAACTCGGCGGCACCTCGCGCGGAGCCCGATTCTTTTGCCTAAGCCACTCATCCGAAACGGCAAAAAACTGCTCAATTTTTGATCGTGCCCGACTCGCGAGCCGGCGCGGCTACGGTGGCGCACGCTATTCAGCGACAATCCACATGCTTATCCACAGATTTTTGTGGATATCGCTAAAACCACTACAAGTCCCGCTCCCGAGTCGAGTCCGTTGCCGGGATTGCTGCGCCGCGCAAACTTGCCGCGCGGCAAGCCTTTGCCGTACATTGCGCCGGCCTCTATAACACGAAGGGAAAGCGTTGTTCGCAATCCTGCAGGCCGCCGGCTGGCCGATCTGGTTTCTCCTCGCTGCCTCGATCATCGCCCTAGCTCTCATCATCGAACGCTCCATCTCGCTGCGCGCGAAGCGCATCATCCCGCCGGATCTGTTCGAGCAGGTGGTCGCCGTATACCGGCGCCACGGCGTGTCGGACGAGGTGCTGGACAAGCTCGGCAAGGATTCGCCGCTCGGCGCGGTGCTGGCTGCCGGGTTGCGCAACCACAAGAGCTCGCGCTACGTGATGAAGGAGGCGATCGAGGAGGCGGGGCGCGCGGTCGCGCACGACCTGGAGCGCTTCCTTACCACGCTCGGCACGATCGCCACCGCGGCGCCGCTGCTCGGCCTGTTCGGCACGGTGATCGGCATGATCGAGATCTTCGGCTCGCAGGCGCCGGGCACCGCCAACCCGCAGCAGCTCGCGCACGGCATCTCGGTCGCGCTCTACAACACCGCGTTCGGCATCGCCATCGCCATTCCCTCGCTCATCTTCTACCGTCACTTCAAGAACAAGGTCGATACGTTCGTCGTCGAGATGGAGCTGCAGGCCTCCAAGCTGATCGACATCCTGCACGGCGAGCGCATGGACTACCCGCCGCTCCGGGCGTAAGCGTGAATTTTCAAAGAGGCCGCGAGAAGGAGCCGCTCGAGATCAACCTCGTGCCGCTCATCGACGTGATGATGGTGATCCTGATCTTCCTCATGATCACTACCACCTACAACAAGTACAGCGAGCTCGCGATCAACCTGCCGAGCGCGCAGGCCGACCGGCAGCCCGAGCGCGCCGCCGAGATCGCCGTGCTCGTCAACGCGCAGGGCCAGTACGTCATCAACCGCGAGCCGGTGCCCTATCGCGGCGTCGAGCCGCTCGCGCAGGTGCTGCGGCGTGCGGCCGGCGCGGCGAAAGAGCCGGTCGTGGTCATCACCGCGGACGCCGTCGCGACGCACCAGTCGGTGGTGCGCGTCATGGAGGCGGCGCGGCTCGCCGGGCTCACCCAGATCACGTTCACGACCCAGTCGGCAAAATAATGCGGCACTGGTACCGCCGCGGCCCGCTTGCGTGGCTGCTGTGGCCGGCCAGCCTGCTGTTCGGTGTCGCCGTGTCTCTTCGCAGGCTCCTGACGCGCAGGCGCAAGGCCGGGGTGCCGGTCGTGATCGTCGGCAACCTGGTCGCCGGTGGCAGCGGCAAGACGCCGCTCGTGCTGTGGATCGCCGAGTTCCTGCGCAGCCGCGGCTGGCATCCGGCGATCGTCTCGCGCGGCTATGGCGGGCGCAGCGCAGCGCCGAGCGGCGTCACTCTCGCCTCCGAGCCGCACGAGGTCGGCGACGAGCCGGTCGTGCTCGCGCGCCGCAGCGGCTGCCCGGTCTGGGTCGGCGCGGATCGCCTGGCGGTGATCCACGCGCTGCGCGCGCGGCATGACGAGGTCGACGTCGTGCTGCTCGACGACGGCCTGCAGCACTACCGCCTCGCGCGCGACGTGGAGATCGCGGTGGTCGATGCGCGCGGATTCGGCAACGGCTTCCTCATTCCCGCCGGGCCGCTGCGCGAGCCGCGCCGGCGGCTGCGCTCGGTCGATGCGGTCGTGTCGCATGGCGCGAACGTGCCGGGCTATGCGATGGCGCTCGAGGGCGCGGCGTTTCACCGCATGACCGACGCGCGCGACCGCCAAGCCGCGGCGGCC
The DNA here is from genome assembly GCA_964477695.1 of uncultured Enterobacteriaceae bacterium. Classification (GTDB taxonomy): domain Bacteria; phylum Pseudomonadota; class Gammaproteobacteria; order Burkholderiales; family SG8-39; genus SCGC-AG-212-J23. The sequence continues at coordinate 2,671 of CAYZFN010000030.1, read as the reverse complement.
TTTGCGCGGCAGAAGGTGCACGCGGTCGCGGGGATCGGCGACCCGCAGCGCTTCTTCCGCCACCTCGCGAGCCTCGGCCTCGAGCCGATCGAGCATCCTTTTCCCGACCACCATCCGTTCAGGCCCGAGGAGCTCGAGTTCGGCGACGGGCTGCCGGTCGTGCTCACCGAGAAGGACGCGGTAAAATTGCGCGGCTTCGCGCGGCCCAACTGGTGGGTGCTGCCGGTCACCGCCAAGCTCGATCCCGCGTTCGGCGAGTGGCTCCTACGGAGACTCGATGAGTTCCGCAGTCGATCCAAGGCTGCTTGAGATTCTCGTTTGCCCGCTGTGCAAGGGCCCGCTGGTGCTGGCGAAGGGCGAGCTCGTGTGCAAGGGCGACCGGCTCGCCTATCCCGTGAAGGACGGTATCCCGGTAATGCTCGAAGAGGAGGCGCGCAGGCTGCCGCCGGAAGAAGAAGTGGCGTGAGCGCCGCGCAGGCTCCGGGCGCGCGCTTCCACGTCATCATCCCCGCGCGCTATGCCTCGACGCGCTTTCCCGGCAAGCCGCTCGCCGATATCGCCGGAAGACCGATGGTGGTGCGCGTGTGCGAGCGCGCCGCGCAAAGCGGCGCCGCGGGTGTGCACGTCGCCACCGACGACGACCGCATTGGCGACGCGGTGAAGCGCCACGGCTTCGCGGTCATTGCGACGCGCACCGACCACGTCTCCGGGACCGATCGCATCGCGGAGGCGGCGCGCCGCCTGAAGCTCGACGACGACGCGGTCGTGCTCAACGTGCAGGGCGACGAGCCGCTCATCGAGCCCGAGCTGATCGGCGCGGTGGCCCGGCGGCTCGCGGGGGACACGGCGGCGAGCATGGCGAGCGCCTGCCATGCGATCGCCGACGAGGCCGAGATCGCCAATCCGAACGTCGTCAAGGTGGTGCTCGACGCCGCGGGCTACGCGCTTTACTTCTCCCGCTCGCCGATTCCCTATCCCAGAAATCCCGGCGCCACCACTTACCGCCATGCCGGGCTGTATGCCTATCGGATGCGCTTCCTCTGCGACTACGCCGGCCTGCCGCCCGCGCCGCCCGAGAAAGCCGAGTCGCTCGAGCAGCTGCGCGCGCTCTGGCACGGCCACCGCATCGCCATGGTGACCAGCGAGACCGCCGTGCCGCCCGGCGTCGATACGCGCGAAGATCTGGCAGCGGTTCTTAAAATGTGGCGATGAAACTCATACTGCTCGGGCCGCCCGGCGCCGGCAAAGGCACCCAGGCCGCCTTCATCCGCGACCGCTACGCGATCCCGCAGATCTCCACCGGCGACATGCTGCGCGCGGCGCGCGCAGCGAAGACCCCTTTGGGCATCGAGGCCGGAAAGATCATGGATGCCGGCCGGCTCGTGTCCGACGCCATCATCATCGGGCTGGTGCGCGAGCGGCTGAGGCAGCCCGACTGCGCGCGCGGCTATCTGTTCGACGGCTTCCCGCGCACCATTCCGCAGGCCGAGGCGCTGAAAGGCGCCGCCGTGCCGCTCGACTACGTGCTCGAGATCGACGTGCCGGACGACGAGGTGATCGAGCGCATGAGCGGCCGGCGCGTGCATCCCGCTTCCGGGCGCACCTACCACGTGAAGTTCAATCCGCCGCGCGTCGCCGGCCGCGACGACGCGACCGGCGAGCCGCTCGTGCAGCGCGACGACGATCGCGAAGCGACGGTGCGCGAGCGCCTCGAGGTCTACCGGCGCCAGACTCGCCCGCTCGTCGACTACTACGGCAAGTGGGCGGCTGCGGGCGATGCGAGCGCGCCGCAGTACCGCAGGATCTCCGGGCTCGGCTCGGTCGACGAGATCCGCGAGCGAGTCCTCGCCGCTCTGCGCGGATAGTTGGCGGGCGCTGCGCTAGAATTCGTCCCCTCACTCGGGGAGACAACATGACCGCTGGCCTAATATTCGCGCTCGCCTGCGCGATCCTCGCGATTCTTTACGGCGTCTGGCAGATCGGCCGCATCCTGCGCCTGCCCGACGGCAATGAGCGCATGCGCGAGATCTCGGGCGCGGTGCGCGAAGGTGCCATCGCCTATCTCAAGCGCCAGTACACCACGATCGCGATCGTCGGCGTGGTGCTGTTCCTCGTCATCGGCTTCACGCCGGCGCTCGGCTGGGCGAGCGCGTTCGGCTTCCTGATCGGCGCCGTGCTCTCGGGCGCCTGCGGCATCATCGGCATGAACATCTCCGTGCGCGCCAACGTGCGCACCGCCGAGGCGGCGCGCGTGGGGCTGAACGACGCGCTGCAGGTGGCGTTCACCGGCGGCTCGATCACCGGCCTGCTCGTGGTCGGCCTCGGCCTGCTCGGCGTCGCCGGCTATTTCGCGCTCCTGTACGCCAACGCGATCGACAAAGCGGACCTCTCGCATGTCATCCATCCCCTGGTGGGCTTGGGCTTCGGCGGCTCGCTGATCTCGATCTTCGCCCGTCTCGGCGGCGGCATCTTCACCAAGGGCGCGGACGTCGGCGCCGATCTCGTCGGCAAGGTCGAGGCCGGCATCCCCGAGGACGATCCGCGCAACCCCGCGGTGATCGCCGACAACGTCGGCGACAACGTCGGCGACTGCGCCGGCATGGCCGCGGACCTCTTCGAGACCTATGCGGTGACCATCATCGCCACCATGCTGCTCGGCGCGCTGCTGGTG
>CAYZFN010000029.1:0-8156 GCA_964477695.1 uncultured Enterobacteriaceae bacterium | reverse complement strand
GCTCACGATCGGGCCGCTGCTCGACATCGCGGTGCGCGCGCTGCTGGGAGCAGAGGCGCCTCCCTACAGCCTGGCGGTATGGCACGGTTTCAGCCGGCCAGTTGTCATGAGCGTGATCGCGCTCGCTGGCGGCGCGCTGCTTTACACGCTGCTTCAAAAACCCCTCGCGCGCGGCCATGACCAGACGCCGCTGCTGCCCCGCATCGACGGCGGGCGCATCTTCGACGCCGTGCTGCTAGCCGTGTCGCGGCGCTGGCCGGCCGCGATCATGCGACTCGCCGGCACGGAGCGGCTCCAGCCGCAGCTTCGCCTCGCGGCCGCGGCGGCGCTCCTCGCGGCGCTCTGGCCGGCCTGGCAGCACGGCTTTCATTTCGGCGCGCTGCCCGGCTCGCCGGTCGATCCGGCGCTTGCGCTTGCGTGGCTGGCCGGCGCGGCGTGTGCGATCGGCGCGGCGTTCTACGCGAAATTCCACCGTCTCGTCGCGCTCATGCTCGCCGGCGGTGCGGGGCTCGTGGTGTGTCTCACCTTCGTGTGGATGTCGGCGCCGGACCTTGCGCTGACGCAGCTCCTCGTCGAGGTCGTGACCACAGTGCTGCTCCTGCTCGGGCTGCGCTGGCTGCCCAAGCGCATTCCTTTTGCCCGGACGGGTGCCGGCGTGCGCGCCGCGGCGCCGCGCCGAGCGCGCGACCTTCTGCTCGCCGTCACCTCGGGCGCGGGGCTCGCTGCGCTCTCCTACGCGGTCATGACGCGACCGCTGCCCGACACGGTTTCGCGCTTTTTCATGGCACGCGCCTACCCGGAAGGGGGCGGCACGAACGTGGTGAACGTTATCATCGTCGACTTCCGCGGTTTCGATACGCTCGGCGAGATCACCGTCCTCGCCGTGGTCGGCCTCACCGTGTACGCGCTCCTCCGTCGCTTCCGTCCAGCGCGCGAGAGCCTTGCGCCCCCGTCCCAGCAGGCAAGCCAGAACGCTGCAGCGCGCGCCGAGGACGTGCTCGTGCCGGCGGTGATCATGCGCCTGATGTTCCCCGTAATCACGGTGCTCGCGTTCTATCTCCTGCTGCGCGGACACAACCTGCCGGGCGGCGGCTTCGTCGCCGGCATCACGCTCGCGGTGGCGGTAATCCTGCAGTACATGGCGGGCGGTGCGCGCTGGGCCGAGAGCGGCCTCCGGATCCGGCCGACGCGCTGGATCGGGACCGGCCTGCTGCTGGCCGGCGCGACGGGGGCCGGCGCCTGGCTCTTCGCGCATCCCTTCCTCACCTCGCATACGCTGCACTTGGCGCTGCCGCTCCTTGGCGAAGTGCACCTGCCGAGCGCGTTCTTATTCGACCTTGGCGTATTTTCCCTGGTCGTCGGCGCCACCGGCCTGATCTTGATTGCGCTCGCCCACCAATCGGTGCGCTCGTCATGGAGCTGATCGTCTCGCTCGGCATCGGCGTGCTGGCGGGCTCGGGCGTGTGGCTGCTGCTGCGCCCGCGCACCTTCCAAGTGATCGTCGGGCTCTCGCTCGCTTCCTACGCGGTAAACCTGTTCATCTTCTTCATGGGCTGGGTACGCGAGGGACGCGCGCCATTCGTCACGCCGGGCGAGCCGGTCGATCCGGCTCGCTTCGCTGACCCGCTGCCGCAGGCGCTTGTGCTCACGGCGATCGTCATCAGCTTCGCGACCACGGCCCTCCTTCTGGTCGTGGTGCTCGCGGCGCGCGGCCTCACCGGCACGGACCACGTCGACGGACGCGAGGAGGAGGAGGAATGAGCGCCGCCGACCACCTCGTGGTCCTGCCGGTCGTGCTGCCGCTCGCCGTCGGTGCGTTGATCGTGCTCATCGACGAGCGTCGCCATGCACTGAAGGCGGCGCTCAGCCTTGCCTCGCTTGTCGCGCTGCTCGCCATCGGGGCTGGCCTGCTCGCGCTCGGCGGCGCGGCGCGCGTCTATGCATTGGGCGACTGGCCGGCCCCCTTCGGCATTGTGCTCGTAGCCGACCGCCTCTCCGTGGCAATGGTGCTGCTAGCCGCCGTGCTCGGACTCGCGGCGACCCTCTTCTCGCTCGCGCGCTGGCAGCGCGCCGGGCCGAGCTTCCATGCAGAGGTACAGTTTCTGCTCATGGGGCTCGACGGCGCATTTCTCACCGGCGACCTCTTCAACCTGTTCGTGTTCTTCGAGCTGTTGCTCGCCGCCTCCTACGGTCTCGCCCTTTACGGCGGCGGTGCGGCGCGTGTGCGCGCGAGCCTGCACTACATCGTCGTCAACCTCACCGCGTCGCTTTTCTTCCTCGTCGGCGTGAGTCTCATCTACGGCGTCACCGGCACGCTCAACATGGCGGACCTCGCGCTGCGTATTCCGGCGATCGAGCCGGGCGACCGCTCGCTCGTCGAGGCCGGCGCGGCCGTGCTCGCCATCGCCTTCCTCGTCAAGGCGGGCATGTGGCCGCTCGGCTTCTGGCTGCCTGCAAGCTACGCCGCGGCGAGCCCGCCCGCGGCAGCGCTGTTCTCGATCCTGAGCAAGCTCGGCGTGTACGCGGTGCTGCGCCTCTGGCTGCTGTTCTTCAACGGCGGCGAGGGCGCCGAGCTGCTCGCCTGGGGCGGCATGGCGACGCTTGGCTTCGCCATCGCCGGCACGCTCGCTGCGCAGGACCTTGGCCGGCTCGCCGGCTTCAGCCTGCTCGCCTCCTCGGGCACGCTGCTGGCGGCGATCGGCGTCGGCAGCGCGGCCGCAGCCGGCGCGGCGCTCTTTTACCTCGTCGCCTCGACGCTCGGCATAGCCGCGTTGTTCCTCCTGATCGAGTTGGTGCAGCGCTCGCGTGCGCCGGGCGCCGATGTGCTTGCTGTCACTGCCGAGGCTTTCGGTCTCGATCGCGAAGACGAGCCGGAGGAGGAGGTCGGCATGGCCATCCCGGCCACCCTGGCGCTCCTCGGGCTAAGCTTCGCCGCTTGCGCGCTGGTGGTCGCTGGGCTGCCGCCGCTGCCTGGGTTCGTTGCCAAATTCGCGCTGCTCTCGGCGCTGCTCGCTCCCGATCCGATCGGCGCACCGGCCTGGACGCTGCTTGCGCTGCTCATCCTCTCGGGACTCGCCTCGCTTATGGCCATGGCTCGCGCCGGGGTGCGCATTTTCTGGGGCGCCGAGGAGCGCAGCATGCCGCGTGTGCGCGTGATCGAGATGGCCCCGATCGTGATGCTGCTTGCGCTCTGCCTCGCGCTCACCGTCGCGGCCGGGCCGGCCATGCAATACCTCCAGCAAGCCGCGCAGGCGCTGCATGCGCCGCACGGCTACATCGACACGGTGCTCGGGCGATGAAGCTCTTCGTCGCCCTGCTCGCGCTATGGCTGCTCCTCGAGCAGTCGCTCGCCGCCACGGACCTCCTGATCGGCCTCGCCATCGCCGCAGCCGCCACGGTCGCGTACCGGCGGCTGCGGATGCCGGCAGAACAGCCACGCTTTCGCCTGCGCGCGATGCTCGAACTGCTGGCACTTTTCGCCGACGACGTCGTGCGCTCGAACCTCGCCGTCGCGCGTATCGTCCTCGGCCTGCATCGCGCGCAGCGCGCCGCCGGTTTTCTAACCCTGCCGCTCGAGCTGCGCGACCCGCGCGGACTCGCGGTGCTCGCTTGCATCATCACCGCCACCCCCGGCACGAGCTGGGCGCGCTACGACGCACAGCGCAACGCGGTCACCATCCACGTCCTCGACCTCGTCGACGAAGCGGCGTGGATCCGCGACTTCAAGGCGCGCTACGAGCGCCGCCTGCTGGAGATCTTCCCATGAGCCTTCTTCACAGCGTTCTCCCCGCCGCGCAAATTCTCCTCGGCCTGGCGATGCTCTTTGCCCTGGTTCGTCTGCTCGCCGGTCCGCACGCGCAGGACCGCGTGCTCGCGCTCGACACGCTATACGTGAACGCGATGCTGCTCGCCATTACCCTCGGCATTCGCGAGGCGACGACCGTCTACTTCGACGCAGCGCTGGTGATCGCCATAGTCGGTTTCGTTTCCACGGCGGCGCTCGCCAAGTTCCTGCTGCGCGGCGAGGTGATCGAGTGAGCGAAACCGTCGCGGTGCTCCTGGTCCTCGCCGGCGCAGCCTGCTCCTTCGTCGGATCGCTCGGGCTACTTCGCCTAGGCACTTTCTATGAACGCGCGCACCCGCCCACCATGGGCACGACCCTCGGCACCGCGCTCGTCCTCGCCGGCTCGATCGTGTATTTCACCGCCCTACAGTCGCGCCCAGTGATCCACGAGATCGTGATCGCCATCCTGATGACCATCAACACACCGGTGACCTACGTGCTCCTGGTGCGCGCCGCCCTGTACCGCGACCGAAAGGATTCAGGGGTTTCCGATGTATCCGGCGGAGCGTGAGGCTCCGCGGCGCGGCCCGTCTAGCGAGGCGCGGCCGGCGAGCCCATCGCGCAACGCATCGAGTGAGGGCCGGCTGACTACATGGAGGACTTCCAGCGGTTCGCCTTGTCGCCTCGCAACGAGCGTGGCTCGCCGCAACGCGTGGCCCGCATCCTGCGAGAAATCGGTGGCCACAACTATCACGGGTCTAGCCTATCAGGCGCCTGCTTTTCGCGCCCGATCTGCTGCGTTGCTCGACCTTCTTTGGCGAAAGACTGTTCCTAAGCGGTGGGCAGCCGCCGCGGATCGTTCCACAGCGGCAGGTAGCCGTGCGCGGATGCGTACTCGCGCATCAGCTCGCGATAGCGCGCCTCTGGGTCGGGCGCGATTTCCCAGCTGCATCCGGACACGCGCTGCGCGCTGATCGTGCGCGCCGCGAAGTGCTCGCCGAGCGCGCGCCGGATCTCTTCCGCCCTGCCGTAGTACACGATGCCGCCCCCCTGCCACAGCGCGAACACGCCCGCCGCGTCCGGCGCGGCGCGCACGAGCGACTCGGTGAAAGGCAGACTGCCCGAACTGATCGACGAGCTGATCGACATGATGTTGCCTCCGCCTCGATGTAAGAGCGATTGTAGCCAGCCTGTCGCGCTACATGTCGGATGGATTCGACAGCGCGGGAAACGCAAAACGTTTTCAGTCGCTTAGCCGCTCGCCCGGGCGTGGCATAGCGGTTGCAGAACTCCGCCATGGAAAAACTTTTCCGGAGGTCAGCATGCCGCTCAAGCCGAACGGCGAACTTTGCCGGGTGAGAGAGCAGATCATCGAGGACATGGCGAGCGGCCTCACGTTGCAGTTCGAGTGCGACGGCGGCCGATTGCGCCTGGTGATCGCCGGCAACCCGCTCATGAAGGGCAACCGCGAGATCCTGTTCGACCAGGAAGGACGCGAAGTCGCCGCAGGAACGCTGATGGGCGAGTTCCGTCGCCCGACCTGGCTGAAGAAAGTCGAATAGCCTTACTTGGCTCGCGCCGCGTCCGCGAGCAGCCGCCGCAGCCACTCGCGGGCGTCGCCTTCGCCCGGGCGCAGGTTCATGCACCGGTCGCGCAGGTTCTGCAGCGTCTGCTCGATCATGCCGCCGCGGTGCTCCGGCGCGAGGCCGTCGAGCGCGCGCGCGAAGGCATGGGCGAAGTGCGTCTTGTCGAGCACATGGTGCTCGTGCAGCGTCTCGACCAGCACCACGTTCGCCGCGGCGAGGCCGGCGAGCGTCTCGAGCAGCGCTTCGAACTTGTCATCCATGGACGGGCAGCAGCCGCGTCAGCGTGGCGACCAGCACGTCGATGTTGACCGGCTTCGCGACGTAGTCGCTGGCGCCGGCCTCCATGCACTTCTCGCGATCGCCGATCATCGCCTTCGCGGTGACCGCGATGATCGGCAGGTCGCGGTAGCCCTCGAGCTTGCGGATGATGCGCATGGTGTCGAGGCCGTCGAGCCCCGGCATCATCACGTCCATCAGCACCACGTCGACGTCGTCGGTGCGCTTGAGCAGATCGATCGCCTCCTTGCCGCTCTCGGCGTGCATGACGCGCAGGCCGTGCGCCTCGAGCGCCGAAGTCAACGCGAACACGTTGCGGATGTCGTCATCGACGACCAGCACGCGCCTTCCGGCGAGCTCGGCCGGGCCTTCGTCGCCCGCGCGGGGCGGCTCGGCGCTTTCCGCCGTCCTGCTCTCCGGCCGCGGCGCCGGAGCTTCGCGCGCCTCGGCGACCGGGTAGATGCGCACTTCGCCCGCCGGCTGGCCGACCGGCTGGTACTCGAGCGGCAGGAACAGCGTGAAGGTGCTGCCCTGCCCCGGCACGCTCTGCACGCGGATCTCGCCGCCCAGCAGGCGCGCCAGCTCGCGGCTGATCGAAAGGCCGAGACCGGTGCCGCCGTACTCGCGGCTGGTCGTGCCGTCGGCCTGCTGGAACGCCTCGAAGATGAGCCGCTGCTTGTTGGCCGGGATGCCGATGCCGGTGTCGACGACCGAGAACGCCACCACCTGCTCGGCCTGCGAGAGCACGGCATGGCCGGCGCTCCAGCCGGCGGCGGCCGGCTCGACCTTCAGCGTCACCGCGCCGCGGCTCGTGAACTTGAAGGCATTCGACAGCAGGTTGGTGATGATCTGCTGCAGCCGCTTGCCGTCGCTCTCCAGCGTTTCGGGCAGCGACGCATCGATCTGCACGCCGAACTGCAGGTCCTTGTCGGTGGCGATCTGGCGGAACGTGCGCTCGACGTAGTCGCCGAGGTCGGCGAAGCGCTCGTCGGCGATGTTGAGCGTCACCGTGCCGGACTCGATCTTCGCCAGATCCAGGATGTCGTTGATCAGCGCGAGCAGCTCGGCGCCCGACGAGTGGATGGTGCGCGCGAACTCGACCTGCTTCGGCGTGAGGTTGCCGCCGACGTTGTCGGCGAGCAGCCGCGCAAGGATGAGCAGGCTGTTGAGCGGCGTCCTCAGCTCGTGGGACATGTTGGCGAGAAATTCGGACTTATATCGGGAAGACAAGGACAGCTGCTCGGCCTTTTCCTCCAGCGCGGCGCGCGCCTGCTCGATCTCGCGGTTCTTGAACTCCACCTGGTGCATCTGCTCGGACAGCTGGCGCGCCTTCTCCTGCAGCTGCTCGTTCGCGGCGCGCAGCTCCTCCTGCTTGGACTTCAGCAGCGCTTCCGACTTCTGCAGGTTCAGCGCCTGCTGCTCCAGGCGGTCGTTGGTCTTCTTCAGCTCCTCCTGCTGCGCTTGCAACTCCGCTGTCAACGATTGGGACTGGTGCAGCAGGTACTCGGTCTGCATGTTGGCCGCGATGGTGTGCAGCACCACGCCGATCGACTCGGTCAGCTGGTCAAGGAAGGTCTGGTGGATCTCGCTGAACCGGGAGAACGAGGCGAGCTCGATCACCGCCTTCACCTGGCCCTCGAACAGCACCGGCAGGATGACGATGTTGACCGGCGCGCCCGAGCCGAGCGCCGAGCTGATGCGGATGTAGTCCGACGGCGCGCTGTTCAGCACGATGCGCTTCTTCTCGAACGCGCACTGGCCGACCAGCCCTTCGCCGAAGGCGATCTTGCGCGGCAGGCTCTTCGAGTGCCGCTGCGCGTAGCCGGCGAGCAGCTCCAGCGTCGAGTCGCCGCTGCGGTGGTCGGCGACGTAGAACGCGGCCTGCTGCGCGTTAACGAGCGGCGTCAGCTCGGAAAGAATCAGGCGCGAAACCGTGACCAGGTCGCGGTGCCCCTGCAGCATGCGGGTGAACCGCGCCAGGTGCGTCTTAAGCCAGTCCTGCTCGGTGTTCTTGCGCGTGGTGTCCTTCAGGTTGCGAATCATCTCGTTGATGTTGTCCTTCAACGAGGCGACTTCGCCCTGCGCTTCCACCGTGATCGAGCGCGTCAGGTCGCCCTTGGTCACCGCCGTGGCGACCTCGGCGATCGCGCGCACCTGCGCCGTGAGGTTGGCGGCGAGGCGGTTCACGTTGTCCGTGAGGTCGCGCCACGTGCCGGCGGCGCCCGGCACGCGCGCCTGTCCGCCAAGCATGCCTTCGCTGCCCACTTCGCGCGCCACGTTGGTCACCTGCTCGGCGAACGTGGCGAGCGTGTCGATCATGCCGTTGATCGTGTCGGCGAGCGCCGCCACCTCGCCCTTCGCCTCGACGCTGAGCTTGCGGCTGAGATCGCCGCTCGCCACCGCGTCCATGACGGCCGCGATGCCGCGCACCTGGCTCGTCAGGTTGGCGGCCATCGAGTTCACGTTGTCGGTGAGGTCCTTCCACACGCCGCCGACGCCCTTGACTTGCG
>CAYZFN010000028.1:0-9123 GCA_964477695.1 uncultured Enterobacteriaceae bacterium | reverse complement strand
TGGATCGGCAACCTGATTCCGCTCGCGCCGAACCAGCTTGCGGAGTCGATCACGTGCGCGGTTCCGGTCAACGCGCCGGGCGTGACGCTCTGGTCGCGCAAGCCTTTCGAGCTGCACGCGACCTCCGAGTTCGACAATCCCCTCGCCTGGCGCTTCGACGAGACCGACTCGATGGTGATGTGCGAGAACGTGAAGGTGCCCTGGGAGCGGGTCTTCGTGCACATGGACGCGCTGCTCGCGCGCGAGGTCTACATCAAGACGCCGGGACACTGCTACGGCAACCACCAGTCGAACGTGCGCTTCCACGCCAAGATGCAGCTGATCGTCGGGCTGGCGAGCAAGATCGCCGAGGCCTCCGGCGCCAATGAGGTTCCCGCCGTCAGGGAAGTTCTGGGACGGTTCGCGGCGCTGGAAGCCGCGCTCGGCGGCATGATCGCCGGCCAGATCCAGGACGCCGAGGACTGGCCTGGAGGCGACTCGCAGGGCTGGAAGACCTTCAACCGGCGCTACATGTACGCGGCGCTCAACTGGTGCACCGAGAGCCATTCCTCGATCATCGAGGCGCTGCGCGAGCTGTGCGGCGGCGGCATCTTCCAGATGCCGGCCGACGTCACCGTCATGCAGGACGCGAAGCTGCGCGAGCAGTTCGAGCGGTACTGGCAGACGCCGCAGCTCGCGGCGCTGGAACGAATGAAGCTGTACAAGCTCGCCTGGGACCTGATCGGCTCGGAGTTCGCCGGCCGGCACCTCCAGTACGAGAAGTTCTACGCCGGCGCGTCGTTCATCGTGCGCAACCACAACTTCCGCGAGGCGCCCTGGGAGCATTTCCACAAGGTGGTCGAGGACGCCCTCGCGCGCTATGACGTGCCGCCGGCCAGCCAGGGACAGACCACGTTTTCCCGGCTCGCCGAGAGCGTCGCCAAATGACGCAGGTCAGCGAGCTGGTCATCGCGGGCTGGACCGGCCGCGACGAGACGGCGCTGCGCAAGCACATCCGCGAGCTCGAGGAGATCGGCGTCAAGCCGCCGAAGACCACGCCCATCTTCTACCGCGTGGCTGCCAGCCTCTTCACGCACGCCGAGGACATCCAGGTCTCGGGCGGCGATACCAGCGGCGAGGTCGAATTTGTCCTCATCAACAGGGATTCCACGCTGCTCGTCGCTGTGGGCTCCGACCACACCGACCGCAAGGCTGAAACGATCGGCGTGTCGCTTTCCAAGCAGCTCTGCGCGAAGCCGGTCTCGCGCGAGTCCTGGCGCTACGAGGACGTGAAACCGCATTGGGAAAAGCTGGTCCTGCGCTCGTGGGCGGACGGCGAGCTCTACCAGGAAGGCGCCGTCACGGCGATGCGCTCGCCCGAAGATTTGCTTTCGCGCTTCGGGCTCAAGCCCGGCTGGGCCATGTTCGGCGGCACGCTGGCCGCAAAGGGTGGCATACGGCCAGCGAAGGTCTTCCGCATGGAACTGGAGGATCCAGTGCGCAAGCGCAAGCTGGCGCACGAGTACCGCGTCACCGTTCTTCCCGTCGAGGGGTGATGGACGCGGAGCGGGTCGTCCAGGCTGTCGGCGATGCCATCGTCGCTGCCGATGCGGAAGGCCGCATCACGCTGTGGAATCCTGCGGCCGAGCGCCTGTTCGGCTTTTCGACAAGCGAGGCGGTCGGCCGGTCCCTCGACCTGATCATCCCCGAGCGTTTTCGCGATCGCCACTGGCAGGGCTACCGCGAGGTCATGCGCTCGGGCGTTACGCGCTACGGCGGCGCGCAAGTGCTGCGCGTCCCGGCGCTGCGCAAGGATGGCCGGCCGCTTTCGATCGCGTTCACCGTCGGCCTCGTCCTCTCGTCGGAGCGCCACGTCGAAGGCATAGTCGCGCTGGTGCGCGACGACACCGAGCGCTGGAACGAGGAGCGCATGCTGCGCAAGCGCCTGGCGCAGGCCGAGGGCAAGCCCCAGGAGTAGAGAGTAGAGTAGCGGCGCGGCCGCAGCGCTGCGGTCGCCAACGTCGTACTTAAGGGGGAAAAACGTGACCGAAACGGACCGCATGAAGTACCTGCGCATCGTTCTCATCGTGGTCGGCCTGACCTTCATCTTCGGCATCTGGACGCTCGGCCAGGTCTGGCCTTCGGGCTGGCAGTGGCACGGCCCGGGCCGCTCGCTCTACCTCGAGATGATCCTCGGCGTCTACGCGACGCTCGGCGTGTTCCTGATCCTCGCTTCGCGCGAGCCGATGGCGCACGCGAGCCTGATCTGGTTCACGGTATGGTCGAGCGTGGTGCATGCGCTCATCATGGGCCTTCAGGCGCTCAGCGATTCCCACCACGCGGGTCACCTGGTGGGCGACGTGCCGGGGCTCCTGATCATCGCCGGCGTGCTGGCCTGGCTGATGCCGAAGCGCAAAGCCGCGGCCTCAATGTCGGCGGCATGAAGACGTTCTTCTGCAAGCTGCAGGGCCCGCGCCCCACATTTCCGCGGGACATGACGCAGTCCGAGGCGCAGGCCATGCAGCGCCACGTCGCGTACTGGCGCTCGTCGATGGAGAAGGGCGGCGTGGTGGCGTTCGGCCCGGTGGCCGATCCCGCGGGCACCTACGGCATGCTGATCCTGGAGGCCGAGGACGAGGCGAGCGCGCGCGCCATGCTCGAGCACGACCCGGTGATCGAGGATCGGCTCGGCTTTCGCTTCGAGATGCACCCGATGCCTCACGGCGCCGTGCATCCGCGCTTCGCGCCCTAGGCGGCCGAGGCGCTCGAGCGCACCGCCGCCTGCGCCACCGCCGGCGCGACGAGCCGCAGCTCGCGCGGCGACGGCGGCAGGGCGATGCCGCGCTCGCGGAACGAATCGAGGATCGCGCGGTTGATCTCGCTGCCCGCGGCGCCGTAGTCGGTCACGCTCGTCCAGGGACCGAGCGCGATCATCACTCCCGAGTCGGCGAGACGCGCGACGCCGACGGCGGGCGCCGGGTCGCGCAGCACGCGTGGGTTGGCGCGCAGCACGTCCTCCACGGCTCTGACCGCCTTGTCGAGTGCAGCGTCGTAGGAGACGGCGACCTCGAGCGAGAGCTGCCGGATCGTGCCGTAGTTGTGCAGGATCTCGCCGACGATCAGCCGATTGGGAATCACGACCTGCGAGCGGTCGGCGTGGCCCAGTATCGTGCTGAAGATGCCGATCTCGAGCACCTGGCCTTCCTCCTTCACGATGGCGATGTAGTCGCCGATCCGGAACGGACGGGTGAACACGATCGTCAGCCCGGCGACCACGTTGCGCAGCACGCCCTGCATGGCGAGCGCTACGCCGGCGCCGGCAAGGCCGAGGCCCGCGATCAGCGGCAGGAGCTCCACGCCGAGGTTCTGGAGCGCCATGACGGCAAAGAGCGCGATGACGAAAATGCGCGTCGCGCGCGCCGCGAGCCCGACCGCCGCCGCCTCGAGGTGCAGGCGCACGAGCATGCGCTGCATCGCCGTACCGGCCCACCGGCCTGCCGCATAGCCCGCGGCGAGCATGAGCAGCGCGACCAGCACCTTCGGGCCGAAGCGCATGCCGAGATCGATCGCCGTCGCGGTTACCTGACTGAAGTTCGCTTCCAAGGTTTCCTCCCTGATTGTTGGTGCAACCGCGCCAGCGTAGCGTGCCGGCGAAGAGAAAGCATGAGCTAAGTCAATTCGGTAAACTAAGCCAGATTCGAACAACAAAGGGAGAGACCATGCTGAAAAGAACATTGATTGTGTGTGCGTTGGCGACCGCCGTCCTGGCGGGCGGCTGCGCATCCGTACAGATGGCTTCGCCGGAGCAGGACACAGCGGCGAAGAGCTTTGCCGTCAAGCCGGGCAAGGCGAACATCTACGTGTATCGCAACGAGACCTTCGGCGCCGCGCTCAAGATGCCGATAGTGCTGGACGGCAAGGCGGTCGGCGACACGGCGTCCAAGACCTACCTCGTGGTCGAGGTGGCGCCCGGTGCGCACACGGTGATCTCGAAGACCGAGAACGATTCGTCCGTGAACGTGAACGCGGTAGCCGGCCGCAACTACTTCCTCTGGCAAGAGGTAAAGATGGGCCTCATGACCGCGCGCTCCGATCTCAAGGAAGTCGACGAGGCGACCGGCAAGGCCGGTGTGGCCGAGTGCAAGCTCATCCAGGTCATGAATTTCTGACCACCGCTAGCGCGGCTTGAGCACCAGCACGAGCGCCGCGAGCACGAGCGCCGTGCCGGCGAGCATGCTGAGGGTGACGCGCTCGTCGAGAAACAGCCAGCCCCACAGGATGCCGAGCGCGGGGACGGCAAGCCCGACGGTGAGCGTGCGCGTCGGGCCGATGTCCCGCACGAGCGTAAAGAAGGGCAGGTAGGCGACGCCGCTGCAGAGCGCGCCGAGCGCTACGAGGGCAACGACCGCATCCGCCCTCCAGACGACCGGCGGCGGAACGGTGGCCCAGGCGGGCGAAAGCAGCAGCGTCGCGAACACGATCGAGCCGGCCGCGAGCGGCAGGGGCGGAACGCGGCCGGTGCGCTGGCGGATTACCACTCCCGCCCAGCCCCAGAAGAAGGCGCCGGCAATGCCGGCGAGCGCGGCGAGTGCCGTGCGTACGCCAAGCTCGACCGGCCCCAGGTTGACGATCAGCGCCACGCCGCAGATGCCTAGCAGGAAGCCGGCGATGCGGCGCGCGCCCAACCGTTCGTGCAGGACCGGCGCGGCGATGACGCCGCTCCACAGCGGCACCATGCCGTTCATCACCGCGAGGTAGCTGGCCGGCAGCGCGGTCGCCGCCCACGCGTAGCAGACGAAGGGCAGCACGTTGTTCACCAGGCTGACCGCGAGGTGGTCGCGCCAATGCGCGCGCAGGGCGATCGCCTGGCGCGCGACGAGCAGGGTCCAGGGAACGAGAAAGAGGACCGAGAAGAGCGCGCGCGACTCGGCGACGAGCGTAGTGCCGAACACCGGCACCGAGATGCGCATCAGGATGTACTGCACCGACCAGAGCGTGGCGAGCAGCAGCCAGCGCCCGCCGTCGTAGGCGGTCACTCCTACAGATAGACTTTCTTCAGGCCGTCCGCCGGATAGCGCAGCCCGGCGCCGGCGCCGACAGGCGCGACTTCCGAGATGCGCTTCACGTCCTGTGCCGAGAGCTTCACGTCGAGCGCGGCGAGGTTTTCGTCGACGCGCTGCTTGCGCTTGGTGCCGGGGATCGGGACGATGTCCTTGCCCTGCGCGAGCAGCCACGCGAGCACGAGCTGCGCCGGAGTGCACTTCTTCTCCACCGCGATCTCCTCGAGCCGCTTGACGATCTTCACGTTCTTGTCGAGCGCTTCGCCCTGGAAGCGCGGATGCGCGAGGCGCCGGTCGCCTTCCGGGAGATCCGCCTTGCCCTTGACCGAGCCGGTCAGCATGGAGCGCCCGAGCGGCGCATAGGCGACCAGCGAGATGCCGAGCTCGCGCGTCGCGCCGAGCGTCTCCTCGCCTTCCTTGCGGTAAAGGAGCGAATACTCGTTCTGCACCGCCGCGATCGGATGGATCTTGTGCGCGCGGCGGATCGTCGCGGGCGCCGCCTCCGAGAGCCCGAGCGCGCGCACCTTGCCCGCGTCGACCAGGCGCTTCATGGCGCCGACCGTCTCCTCGATCGGCACGTTCGGATCCACGCGGTGCTGGTAGTAAAGGTCGATGACGTCGATGCCGAGGCGCTTCAGGCTCGCCTCGCAGGCGCGCAGCACGTATTGCGAACTGCCGTCCACGCCCTGCTTGCCGTCGGCGCCCTTGGTCTGCCCGAACTTGGTCGCCACGACGACGCCGGCGCGCCGGCCCCGCAGCGCCTTGCCGAGCAGCTCCTCGTTGTGGCCCCAGCCGTACATGTCGGAGGAGTCGAGGAAGTTGATGCCCTTGTCCAGCGCGTAGTGGATGACGCGGATCGACTCCTCGTCGTTGGCGTTGCCGTAGATGCCCGACATCGACATCAGGCCCAGGCTGATCGCGGAGACTTCTATGCCGCTCTTGCCGAGAGTGCGCTTTTCCATGGGTTCCTCGCTGGAAGACGAATCAGGGACAGACCACCATTATTTGCCAGAATGGTGCCTGCTCGTCAGAACAAGTCGAAATACTCGCGATGCTCCCAGTCGCTCACCTCGAGGTTGCAGCGTGCGATCTCGGCTTCCTTGATGCGGCAGTAGTAGTCGACGAAGCTCTCGCCCAGCCCTTCGCGCAGCACGGTGTTGGCGCGCAGCGCTTCCAGCGCCTGCGAAAGGGTATGCGGCAGAGGCTCCGCCTTGGCTTCGTACGGGGTGTCGGCCGAAGGCGGCAGCGGCAGACGCCGCGCCATGCCGTCGCGGCCGGCATGGACCTGGGACGCGAAGTAAAGGTACGGATTCGCCGCCGGCTCGCCGATGCGGTTCTCGATGCGTGTTGCCGGGTTGCCCGGACCGCCGACCACGCGCAGCAGCGCGCCGCGGTTCTCTTTGCCCCACACCACGCGGTCGGGGGCGAGCGAATAGGGCCGGTAGCGCTTGTAGCCGTTCAGCGTCGGCGTAGCGAGCGCGCAGCAGGCGCGCGCATGAGCGAGGAGGCCGGCCAGCCACTGCTTGCCTACGTCGGAGAGATCTTCGCGCTCCGACGTGAACGCATTGCGGCCGGCCTTGGCGAGCGACTGGTGCAGGTGCCAGCCGCTCGACATGACGTTCGGCAGCTTCGGCCGGCACATGAATGTCGCGTGATAGCCGTGGCGGCGCGCGATCTGCTTCACCGCGCTGCGCAAGAGCACCATGGCGTCCGCGGCCTGCAACCCGGCAAGCGGGGCGAGCGTGAACTCGAACTGGCTCGGCCCGAACTCGACTTCGAAAGAACGCAGCGGCAGCGCGAGCTGCTCGAGGTTCTTTCGCAGGATCTCGACGACCGGGTCGATGAGGTCGTAGCGCTGCTCGGTCAGGTACTGGTACCCGCTCGTCAGCAATTGCACTTCAGGCGGGGTGCCGGGCTGCCCTGAATCTGCCGGCTCCAGCCGCTCGGCGACGATCTTGAAGACGTGGAACTCGACTTCCAGGCCGGCGATGAACTCGTAGTCCAGCTTCTCGAGCGCCCGCTTCAGCACCGCGCGCGAGTCGTACGGCACGGGCCGTCCATCTTGAAGCGTCAGGTCGCACAGCACCCAGCCGGTGTCCGCTGCCCACGGAAGGACCTTGAATGTCGAGACGTCGGGAATCATCAGCACGTCGGCCGCGCCTTGCAGCTCGGGCATGCCGACACCTCCGCCCGGCGTGAATGCCGGAAAGACCGTGCGGTGCGAGGTGTCCTTGAGGAGCAGCGTGCTCGTCACGGTGACGCCGCGCTCGAGCGCGCCCTTGACCTCCGCCGCGGCGAGCGTCTTGCCGCGCAGCACGCCGTGCTGGTCGGCGAACGAGAAACGGACTGCTTTCAGTCCGCGAGTTTCGATTTCCTTTAGGACATTCACGCCGCCCAAGCCGCTTGGCTACGGCGCTTCGCGTCGGCCTCTTTCCAGTACTCGTCCATGCGCGGCGTGGGTCCGATCCCGTCGATCGCCGGCGGGCCCTGGATCTGCTTCGCCTTCTCCGCGTCGAGCACCATCATCGGCCGTTCGCCTTTCTCGTTGCGGTTGATCGCGTCGACCAGCAGCCGCCGGTAGAGCGCGATGCCCTTGTCGGTCGTGCCGAGGTTCTCGCGCGTGCGATCGGCGATGCGGCCCTGCGACTCGCAGGCCCACTGGTCGTGGATGTTGATGTCGAAGCCCATGCCGGTGAAGGTCTTCGCCGCCTGCTCCTCGGCGCTGAAGCCCCAGCCGTTCTGCCTGCCGAAAACCGGCTTGTAATCGGGCGCCGGATAGGTCTTCAGGCGCTGATTGCGCATGGTGTCCTTGTCGACCTTCGCGCCGAAGCTGGTGAAGATCGAGTACCAGTAGCAGCCGCCGTCGTCGACCGGCACGTGCCACTGCGAGATCGTCATCTCGGCGTTCATCGGGATCACGAACGCCTGCGGAAAAAGGATGTTGGTGACGCGGATGTGCGTGTGGGCTTCGCTGATGCGCCGCAGCGTGTGCAGGCGCATGCCGTAGTCGGTGCGCTCGACGCGGATCTCCGGGCGGTCGAACTCGCGCAGCACCTTGCTGATCGGCAGGTCGCTGTCGGAAGGCGTGCCCCGGAACTGCCGTCCGTAGTTCGCCGCCGGATCCTCGTCCTCGAAGAACTTGTGCAGCCACGAGGCGTGCGCCGGGTCGATGCCCACTTCGAGCGCCTGCAGCCAGTTGCAGTCCCAGTAGCCCTTGAACGCGAACGTGTACTCGGGCGGCGCGATGAAGGCATCGAAGTGCGGGAACGCGGGCGCCTCGCCTTCGCCAAGGTAGGCGAACAGGATGCCGCTCTTCTCGACCACGGGATACGAGGCGGTCCTGATGTGCTCGCACAAACGGCTTCCTTCCGGCTCGGCGGGGGTCTCGACGCATTTCCCCGCGCCGTCGAATTTCCAGCCGTGGAACGAGCAGCGCAGGCCGTCGCGCTCGATCCTGCCGAAGGCGAGATCCGCGCCGCGGTGAGGACAGTGACGCTGGATGAGGCGGTATTGGTCTTGTGCCCTGTACAGGACGAGGTCTTCGCCGAAGGTGCGAACCGCCTTCACCGGCCGCTCGCCCTGCATCTCGTCGGCAAGCGCCGCGGGCTGCCAGTAGTTGCGCAGCAGCTTGCCGGCGGGCGCGCCGGGCCCGATGCGCGTCATCAGCTCGTTCTGCTCGGCGCTGATCATGGCGCCATATTAGCGCTCTAGACCCCCAGGTAGCGGTGCTGGAGATCGGCCTTCGAGGCGAGCTCGGCGGAGTCGCCGCTCCACACGACCTTGCCTTTCTCCAGGACGTAATGCCGGTCGGCGATGCGGGTGAGGGCGCGCACGTCCTTGTCGATGAGGAGGAGCGCGAGGCCGGAGCTCTTGAGGCGGATGATCGAGTCGAAGATTTCCGCGCGGATCCGGGGAGCGAGGCCCTCGGTGGCCTCGTCGAGGATCATGAGGCGCGGGTTGGTCATGAGGGCGCGGCCGATGGCGAGCATCTGCTGCTCGCCGCCGGAGAGCTGGTTGCCGTAGTGATGGCTGCGCTCCCTGAGCTGCGGGAAGAAGGCGTAGACCTTGTCGAGCGTCCAGGGCT
>CAYZFN010000027.1:0-20285 GCA_964477695.1 uncultured Enterobacteriaceae bacterium | reverse complement strand
TTCGAGGCGATCGGTCCGGCGCCGTTCGCCGGGATGCTGCTCGCCGACATGGGGGCCGACGTCCTGGTCGTCGATCGCGCGGGCGAATCGGGGCTCGGCCTCGAGCGCGAGCGCTGGTACGACGTGATGATGCGCGGCAAGAGGTCCGTAACTATCGACCTAAAGGACACCCGTGCCAAACAAGTCGTTTTAGATTTGCTTGCGCGCGCCGACGTGCTGATCGAAGGCTTCCGCCCCGGGGTCATGGAGAGGCTCGGCCTCGGCCCCGACAACGCGCTGAAGACCAATCCGCGCCTCGTCTACGGCCGCATGACCGGCTGGGGCCAGGAGGGGCCGCTCGCGCCGCGCGCCGGCCACGACATCGACTACATCGCGCTCGCCGGCGTGCTGCAAGCCTTCGGCCGCAAGGGCGAGCGCCCGGTGCCGCCGCTCAACCTGATCGGCGACTTCGGCGGCGGCGGCATGCTGCTCGGCTTCGGCGTCGCCTGCGCGCTCATCGAAGCGGCTCGCTCGGGCCGCGGCCAGGTGGTCGACGCCGCGATGGTGGACGGCACCGCGACGCTCGCCGCCATGTTCTCGGGCTTCCTTGCCGCCGGCAGCTGGTCGGAAGAGCGCGGCGTGAACATCCTCGATACCGGCGCGCCGTGGTACGACGTCTACGAGACGAAGGACGGCCAGTACGTCGCCATCGGCGCCATAGAAGCGAAATTTTTCGCCGAGCTGCTGTCGAGAATGGAGCTGAGGGACATGCCCCCGCAGCACGACCGTTCGCAGTGGCCGGAGATGCGCCGCCGCTTCGCCGCCGCCTTCCGGGCGAAGACGCGCGACGAATGGTGCCGGGTCTTCGAGGGCTCGGACGCCTGCTTCGCGCCGGTGCTCGGCTGGCGCGAGGCGCGCGAGCACCCGCACGCGCGCGCGCGGGAGAGCTACGTATTGGTCGGAAAGGTCGAGCAGCCCGCCCCGGCGCCGCGCTTCTCGCGCACGCCGGGCGCGATCCGCCGGCCGCCGCCGGAGCGCGGCGCGGGCGGCGGGCAGGCCCTGCGCGACTGGGGCTTCGACGCGAAGCAGGTCGAGGCGCTGCGCCGCCTGGGATTGAACTTCCGCTCTTGAAAGGGGAACCGCGATGCTCGGACGCCTGATGCCCCGCGAGGGCAACTTCTTCGACCTGTTCAACGCCCACGCCGAGCGCATCGTCGAAGGCGCGCGCGAGCTCGCGGCCATGCTCGGCCGCTTCGACGAGCTCGAGGCGCATGCGCAGCGCATCGACGCCGCGGAGCGCGCCGCCGACAAGCTGACCCACGAGTGCATCTCGCTGCTGCACCGCACCTTCATCACCCCGTTCGACCGCGACCAGATCCACCAGCTGATCACCAAGATGGACGACATCCTGGACCTGATCCAGGACGTGGCCGAGACGATCGCGCTCTACGACCTGCGCAGCGTGACGCCCGAGGCGAAGCAGCTGGCCGAGATCTGCCAGCAGAGCTGCGACCGCGTGAAGACCACGGTCGCGCTCCTCACCAACGTCAAGAGCTCCGCGGCGATCCTCAAGCTGTGCGAGGAGATCGACCGGCTCGAGTCCGACGCCGACCGCGTGATGCGCTCGGCGATGTCGAAGCTGTTCCGCGACGAGAACGATCTCAAGCAGCTCATGAAGCTGCGCGTGGTCTACGACCTGCTCGAGACGATTACCGACCGCTGCGAGGACGTAGCGAACATCATCGAGGGCATCGTCCTGGAAAACTCCTGATGCAGGACCAGCTCAGCTTCGGCATCGTCGCCGGGCTGGTGGTGGTGGCGCTCGCCTTCGACTTCATGAACGGCTTCCACGACGCCGCCAACTCGATCTCCACGGTCGTCTCGACGCGCGTGCTGAAGCCCTACCAGGCGGTCGCCATCGCCGCGCTCTTCAATTTCGTCGCGCTTTTCGTATTCCACCTCAGCGTGGCGAGCACCGTAGGCAAGGGCATCATCGACCAGGGCATCGTCGATCACTACGTCGTGCTCGGCGCCCTGGTGGGCGCGATCTCCTGGAACATCATCACCTGGCACTACGGCCTGCCCTCGTCTTCCTCGCACGCGCTGATCGGCGGGCTGGTCGGCGCGGGGGTGGCGAAGGCCGGCACCTGGGCGCTGATCCCCGCGGGCATCCTCAAGACCGTGGCCTTCATCTTCATCTCGCCGCTTCTCGGCTTCGTGATCGGCTCGATCCTGTTCCTCGGCATCTCGTGGCTGTTCGCGCATTCGACGCCGAGCCGCGTCGACCGCCTGTTTCGCCGGCTGCAGCTGTTCTCGTCGTCGCTCTACAGCCTCGGCCACGGCGGCAACGACGCGCAGAAGACGATCGGCATCATCTGGATGCTGCTCATCACGGGCGGGTATACGCCGGCCGCAGGCAACGTCCCGGCCTGGGTCGTCATCGCGTGCTACGTGACGATCGGCCTGGGCACTCTGTTCGGCGGCTGGCGCATCGTCAAGACCATGGGCCAGCGCATTACCAAGATCCGCCCGGTCGGCGGCTTCTGCGCGGAAATCTCGGGCTCGCTGACGCTGTTCCTCGCCACCGGCTTGGGCATTCCGGTTTCCACAACCCATACGATCGCCGGATCCATCCTCGGCGTAGGCTCGACACAGTCGTTTTCGGCCGTGCGCTGGGGGATCGCCGGCAACATCGTCTGGGCCTGGATCCTCACCATCCCGTGCTCGGCGTTCATCGCCGGACTCGCGTGGTGGGTCGCGCGCCTTATCCTGATGCGCTAGGAAAGTCTGAAAAGCGCGGAATTGTCGTCCCCGCGAAGGCGGGGACCCCGTTAAGCGCTAGTCGACGCAGAAGAGAGTCCAGAAGTCGAATCGCGCATGGAAAGGTCTTTCTGCGCAGGCTTTCTAATTTTCTAAACGGGATCCCCGCCTTCGCGGGGACGACTATTTCAGACCTTAGCGGCCGTGCATGCCGTGTCCCTCGCGCATGCCGCCCATGGGCTCGACGTGCAGCTCGGTCTTCACTTCTCCCGAGTGCTCGAACCTGAGGAGCAGCGGCACGCTTTCGCCTTCCTTGAGCGGCGCCTTGAGGTTGACCAGCATGAGGTGCGGCCCGCCGGGCTTCAGCTCGAAGGCGCCGCCGGCCGGGATGTCGTAGCCCTTCACCTCGCGCATGCGCGTGATGTCGCCGTCCTTGATGGTGACGTGCGTCTCGACCTTCTCGGCCGCCGGCGAGCTCACGCTCACGAGCTTGTCCGCGGCCGCGGAGAGGTTGCGGATCGTCATGTAGCCCACGCCGATCTTCGCGCCGGGCGGCGTCGCGCGCGACCAGGCGTTCTCGATCTTCACGTCCGCCCGGGCGAGCGACGAGGCGAAGAAGGCGAGCAAAAGCAGATATCTCATGAGCGGCGTTCCTTTTCCTGGAGTTCGCGCCACAGGATCTTGCCCGTGGCGGTCTTCGGCAGCGTTTCCACGAGCTGCACGATGCGCGGCACCTTGAACGCGGCCATGCGGCCGCGCGCCCACTCGATGATCTGGTCGGGCTGCACGTGGCTGCCGGCGCGCGGCACGACGAGCGCCTTGACCGTCTCGCCACGGTAGCCGTCCGGCGAGCCGATCACGCACGCCTCCTGGATAGCCGGGTGCGCGTAAAGCATCGCCTCGACTTCCGCGGGCCAGACCTTGAAGCCCGAGGCGTTGATCATGCGCTTCAGGCGATCGGTGATGAAGAAGTAGCCGTCCTCGTCGTAGTAGCCGAGGTCGCCGGTGCGGAAGAAGCGCTGCCCATCGTGCTCGACGAAGGCCTCGCGCGTCGCGGCCTCCTGCCGCCAGTACCCCTTGAAGACCTGCGGCCCGCGCACCACGATCTCGCCCACCTCGTTCGGCCCGAGCTCGCGTCCGGTCTCGATGTCGAGGATGCGCGCGTCGGTGTTGAAGATGGGAATGCCGCCGCACTGGCGCTTCGGGCGGTGCGGCGGATTGATGTGCGTCGGCGCCATCGTCTCGGAGAGCCCATAGCCCTCGATGTAGGGCAGGTGAAACACGTCCTCGAGCTTGCGCGCCAGCGCCTCGGGCATCGCCGCGCCGCCGCCGCCGAGGTTGCGCAGCGCCGAGAGGTCGTACCGGGCGAGATTGGGGTTGGACAGGAAATCGACGAGCATGGTCGTGATGCCCGACCATGTCGTGACGCGCGCGCGCTCCATCTGCATGGCCGCGCACTCACGGTCCCAGCGCGACAGCACCACGATCGTCGCGCCGAGATAAAGCGGCGCGTTCATGCCGGCCTGCATGCCCGTGACGTGGAACATCGGCAGCGCCGAGAGCACCACCATGTCCTCGGCGGTCGAGCCGCGCCAGTGCATGTACGGCACCGTGGTCGCCTGGATGCTTTCGTGCGTATGCATGCAACCCTTCGGCTTGCCTGTCGTGCCGGAGGTATAGGGCATCACTGCCAGGTCATCAGCGCTTGCAGCGTGCTCGGCGGGGACGAGCTTCGCCGCTACGGCTTCTTTCCAGGGAATTCCTTGACCCAGCGGCGGCGCCCGCACGAACGGCGGGATGGGCAGGTCGGTCGGCTCGCGCAGATAGTCGGAGTACGTAACGACGACGACGTGCCGCAGGCCCTCGAGCCCCTGGATCTGCTCGAAGACCTCTTGGCCGGCGATGGCGGTTGCGGCCTGTGAGTCCTCGACGTAGTGGCGCAGCTCCTCGCGACGGTTCATCGGATTCACCGGCACGACGACCGCGTCGGCGCGCAGGATCGCGTAATAGGCGATCACGAACTGCGGGCAGTTCTGCAGATCGAGCAGCACGCGGTCGCCCTTGCGCACGCCGCAGCGGCGCTGCAGGAAGCCGGCTAGCGCGTCCGCCGCGCGCTTCAGCTCGCCGTACGTGACGCGCGTGCCGTAGTAGTCGATCGCCGGCTTTTCCGGATGCTGAGCCGCGCGTGCGGCGAGATTCGCGTAGACGCTGACGCGCGGCACCTCCAGCGCATGCGGCAAGCCGGGCGGCCAGTGCGCGAAGTGGCGCGTGAACATGTCAGAGAGCGTAGCGCTTGACGGCGGCTTCGTCCCACGCGATGCCGCTTCCCGGGCGATCGGGAATGACCACGCTGCCGTGCTCGAGGCGCGCCGGCTCGGCGAGGATGGCGTCCGCCCAGTCGACGAATTCGAGCCAATGGCCGGTCGGCGTCACCGCGAGCAAATGTGCGCTGATTTCCGGAAACAGGTGGCTCGACATCTCCACGCCGGCGCCCTGCGCCAGCGCGGCGGCGCGCATCCAGCCGGTGACCCCGCCGATGCGCTCGGCATCGGGCATCGCGTAGTCGCACGCGCCGGCCGCGAGCGCCTGCGCCATCTGCTCGGGGCCCATGAAGTTCTCGCCGATCTGGATCGGCGTCGCGACTTCCCGGGCGACCCGCGCGCAGCCCGCGAAATCGTCCGCCCGCACCGGCTCCTCGATCCAGGCGACGCCGCCCTCCTCGTCGATCATGCGGCCGCGCCGGATCGCCTCGGCCACGCCGAGCGCCTGGTTGAAGTCGACCATGAGCACGACCTCGGCACCTATCGCCTGCTTCACCGCGCGCAGCGCTTCGAGATCGGCGCGCGCATCCGCGCGGCCGAGCCTGAGCTTGACGGCGCGAAAGCCCTCTTCGACGAGCTCGACCGCCTCGCGCGCGACGCGTGCCGGCTCCATGATGCCGAGCCCCTTGGAGTTGTAGGCCGGGATCGGCCGCGGGCTGCCGCCCAGCAGCCGCACGAGGGGCGCCTGGCGGGATTGCGCAATCGCGTCCCACGCTGCCATGTCGATGCCCGACATGGCGATCAGCACGACGTTGTGCACGCCGAGCAACGCATAGCGCGCGCGCAGCTTTCGTTCGATGTCGAACGGCGCCACCTCGTCGCCTTCGAGCATCGCGGCCATCGCCTCCACCAGCTTCGCGAGCGCCGGCAGATGGTGCTTCGCTATGCCGAAGAGGTACGAGCGCCCGATGATGTCCTGGTCGGTCTGGAGATCGACCAGGAGCAGGGCCGCGCTCGTCACCGCGGCGATGCTCGTATGCAACGGCCGCTTCATCGGCGCCACGACCGGGCGCACTTTAATGGCGCGGATTTTCATCGACCCGTGAAGCGGGGCTTGCGCTTCTCCATGAACGCGCGCCGGCCCTCGATGTAATCGCTGCTCGTCGCGCAGCGCTCGATGGCGGCGCGCATGCGAAGCGGATCGGGGCTGCCGGACGCTTTGACATGTTCCTCGAGGAGGGTCTTGCTGTTGGCGATCGCCAGCGGCGCGTTCTGGCACAGCGCATCGATCACCTCGCCGACATGGCGCTCGAGGTCTGCGTCGTCGACGACGCGATGCACGAGCCCGATCGCCTCGGCCTCGTCCGCGGGATAGCGCCGGCCGAGGAACATGATCTCGCGCGCCCGCGCGTGGCCGACCGTCTCGAGCAGGCGCTTGTGGCCCTCGATGTTGTAGGCCAGGCCGAGCTTCGCCGCCGGGATGGCGAACTGCGCCGAGCGGCCGCAGTAGCGCAGGTCGCAGGCCAGCGCGATCTCGACGCCGCCGCCCATGCAGTAGCCGTGGATCATCGCCACGCTGGGCTTGAGCGAGTCCTGGATCGAATGCAGCACCCGGTCGAGGAGGTCGTCGTACGCGCCGACCGAGGAGCGCTCCGCGCGCTGGTTTTCGAACTCCGAGATGTCGGCCCCGGCGGCGAACGCCTCGCTGCCCGCGCCGCGGAACGCCACGCAGCGGACCTCCGGGTCGGCGTCGAAGCGCCCCATCGCCTCCGGGATAGCGCGCCACATGGCGCCGTTGATGGCGTTGCGCTTTGCCGGCTGGTCGAAGATCAGCCAGCCGACCGCGCCGCGCTTTTCGGCGACGAGGCGTCCTTCGCTCAAGGCTTCCCTCCCGGGCCGTAGATCGAGGTCACGAGCGAGCGCGCGTCCCTGCGCAGGGGCCGGCCGAGCTCGACCTGGTGCAGGAAGTCCTCCAGCAGCCGGTTGAAGAGCGCCGGCTCCTCGAGATTGATCGCGTGCCCGCTGTAGGGCAGCACGGCAAGGCCGGCGGTCGCGATGCAGCGCTTGAGAAACAGGTTGGCTTCCAGTGCCGGCTCTTCCTCATCGCCGAGCATGAGCAGCGTCGGCACGTCGATGCGCTTCAGCTCTTCCACGAAGTCGTAAAGCGACGGGCGCCGTCCCTGGTAGCCGGCCATGGTGTTCGCGGAGCCCTGCACCGAGTGCTCGGCGAGCTGCCGGGCGTACTCGGCGAAGCCGCGCGGATCCTTGTTCTGCAGCTGCACGCGCGTCGGACCGTGGCCGTAGGTGGCGGCGAACTTAGCCATCCCTTCGCGGCGGATGAATTCCGCGTTGGCCCGCGACTCGGCCTGGAATTTCGCATGCTGCGTCGGATGCGCGCCGTAAGCCCCGCCCGCCACCGTGAGCGAGAGCGCGCGCCGGCCGTGCGCCATGCCGAAATGCAGCGTGGCGAAGGCTCCCATCGAGAGCCCGACGATGTGCGCGCGCTCGAGCTTCAGCGCCTCGAGCACGGCGAGGATGTCGTCCCGGGCGCGCTGCTGCGAGTAGCGCGCCACGTCCTCGGGCACGTCGGAGGGCGGGTAGCCGCGGGCGTTGTAGGTTATGCAGCGATAGCGGCGCGCGAAGTGCCGCACCTGCGGCTCCCAGCTCCGGCTATCGCCGGCGAACTCGTGCACGAAGACGATCGGCGTGCCGCCGCCCGTCTCCTCGTAATGCAATCTCACTCCATCGTCCGTGGTCAGCAGGGCCATGTGGCATTCTATGTGGATGAAAGCCGTTGTCTGCAAGCAGTACGGGCCGCCCGATTCGCTCGTGCTGGAGGAGCTGCCTTCGCCGACGCCGGGCCCCGGCGAGGTCGTCGTCTCGGTAAAGGCCGCGAGCCTCAACTTTCCGGACGTGCTGATCATCCAGAACAAGTACCAGTTCAAGCCGCCGCTGCCGTTCTCGCCGGGCAGCGAGCTCGCCGGCGTGGTCAAGGAAGTCGGCGCCGACGTGCGCAACGTGCGCCCCGGCGACCGCGTCATGGCATTCACTACCTACGGCGCATTCGCCGAAGAAGTGAAGACCGATGCGACGCGGCTGCTGCCGCTGCCGAAGAGCATGGACTTCGTCACCGGGGCGGCTTTCGTCCTCACCTACGGGACGTCGGACCATGCGCTGCGCGACCGCGGCGATCTGCAAGCGGGCGAAACGCTGCTCGTGCTGGGCGCCGCGGGCGGCGTCGGGCTAGCCGCGATCGAGATCGGACGCGCGCTCGGCGCACGCGTCATCGCCTGCGCCTCGAGCGCGGACAAGCTCGCGGTGTGCCGCGAGCACGGCGCCGACGCGCTGATCGACTACGCCGCCGAGGACCTGCGCGAGCGCGTGAAGGCGCTTACCGACGCTCGCGGCGTGAACGTCGTCTACGATGCGGTCGGCGGCGCCTACAGCGAGCCGGCATTCCGCTCGCTCGCCTGGCGCGGCCGGCACCTGGTCGTCGGCTTCGCCGCGGGCGAGATCCCGAAGCTGCCGCTCAACCTGCCGCTCCTCAAGGGGGCGTCGCTGGTGGGCGTCTTCTGGGGCGACTTTGCCCGGCGCGAGCCGCGCGAGTTCGCGCAAAGCATGGCGCAGCTCGCGCGCTGGCATGCGGAAGGAAAGCTGAAGCCGCATGTCTCGCAGACGCTGCCGTTGGCAAAAGCCGCTGAAGCGCTCAAGCTCATGGCGACGAGGCAAGTGAAGGGCAAGCTCGTGCTGACAAGCGGCTGACCCGGAGGGAGCGCACTCGATCGCGTCCGAAGAACTACTGCAGGACTGGCGCAGCCGCGCCTTGCGCATGGAAGAGGAAGTCGCCAAGGCGGTGATCGGCCAGCAAGGCACGCTGCGACTGATCAGTGTGGCGCTGTTCGCCCGCGGGCACGTACTGCTCGAAGGCGACGTCGGCATCGGCAAGACCACGATCCTGCGCGCCTTCTCGCGTGCCATCGGCGGCAGCTTCGAGCGCGTCGAAGGCACGGTCGACCTGATGCCGGCCGACCTCGTCTATCACACCTACGTCGATGCGGAGGGCAAGCCGCGCATCGAGCCGGGCCCGCTGCTGCGGCACGGCGAGCAGCTCGTCACGTTCTTCTTCAACGAGATCAATCGCGCGCGGCCGCAGGTGCAGTCGCTGCTCCTGCGCGCGATGGCCGAACGCACCGTCTCGGCCTTCAACCGCGAATACCGCTTCCCGCACATGCTGGTGTTCGCCGACCGCAACCGCGTCGAGAAGGAGGAAACGTTCGAGCTGCCGTCGGCCGCGCGCGACCGCTTCATGTTCGAGCTGCGCATGCCCACGCCCGTCGATGCGGAAGTCCGGCGCTCGCTGGTGTTCAACCCGGATTTCCACGACGTCGACGAGCTGCTGCAGCGCGTCGCACCCGGCGTGCTGCCGTGGCAGGAGCTGAACCGGATCGGCGCCGCGATTCAACGCAGCATCCAGGCCAGCGAAGCGCTCGAGCGCTACGTGCTGGACCTCTGGGACGCGAGCCAGTCGCCGCAGCGCTTCGGTGTGCGCATCGACGGCGTGGACATGGACAAGCTGATTCTCGCCGGCGCCAGCCCGCGCGGCATGATGACGCTCGCCCGCGCCGCGCGCGTCGTCGCCTGGCTCGCGGGCCGTACCTATCTCGTGCCGGACGATGTGCAGAGCATCGTGCCCTCGGTCCTCGGGCACCGTGTGTTCTTCACGCCGCTCTATGAGCTGCGGCGCTCGCAGATCGCCGACGCGCTCGTGGCGCAGATCCTGGAACGCGTCCCGACGCCGCGCTAGCGATGGGCGCGCCGCAGGAGTTCCACTACCGGCTTCCCTACCGCGTCGGCGGCTGGCGGCCCGGCGCCCATCCTGGAACGCGCCTCGGTGCGGGACAGGAATTCGTCTCGCACATGAGCCTGTACGCCCGTCCGGACCCGCGGCGGCTGGATTTGCGTGCCAGCCTGCGCGACTTGCGCGGCGAGTGGCTGGTGCGCGTGCATCGGCAGCGCGCCAGCGTGCCGGTGCACGCGGTCGTCGACGTCTCGGCCTCCATGGCGTTCGGAGCGCGCAGGAGCAAGCTGCAGGTCGCGGCGGACTTCGTCGAAGCGCTCGGCCAAAGCGCCGGGCGGGTCGGCGATGCGGTCGGGATGGTCGCGTTCGACGCCGCGGAGCGCGCCGACTTGTTCGTGCCGGCGGTCGTGAGCCGGGGCATCGGCGCACTCATGGCATCCGTGGTACGGCAAGCCGGAGCCGCGGCACGCGGCTTCGAGGGACTCGAAGCCGCCGTGCAGCGCATCGCCGGACGGCGCGGCCTGGTCTTCCTCGTCTCCGATTTTCATTGGCCGCTCGAACGCCTGGACGCGATCCTCGATCTGCTCGCGCACGCCTATGTCGTGCCGGTCATCGTCTGGGACCCGGCCGAGATCGAGCCGCCCGCGCTGGATGCGCTCGCGCAGCTGCGCGACGCGGAGTCCGGCGCACGTCGCACGCTATGGCTGCGTCCCAAGCTGCGCAGCCAGTGGCGCGACGCCGTCGCGCGCAGGCGTTCGCAGCTCGACGGGCTGTTCGCGGCGCGCGCGATCCGTCCGTTCTATGTCGTCGGCGCGTTCGACGGCGAAGCGATGTCGCAGTATTTTCTGGAGGCGTCCGCGTGAAAGCCGCGCCGCGGATCGCGTGTGCTACGGCGGCGATGTTCGTCACCGCCGCCTGCCTGGCAGAGACCGCGGTGGTCGAACAACCGCGTGCCTTCGGCTACGTCATCGGCGATGTGATGACGCAGCGCGTACTGCTGGAGACGGGCGGGCACGAGGTCGCGCCCGCCGCGCTGCCGAAGGCCGAGCGCGTCAACATCTGGCTGGAACGCCGCGCGGCCAGGATCGAGTCGCTGCCCGGCGGGCATCGCTGGCTCGCCCTCGACTATCAGGTCATCAATGCGCCGCAATCGCTGACGACGGTGGAGCTCCCGGCGCTCGAGCTGCAGGGCGCGCCCGGCGGCGCCACGCTCAGCGTCGCTGCATGGCCGATCACCGTAAATGCGCTCACCTCCGGCGGCTCGAGCGAGCTGCGGCCCGACCGCCCTGCGCCGGCGATCGCCACCGCGCCGATACGCCGGCAGATCGCCCTCTGGTCGAGCGCGTTTCTGCTCGTTCTCGCCGCCTGGCTCGGCTGGCTCGCCTGGGGCAATTGGCGCGCCGCGGCGACACGGCCGTTTGCGCGCGCACTGCACGAAATGCGGCATCTCGAAGGCACTACACCGGAAGCGTGGCGAGCGTTGCATCGCGCCTTCGATCAGGCCGCCGGCCGCGTGGTGCACACCGCGACGCTCCCCGCGCTGTTCGAAAGCATGCCGCAGCTGCAATCGCTGCGTCCGGAGATCGAGCAGTTCTTCGCCCAGTCGAGGCAGTTGTTTTTCGCGGGCGGCCTGCCGGCCGGCCGGATGTCGGCGCGCGCGCTGTGCGCGCGGCTGCGGCGTATCGAAAAGCGGATCGAGCGATGACCCTCGGCCTGGAATTCGCGCAACCCTGGGCGCTGCTGCTGCTGCCATTGGCCGTCCTGCCGCTCTTGCGCGCCAGACGCGGCACGTTGACCTTCTCGCATCTCGCCTGGTTGCCGCGCGATCGCCTGGGTCAGCTCGCCGGGTTCGTTTGGCGCGCCTTGGCGGTGCTGGCCATCGCGACCATGGCGGTCGCGCTGGCCGGCCCGGGGCGGCCCGAGACGCTGGTGACGCGCACCGGGTACGGCGCCGAGATCGTCGTGCTCATGGATCGCAGCCGCAGCATGGACCAGCGCATGCTGCCGAGCGACTGGCGGACCATCGACGCGCTCAACCTGGCCTACCAGGCCCGCTCGCGCGGGCCGATCAAATCGCAGGTCGCGCGCGACCTGCTGGCGCAATTCGTCCAGCAGCGGGCGGCGGATCGATTCGCGGTGATGTTCTTCAGCACCAATCCGTTGAACGTCGTCTCGTTCACCCAGCACGACGAAGTGGCGCTGGCGGCGATCGAGGCGGGCGGCGTCGGCCGTGGCTTGGGGGACACCGACGTCGGCCGGGCGATGCTCGCGGCGATCGGCGAGTTCGAGCAGCGCCCGTACTCCGGCAGCCGGATCATCCTGCTCGTGTCCGATGGCGGCGCTCAGCTCGACGACGCGACACGCCGTCGCATCCGCGCCGGCATGCTGCGCCATCGCATCGCCCTCTATTGGATCTACCTCCGCTCCTTCAACAGCCCGGCCCTCGATGCCGAGGATAGCGGCAGCGAGGCGGTGCCGGAAATCGCGCTGCACCGTTTCTTCCAGACATTGGCGACGCCCTACCAGGCTTATCAAGCCGAGATCCCCGAGGACCTGGCGAAGGCGGTCGCCGATGTCGGCAAGCAGCAGAACCTGCCGCTCGATTTCGTCGAGCGCATTCCGCGGCAGGACTACAGCCGCCATTTCGTGGCCGCGGCGGCATTCGCTTGCCTGATGCTGCTCGCCTACCGATCGCTGCTGCTGCGGAGCTGGGTATGAAGCGCCGCACGATCCATGTCGCATTCGCTGCCGCGACCATCGGCCTCGGGCTGGTTGCCGCCGGCCAAGGCTGGCGCCTGCACAGGGCCGAGCGGATCAACGACGCCATCGCGAGCGTCGCGACCAGCGACGCGAACGCAGCAGAGGTGCGGTTCGCGCGCGCGTTGGCGCTCGCCGAGTCGGGCGACGCCGGAGCGGCGCTGCAGATCTACAAGGCGTTGATCGAGAGCGGCCGCGCCGACCTCAAGCGCGCGGCCCTGTACAACGTGGGCAACCTGCATCTGCGCGAGGCCATGAAGAGCGGGCCGGACGAGGCGGCGCGCTCGCTGCCGCTCATCGAGCTCGCGAAGCAGAGCTATCGCGACCTGTTGCGCATCGACCCGGACGATTGGGACGCGCGCTACAACCTGGAACGCGCGCTGCAGCTGGCCCCGGAGATCGAAGAGCCGGCGGCGAACGAGCCGCCGGAGCCGCCGCAACGCGCGGTCAGCACGGCGCCGGGAAGGATCGAGCTGCCATGAGGGCGAGGGCGCTCGCGGCAGGCCTGTTCGACAGGCATTCGCGCGCGATCACGCTGGCGCTCGCGTTGCTGTTGCTCGCCTGGGCGATGCCGACTTTCCATCGCTCACGCGCGACCTACGACTACCTCGTCGTCTTCGACATCACGCAGAGCATGAACGTCGCCGACTACAAGCTCGGCGAAGCGCGCGTCAGCCGCCTCGCGTATGCGCGCGAGGCCATGCGACGCGCGCTGCGCGACCTGCCGTGCGGTTCCCGGGTCGGCTGGGGCGCCTTCGCCGAATACCGCACCCTGCTCCTGCTCGCGCCGATCGAGGTTTGCGCCCACTACAGCGACCTGCTCGCGTCGCTCGACAGGATCGACGGCCGCCTGCGCTGGGGCGAGGCGAGCGAAGTCTGGAAGGGCGTACTTTGGGCGATTCGCGCGGCGAAGGAAACGCGCGGCGCGCCGGACGTGATCTTTCTGAGCGACGGACACGAGGCGCCGCCGCTCGGCACCGGCGCGCACCCCGTGTTCGACGATGTGAAGCCGGGTGACGTGCGCGGATGGCTCATCGGCGTCGGCGGCTACACGCCGCAACCGATCCCGCGGATCGACGACGAGGGCCGGCTGATCGGCTACTGGCGCGCCGAGGATGTCATGCAGGCCGATGTCGGCGAAGACGGCGCAGCGAGCCGCGAACATTTGTCCGCGTTGCGCGAGCGGCATCTGCGAACCCTCGCCAAGGAAGTCGGCTTCGAGTACGCGCGCCTCGACGCGCCGACGTCGCTCAGCGACGCGATGCGCGACCAGCGATTCGCCCGGCCGAGATCGGTGCCGATCGATATCTACTGGCTGCCGGTGGCCGCGGCGCTGGTGCTGCTCGCGCTGCGCTTTCGCCCCGATCTGAAGGACAAGGTAATCTTGACCCCCTTGCCATGACCGACGAGCTGAAATCCCTCGGCCGCTACCAGATCCAGGGCGTGCTCGGCAAAGGCGCCATGGGCCTCGTCTACGACGGGCTCGACCCGACCCTCGCGCGCCGGGTGGCGATCAAGACCATCCTTACCAGCGCGCTCGACGAGGCGACGGCCAAGCATTACGCGATGCGCTTCAACCGCGAAGTGCGCGCCGTGGCGCGGCTCAACCATCCGCACATCGTGCAGGTGTACGACTACGGCACGCAGGACGGCCTGGCGTACATCGTCATGGAGTACATCGACGGCAGGGAGCTGAAGGACGCATTCGCCGCCGGCGAGCGCTTCTCGCTGAAGGCGGTGCTGCGCATGATGGTGGAGCTCCTCGACGCGCTCGACTTTGCGCACGAGGCCGGCGTCATCCATCGCGACATCAAGCCGGCCAACGTGATGGTCGACGCGGCGGGCCGCGTCAAGCTCACCGATTTCGGCGTTGCGCGCATCACCGACCCTGACGCGGACGCCGAAGCGACGCGCGCCGGGGCCCTGATCGGCACGCCGTCCTACATGTCGCCCGAGCAGATCCAGGGCCAGCCGATCGACCGGCGCACCGACATCTTCTCGGCGGGCGTGCTCTTCTACCAGCTCGTCACCGGGAAGAAGCCCTTCGAGGGCGCGCAATGGGCGCTCGCGAAGAAGATCGTCCAGGACGATCCGCTGTGGCCCTCGGCGATCGTGCAGGTGGGCAGCGAGGTCGACCGCGTCGTCGCGCGCGCGCTCGCCAAGGATCCGGCGCACCGCTACCCGAGCGCGCGCGCCTTTGCCGATGCGCTGCGGCGCATCGCCGAAGGCAAGCCGCCGGAAGACCCCGAGACGACGGTTCCGCTGCCTTCGGAATCGCTCGGACCGGCGCGCGGCAGCGAGGTCGAGCTCGAGTTCTGGAACGAGGTCAAGGACAGCGACGACCCCGAGGACATCCGGCTCTACATCGAGCAGTTCCCGCGCGGCGAGTTCGTCGAGCTGGCGCGCCGCAAGGTGGCCGAGCTCTCGCGCAAGGACGGCTGATTACCTTTCGGGCCGGCTCGCGTCGCCCTCGCCCAGCGCGCGCTGCATGAACACGCTGTCGACCCAGCGGCCGAACTTGAAGCCGACCGAGCGCAGCGTGCCGACGCGGAGGAAACCCGCCGCGGCGTGCAGGTTGATCGACGCCGTATTCGCGCTGTCGCCGATCACGGCGACGATCTGCCGGTAGCCGAGCGCGGTGCAGCGCTCGACGAGCGCCGCGAGCAGCGCCGCGCCGACGCCGCGGCCCAGGAACTCCTGGCGCACGTAGATCGAGTCCTCGAGCGTATGGCGGTAGGCCGAGCGCGTGCGATAGAGCGCGCAGTAGCCGTAGCCTGCGACGACGCCGCCGAAATCGGCGGCGAGCCACGGCAGGCCGCTGCCGGTCACCTCGTGATAGCGCCTGCGCATCTCGTCGGTGGAGGGCGGCTCTTCCTCGAACGTGGCAAGGCCGTGCAGCACGTGGTGCGCGTAGATCGCCTGGATGGCCGGGAAGTCGTCCGGCAGCGCCGGGCGAACCTGCACCCGATCACGCAGAATAGGACGGCTCCTCGCGGTCGAGGATGCGCTTCAACGCGCCGAAATGCGCGTCGGCGTACTTTGGCAGGTCGGTCCGCATCAGGTCGTACGTCGCACGCACGACCTCCGGCCGCACGGCGCGCAGCTTCCCGCCCATCGTACGCGCGAGCACTTGCAGCCGGCTCGCACGCTCCAGGTAGTAGAGCGAGTCGAAGGCCTCGGCGACCGAGGTGCCGACCACGATCACGCCGTGATTGGCGAGAAAGAGCACTCGCCTGCCACCGAGCGCGTGCGCGAGGCGATCGCCCTCGGCCGCGTCGACGACGAGGCCGTTGTAGGTATCGTCGTAGGCGATTTCATCGTGGAAGCGAAGCGCGTTCTGCTCGACCATCTCGAGCCGCCCGCCTTCCAGGAGCGTGAGCGCCGTGGCGTAAGGCATGTGCGTGTGCAGGACGCATGCGGCGCGCGGATGAGCGCGGTGGATGCGCGAATGGATCCAGAACGCGGTCTTCTCGTACTCGCCTTCGCCCTCGAGCACATTGCCTTGCTCGTCGAGCGCTAGCAGGTTCGACGCCGTGACCTCGCTCCAGTGCAGCCCGTAGCAGTTGAGCAGGAAGCGCCGGGCGTCAGGCAGCATGACGCTGAAGTGGTTGCAAACGCCTTCGTGCAGGTCCATGCGCACGGCGAGGCGGAACGCCGCCGCGAGATCGACGCGCGCGGCGCGCTCGACCGCCTTTCCCACCATTGGACCGCCCATGCGCCGATTATAGGGGCGGGTAACGCGGCGCTACATGCGGGCGCCCGGGCCGCCCATCTCGCTCACGCGCGACTGGCCGGTGACGATGCCGTTGTCGTCGATGCCGAAGCGCACCAGCCACGGCTGATTCACGCCCCAGTAGTACGAGTAGTCCCAGATGATCTGCTTGCTGAGCGAGCCGCGCCACTCGTACACCGGCGGCCCGATCATGCGCAGCAGCTCGTCGCGGGTGGTCTTGAAGGCGATGATGCGGTCGAAGTGCTCCTCGTCGAGCACCTGCTCGACCTTGCGCAGCTTGCCGTCGGCGCCGATCTCGGCGCGCCAGGTCTGGCGGGCGACATAGCCGCGCGGATAGAACCAGGCCTCGCCGCCCTCGGGGAGCGGCAGGACGAGCGCCGGCTTGCCCATGTCGGCGTGCACCGCCGAGGCGTCATCGCCCGGCTTGAGGCTGCGGCCGTCGCTGACGCAAGCCGCAACGAGCACCACGAGCAGCGCAGCGAGCGTGCGTTTCATGGAAGGTAGGACACTTCCCGCGCCCCGCCTATTCCGTCACCACTTCGCGCCGAGGTAAGCGCCGTCTCGCTCGAGCCGCGCCTGCAGCTCGCTCACGTCGACGCTCGCCGGAGGAATATTCCGGCG
Organism: uncultured Enterobacteriaceae bacterium; assembly: GCA_964477695.1. Classification (GTDB taxonomy): domain Bacteria; phylum Pseudomonadota; class Gammaproteobacteria; order Burkholderiales; family SG8-39; genus SCGC-AG-212-J23. Next base: position 3,376 of record CAYZFN010000027.1, on the reverse strand, counting down.
CAGCGCGAGAGCCGCCGCAGTGCCGGCCGCCTGACCCATGACGAAGCACGAGCCGCTCACGCGCGCGGAGGACTGGCCCTCGTGCGTCATCGAGGCGCAGCGTCCGGCGACCAGCAGGTTCTGCGGGCCGAGCGGCACGATCATGCGATAGGGCAGCTGGTTGAAGCCGCGCGGCTTGCGCGCGAAGACGAACTTCACGTCGCCCGCAACGTGCGCCTCGACCGGCCAGCCGTTGACGCCGATCGAGTCCGGAAAGTCGGCGCACTCGAGGATCTGCTGCTCGCTCACCATGACCGCGCCCTTGACGCGCCGGGTCTCGCGGATGCCGAGCTGCGGCGCGATCTCGACGATGTAGGCGCGCTCGAACCCGGGCGTCGCGCCGCGGATGAAGTCGAACACTTCCCAGCACTGCCGCCGCCCTTCCACCTCGCCGTAGGCCAGCTGCTCGGCATCGATGCCGCTCACCGCGGTGCCGTCGGGGTTCCTGATCTGCGTGAGATTGGCGCGCCACTCGATCGGGTTGCGCTGCGGGCGGACGATCGGCTTCTTGCGCGGAAAGCGCGCGCCCTTCGCCTCGGCCTCGTCCATCAGCTTCGGGATCAGCTCCCACGCGGCGCCCGCCTTCTGCGGATCGACCGCGTTGATGCGGAACATGGTCGAGGGATAGAGCATGTTGCCCTTGCCGTCGCCGACCTCGTACGGCGCTCCGGACCAGGCCGCGAGGTCGCCGTCGCCCGAGCAGTCGATGAAGAGGCGCCCGAGCACGGCGCGGCGGCCGGACTTCGTCTCGATCAGCAGCGCGTCGATGCGCCGCTCGTCCCGCATGATGACGCCGACCGCAAAGGCGTGGAAAACGAGCTTCACGCCCGCGCCGAGCAGCATCTCGTCGGCGGCGATCTTGTAGGCCGAGATGTCGTAGGCCTGCGCCTGGATCCGGTTCTGCACCGAGAGGTGCGGCGCGTTCAGCCCGTCCATTCGCTCCAGCCGGTCGAGGATCTCGTCGACAAGGCCGAGCACCACGCGGCGATGCTCGCCCGCGATATTGGCGTGCAGCCCGCAGAACGTCGACAGCCCGGCCGCCGTGCCGGCGCCGCCGAGGAAGCCGTAGCGCTCGACGAGGATCGTCGAGCATCCCGCGCGCGCCGCCGCCGTGGCGGCGACGATGCCGGCCGGCCCGCCGCCGACCACCACCACGTCGTATTCACCCAATACCTGCGTTTCGCGCCGCGGCTCGACGACGGCTTTCATTTCAGGACTGCGCCCTTGTGCACCGGCTGCACGCTGTGCTGGTACACCGCGAGCCAGCCCTGCGCTATTCGCGCGCCAAAGGGATTCCCCGATTCCTGCAAATGCCGGCGGCGGTTATCCAACTCGGTATCGGAGACTTCAAGGTTGACCTCGCGCTTCGTGACATCGATCGCGATGCTGTCGCCCTCCTCGACGAGCGCGAGCGGTCCACCCGCCGCGGCCTCGGGCGATGCCTCGCCGACCACGAGGCCCATGTTGACGAGGCCCGATAGCTGCCCTTCGGTGATCACCGCCACGTCGTTCACGAGCCCCGCACCGTCGAGCGCGAAGACGACCGCGGAGGTCATCGCCATGCCCGGGCCGCCGACGACCCCGAGGCCGCGCAGGATGACCACGTCGCCTTTCCTGATTTCGTTTTTTCTTACCGCATCCAAGGCCTCTTCGCGCGAATGGAAGAGCCGCGCCGCGCCGCGGAACGAAAGCCTGCGCTCGCCAACACCACCGAGCCTGACGATGCCACCGCCCGGCAGCAGGCTGCCGCGCACGATGATCAGCGTCGGCCGGCGCGACAGCGGACGATCGAGGGAACGAATCACGTCCTCGTCCGTTACTTTGGCATTGCGCAGAATCTGGCCCATCGTTTCGCCCGACACGCTGCGCGCATCGAGGTTGAGCAGCGGCTCGAGCTGCTTCATCACGCCGCGCGCGCCGCCCGCGGCGTCGAGCTCCTCGATCAGCCGCTCGCCGTTCGGCCGCACCGCGGCGAGCAACGGCACCTTGTCCGCGTAGCGCTCGTAGAGCGAGTACACGTCGACGTCGAGCCCCGCTTCGGTGGCGATCGCCTGCAGGTGCTTGGCGCAGTTGATCGACGCGGAGAGCGAGAGCACCACCATGACGGCGTTCTCGATCGACTCGCGCGTGAGGATGTCGCGCGGCTTCACGTCGTCCCACACCATCTGCACGATGCGCTCGCCCGAGCGGCGCACCGTGTCCATCATCCGCTCGGAAAGCGCCGCGACCGGCGCCGCGCCGGGCAGCGTCATGCCGAGCGCCTCGGCGACGATGTGCATCGAGTTCGCCGTTCCCATGCCGGCACAGACGCCGGGCGAGCGAACCGCGACGTCGGCCATGGCGGCCACCTCGTCCGGATCGGCGGACCCGGACGAGACATAAGCCGACTTGAGGAACACCTCCTCGATGTCGACGTGCTGGCCGCGGTATTCGCCGCTTTGCTGGTAGCCGCACACCGCGACGATCGTCGGCACGTTCAACCGGCCGGCGGCCATGATCTGGCCGGGCGCGGTCTTGTCGCAGGAGGCGAGGCAGAGCATGCCGTCGAGCAGCGCACCCTCGACCTGCACCTCGATGTCGGCGGCGATCAGGTCGCGCGAGGGCAGGATGTAGGCCCCGCCGCGTCCCGCGCAGGTGACGAAATCGCTCGGCGCCGCGGTGCGGATCTCGAACGGCACGCCGCCCGCGGCGCGGATCGCCGCCTTGGCGGCGGCCGCGACCCCATCGAGATGGCTGAAGCAGCTCGACAGCTCGGAGGAGCTGTTGACAACCGCGATCTTCGGCTTCTCCATGTCCTCGTCGGAGAGGCCGAGCGCGCGCCACTGCGCGCGCCGTCCCGCCCAGACCGGCGTGCCGGGCGGCAGGTTGCTGCGCAGCTGCTTGCGCGTCATTGGTCCAGCTTGATGTTCGCGGCCTTGGCGACCCGCGTCCAGCGCTCGATCTCCTTGCGGATAAACGCGCCGAACTCCTCGGGCGAGTCGCCGACGACCTGGACGCCGAAGTCCTGCAGGCGCTTGGCGACGTCGGGCCGCGCGAGCAGCTTGCGGAAGTCGGCGTTCAGCCGGTTGACGAGCGCGCGCGGCGTGCCGCCGGCGACGACGATGCCGTTCATCGACAGCACTTCGAAGCCGGGGATCGTCTCCGCCACGGTCGGCACGTCGGGCGCCTGCGGGTCGCGCTTCGCGCTCGTCACGGCGATCGCCTTCATGCGGCCCTGCTGAACGTAGCGGTAGATGCCGAAGGTCGGATCGAGCTGCAGGTCGATGCGCCCGGCCATCAGCTCGGGATAGGCCTGCGCGCCGCCCTTGAAGGGCACGTGCAGCATGTCGATGCCCGC
>CAYZFN010000026.1:0-4794 GCA_964477695.1 uncultured Enterobacteriaceae bacterium | reverse complement strand
AAGCCGGACTACGCCGTGGCCCAAGGGGCGATTGCGCCGGCTCCACCGTCAACACTTCAGTGAATTTCCGGCTCCGCGGTCGGCGCTGTGCCTTCGAGGAAATTGAAGTCGCAGCCCTGGTCGGCCTGCGTGATGTGGCGCTGGTAGAGCGCGCCGTAGCCGCGCTCGAAACGCGGCGCAGGTTTCTTCCATGCGGCGCGTCGGCGCGCAAGCTCGACGTCGGAAACCTTGAGCTCGAGCCTGCGCGCGGCGACGTCGAGCTCGATCGGATCGCCGTCCTGCACGAAGGCGAGCGGGCCGCCGACGAAAGATTCCGGCGCGACGTGCAGGACGCAGGCTCCGTAGCTCGTTCCGCTCATGCGCGCATCCGAGATGCGCACCATGTCGCGCACGCCCTGCGCGAGCAGCTTCTTCGGGATCGGCAGCTGGCCCCATTCGGGCATGCCCGGCGCGCCGAGCGGCCCGGCGTTCTTGAGCACGAGCACCGAGTCCGCGGTCACGTCGAGCGCCGGATCGTCGATGCGTGCCGCCATGTCGTTGTAGTCGGCGAAGGTCACCGCGGGGCCGGCGTGCTTCAGCAGGCGCGCTTCTGCAGCGGCAGGCTTGATCACCGCGCCATCCGGCGCGAGATTGCCGCGCAGCACGGCGAGGCTGCCGCCCGCGACCAGCGCGTTTTCGCGCGGCAGGATCACGTCGCGGTTGAATACTTCGGCGGTTGCGATGTTCTCGCCCAGCGTACGGCCGTTGACAGTGCGCGCGTCGAGCGCGAGCAGGTCCGAGATCTCGCGCAGCAACGCGCGCAAGCCCCCCGCGTAGTAGAAATCCTCCATCAGGAATTTGCCGGCCGGCCGGATATTGGCGATCAGCGGCGTCCTGCGGGAGAGCGCGTCGAAACGGTCGACTGCAAGGGGAATCCCGGCGCGCCGTGCAACCGCGACCATGTGCACGACCGCGTTGGTCGATCCGCCGAGCGCGAGCACGGTGGTGATGGCGTTATCGACGCTCGCCGCGGTGACGAAGTCGCGCGGCTTCAAGTCTTCCCATACCATCTCGACGATGCGCCGGCCGGTCTCGGCCGCCATGCGCGCATGACGCGAGTCCGCCGCCGGGATCGACACCGCTCCCGGCAGCGTGAAGCCGAGCGCTTCGGCCGCGGAGGTCATGGTCGATGCCGTGCCCATCGTCATGCAGTGCCCGGGCGAGCGAGCGATGCCGTCCTCGATCTCGGCCCATTGCTCGTCGCCGATGTTGCCCGCGCGCTTCTCGGCCCAATACTTCCACACGTCGGAACCGCTGCCGAGCGGCTGGTCGCGCCAGTTGCCGCGCAGCATCGGGCCGGCGGGGAAGAAGATGGCCGGCAGATTCATCGACAGCGCGCCCATGAGCAGCGCGGGTGTGGTCTTGTCGCAGCCGCCCATCAGGACAGCTCCATCGACCGGATACGAGCGCAGCAGCTCCTCGGTCTCGAGCGCGAGGAGATTGCGGTAAAGCATCGTGGTTGGCTTCTGAAACACCTCGGCGAGCGCGATCGCCGGCATCTCGAGCGGGAAGCCGCCCGCCTGCAGGACGCCGCGCTTGACCTCCTCCGCGCGCTGGCGGAAATGCGCGTGGCAGGCATTGATGTCGCTCCAGGTATTGACCACCGCGATGATCGGCTTGCCGAGGTAGTCGGCGCGCGAATAGCCCATCTGCGCCGCGCGCGAGTGATGCCCGAACTGGCGCATGTCGCTCGCGCCGAACCAGCGGTGGGAGCGGAGTTCGTCAGGCTTCTTGCGCGCGCTCATGCGCGCCTCGCCGCCATTGTGGTGCCGATGATCATGAGAAGAGTCCAGGGGCAAACGCTGAAGCTGCCACATTATAGCCGCCGAAAAGCGGGCCACCGTGCGGGCGGTCGCACGCAGGTCGAGCACCGCCTCGCGGGATCGTGCGCTATAGTGCCGAAGCCGCCGCGTGCCGGGTTCGCACTGGCGCCGGCCGTCGGCCTGGACCATTGACATGCATTATCTGCGCTCTTCGATCGTGTTCTGACGCATGCTGCTCTACGCCAGCACCATCTTCTGCAGCGCTTTCCTCCTGTTCCTGGTTCAGCCGATCATCGCCAAGCAGATCCTGCCGTGGTTCGGCGGATCGGCGAACGTCTGGACCACCTGCCTCGTCTTCTTTCAGGCGACGCTTCTCGTTGGCTACGCCTATTCGGACCTCGTCGTGCGCCGGATGCCCGCCCGTTCGCAAGTGTGGGTGCATTGGGGACTGCTCGCCGCGAGCTGCGCATTGCTGCCGATCATCCCCGCCGCGCACTGGAAGCCGCTCGGGGGCGAGAATCCGTCGCTGCTGATCCTCGGCCTGCTCGCCGCAACGATCGGTCTGCCCTACCTCGTGCTTTCGACCACCAGCCCGCTCGTGCAGGCCTGGTTCGCGCGCAGCTTCCCGGGGCGCAGCCCCTACCGGCTCTTCGCGCTGTCCAACTTCGCGTCGATGCTCGCGCTGATCGGCTATCCCTTCGCCCTCGAGCCGCGAGTCGCCACGCGCATGCAGTCCTATGCCTGGTCCGCAGCCTACGTGGGCTTCGCGCTTCTTGCGGCCGCGTCGGCCTGGTTCAGCCTGCGCGCGCCCCGCACGAATGCGGCGAACGTAGCGGCGAACGACCGCACCGCCGCGTCAGCCCGCGAACGAGTGCCGACCGTGGGACAGCAGCTCCTCTGGGCGACGCTCGCCGCGACCGGCTCCTTCCTGCTGCTCGCCGTCACCAACCACATCTGCCAGAACACGGCCTCGATTCCGCTGCTGTGGATCCTACCGCTGTCGCTTTACCTCCTGACCTTCATCCTCTGCTTCGACAGCAGCCGCTGGTATCGACGCGAGATCATGGCGCCGATGGCGGCTGCGGCGCTGGGCGTGATGGGCTACGCGCTGGCCGATCGCAGCCTCGTGCACAAGCTCGAACTACAGATAGGTGTCTTCTGCGCAGGCCTCTTCCTCGCGTGCATGTTTTGCCACGGCGAGCTTGCGCGGCTGAAGCCTTCGCCGCGCCATCTCACGCGCTTCTACCTCATGGTCTCACTCGGCGGCGCCGCGGGCTCGGCGCTCGTAGGCCTGCTCGCGCCGGTCGTGCTGCCCGCCTATTTCGAGCTCGGGTTCGGTCTGGTTGCCTGCGCCGCGCTGCTCCTGCTGCAGGTGCACCGCGACCACCTCGTGTTCCTGCTGCTCGCGGTCCTGTCGCTCGTCTTCTGCATCGGCGCCGACATCTGGTCGATCCGCGACTTCTACGAGAACACGATCCTGGCCACTCGCAACTTCTACGGCGTGCTGCGCGTTCAGGAATGGGACAAGGGCACGAGCAGCTTCCACCGCTCGCTGATCCACGGAACCATCCTGCACGGCACGCAGTACCTCGACCCGACCCTGGAGCGGCAGGCGACCACCTACTACACCGCGACATCGGGGGTAGGCCGGGCGATCGAGTCGTTGCATCCTTCGCTCAAGCCGTTGAAGGTCGGCATCATCGGCCTTGGGACCGGGACGATCGCCACGTATGGCAGCAAGGGCGATGTCTACCGCTTCTACGATATCAATCCGCTAGTGGTCGGCGTCGCGAAGGGCGAATTCAGCTTCCTCGGCAAGAGCGACGCGACGATCGAGATCGCGCTCGGCGACGCGCGTCTCAGCCTGGAGCGCGAGCCGCCGCAGGGTTTCGACATCCTCGCGATCGACGCCTTCTCCAGCGACTCGATCCCGGTCCACCTCATCACCAACGAGGCGCTCGCGGTCTATCGCCGGCACATGAGGCCGGGAGGTATCATCGCCTTTCACGTCAGCAACCGGTTCCTGGACCTCGTCCCGGTGGTGAAGAAGCTAGCCGACGCGCAGCATATGTACGCCGTGTTGGTGAACGACGACGCGGATGACAGCGCGCTTGGCAGTCACAGCGACTGGGTACTCGTCTCCGACAGCAAGGAAGCGCTGGACGCGCCGGGCATCGACGAGGCCTCGGAGGCGATCGATCCGCGCCCGGAGCTGCCGCTGTGGACCGACGACTTCAACAACATCGTGCAGATCATCAAGTAGGCGCCTCGCCATGATTGCAGCCATTGCTCCCGACCTGCACACGCTGCGCCCGACGACTGCGCGCGACGCGATCGAGATCGTCGACCAGACGCGCCTGCCTCACGCTTACGCGACGGTGAGGCTCGCCAGCGCGACCGGCGCGGCGCGGGCGATCCGCATGATGCAGGTGCGCGGAGCGCCGCTGATCGGTGCGACCGCCGCCTACGGGCTCGCGCTCGCTTTGAATGCTGACGCCTCGGATTCCGCGCTCGCCGATGCGCACGCGATGCTGCTGGCCGCGCGGCCGACAGCCGTCAACCTGCGCTGGGCGCTCGACCGCGTGCGGGCGAAGGTCGCACCGCTGGCGCCTGCCCAGCGCGCGAACGCCGCCTGGGACGAGGCCGACGCGATCGCTGCCGAGGACGTGAAGGCCAATCGCGCGCTCGGCGAGCACGGCCTCAAGCTCATCGAGGCGCTGGCCGCGAGCGGCCGGCGTCCCGTCCACATCCTCACCCACTGCAACGCGGGCGCGCTGGCAACCCTCGGCTGGGGCACGGCCACCGCGCCGATCTATCTCGCGCATGCTGCGCGCATTCCCGTGCACGTATGGGTGAGCGAGACGCGCCCGCGGCTGCAGGGCGCGCGCCTCACCGCCTGGGAACTGAGCAAGCACGGCGTGCCGCACACGCTCGTCGTCGATGCAGCGGGCGCGCCGCTGATGCGCCAGCATCGCGTCGACCTGGTTCTCGT
>CAYZFN010000025.1:0-12784 GCA_964477695.1 uncultured Enterobacteriaceae bacterium | reverse complement strand
CGCGGATCGCGGTCGAGGAGGCGGCGCCGCCCGCCTCGGTGGCGACGTGGCTGCCGAAGAAGTACTTGAGCTCGAAGGTGCCGCGCGGCGTCGCCATGTACTTCTGCGTCGTGACGCGCGAGATCGTGCTCTCGTGCAGGCCGAGCGTCTCGGCAATTTCACGCAGCACCAAGGGCCGCATGGCGACTTCGCCGTGCTCGAGGAAGTGGCGCTGCCGGTCGACGATCGCCTGCGAGACGCGCAGGATGGTCTCGAAGCGCTGCTGCACGTTCTTGATCAGCCAGCGCGCTTCCTGCAGCTGCGAGGAAAGCCCGCTCGCTGCGTTGGCGCGCGCGCCGGCCGCGATCTCGGCGTACAGCCGGTTGATGCGCAGGCGCGGCATCGCCTCGGGATTCAGGCTCGCGCGCCATTGGCCGCGCGACTTGCGCACGACGACGTCGGGCACCACGTAGCGCGCCTCGACCTCGGCGAATGGCGCGCCCGGCCGCGGATTGAGGCTGTTGATCAGCTTCTGTGCGGCGCGCAGCTCGTCGTCGCCCGCGCCGGTCAGCGTCTTCAAACGACCGTAGTCGCGGCTGCCGAGCAGCTCGAGATGCTTTTCGGCGATCTGCCGCGCGAGCGCCTGCACCGGGCTTTCGGGCATATTTTTCAGCTGCAGGCACACGCATTCGCTGATCGAGCGCGCGCCGACGCCGGCGGGCTCGAAGTTCTGCAGGTGATGCAGCGCGGTCGCCAGTTCCTCGGCCACCGACACTTCGTCATGCGCGAGCTCGGGCGGCACCATGGCAGCGACCTCGTCCAGGGTCTGCGTCAGGCGGCCGTCCTCGTCGAGCGCTTCGATCAGCATCACGACGAAGGCGCGGTCGCGTGTGCCGAGATTGGTGAGCGAGAGCTGCGCATGCAGGTGCTCGCGCAGCGTCGGCGTGTCCGGCGGCGTGAAGGTTCGCTCGCCGTCCTCGTCTTCGCCGCCGCGCCAGCCCGCGGCGAGCTCCACCGACCAGTCGGCCTCCGCCGGCGCGGCCTCGCTCGCCGCGCTGGCCGGCGCCTCTGCAACCGGCGCCGCGTCTCCCGCCCGGGCGAGCGGCGCCTCGGCCTCGTCGTGCTCCTCGCGCTCGAGCGCCGGGTTCTCCATCAGCATGCGCTCGATCTCCTGGTTCAGCTCGACGGTCGAGAGCTGCAGCAAGCGGATCGACTGCTGCAGCTGTGGCGTCAGCGTCAGGTGCTGCGAGAGCCGGAACTGCAGGGAGGGCTTCATGGAAATTTGTTACCGCAGGCTGCAGTGTGCCGGTGGAAAACTACATCCGGAAGTTCTCGCCCAGATAGACCCGGCGCACGCTGTCATTATAGACAATCTCCTCCGGGTGGCCCGATGCGAGCACCGCGCCTTCGTTGATTATGTACGCTCGGTCACAGATGCCGAGCGTCTCGCGAACGTTATGATCCGTTATGAGCACGCCGATTCTTCTTTCTTTAAGGAACCGAATGATGCGCTGGATGTCGAGCACGGCGATCGGGTCGACGCCGGCGAACGGCTCGTCGAGCAGGATGAAGGCCGGCCGCGTGCCGAGCGCACGCGCGATCTCCAGGCGGCGGCGCTCGCCGCCCGAGAGCGACAGCGCGGGATGCTTGCGCAGGTGCGCGATGTTCAGGTCCTTGAGCAGCTCGGTGAGGCGCGCTTCGACCTCCGGCTCGGCGATGCCCTGCAGCTCGAGGATCGCCTGCACGTTCTCCTCGACAGTAAGGCGACGGAACACCGAGTTCTCCTGCGGCAGGTAGGAGATGCCGAGGCGCGCACGGCGATGGATCGGCAGGTGGGTGAGCTCCGTCTGGTCGAGGTGGATGCTGCCCGCGTCGACCGGCACCAGCCCGACGATCATGTAGAAGCAGGTGGTTTTGCCGGCGCCGTTCGGCCCGAGCAGCCCCACCACCTCGCCGCTCGTCACCTCGAGCGACACGTCCTGGACGACGGTGCGCGACTTGTAGCGCTTGCGCAGGCGCTGCGCGCGCAGCTCGGTGCGGGTCGCGGTTTCCAGTTCCGGCGGGGTGTGCGCTTCCATCTTCATGACGCTATTTTGCCGGGGCCTTCGGCTGCAGGGTGGCGCGCACGCGGCCGTCGCTGTCCTTGCCGGGGGTGACGGAGAAGAAGTCGGCGCGCTGGTCGACCAGGATGTAGTTGCCTGCCACCTCGTCGCCGGCGCGGTTCACGCGGGCGTTGTCGAACAGCTCGATCTTGCCGCTCTTGTCGTCGATCTCGATGCGCTTGGCCTCGCCCTCCATCCAGCCGGCGTCGGTGGCGGGGGGCTTCGGGTCGAGCTTCTGGCGAAAGCGCACCGGGCTGCCGGTGGCGGTCGAGTGCTGGAAGCCCTCGGTGTCCTGGTGCACGACGATACGGTCGGCCTGCACTTTGAGCGTGCCGCGCGTGACGACCACGTTGCCCTCGAAGATGGTGAGCCGCCGCACGTCGTCGGCCTTCATCGTGTTCGCCTCGATCTGGGTCGGCTTCGTCGTGTCGGCCTGCTCGGCGAGCGCCGCAGCGCAGGCGAGCGCGAGCAATGCGGCGAGCGTGCCCCTCATGGCGCTTTCGGCTCCATGACGCCCTTGACGTCGTCGCTCAGCGTGAGCTCGCGCGTGTCGATGTGGTATTCCATGCCGCGCCCGGTGAGCGTGCGGCCGGGCTCCTCGAAGTGCACCACGCGGTCGGTGCGCACCAGCCCACGGTCGCGCAGGATGTGCAGGAAGCTCGTGGTCAGGGTCCCTTCCGGGGTCTGCGCATCCGCCTCGCGCACCAGCACCACGTTGTCGTACAGGAAGATCTCGTCGCCCTCGCGCGAGAGCAGCCCGCGATCGGCGCGCACCGTGACGCGCGGCTGGTCGGGCTTGGCCTGCAGCACGCGCGGCTCGACGAGGTCGGTCGAGTCGTCGTCCGGGAAATGCACCATGCGCGCCGCGGCGAGCACCTGCTCGGGCTCGCCGCTCTTGTTGTACGTGGTGGTGGTGAAATTCGTGACCAGATAGTCGGGATCGTGGCGGCGCAGCGCCTGCGGCTTCTCCTCGACGTGCGCCGCGTGCTCGAGCCACAGCGTGAGCAGCGCTAGCGAAAGCATGAGCGCGAGCGGGAAGACCCGGGTGGTCGAGAACCTCATCGTCTATATCGGCGCAGCAGCCGCGCCAGCTTGCCCTGCGCCTCGAGGATGAACTCGCAAAGCTCGCGCGCCGCGCCGTGTCCGGCGGGCGCCGATGCGATGCAGTGCGCGACGCTGCGCACCGCTTCGGGTGCCTCGTGCGGCGCGCACGCGAGGCCGCAGCGCCCGAGCACGCCGAGGTCGACCAGGTCATCGCCCATGTAGGCGGCGGCCGCGCGGCCGAGCTTCAGGCGCCGCAGCAGCGCCTCGAAGGCGCGCAGCTTGTTGGCGGCGCCTTGCACGACGTGCTCGATGGCAAGCTCGCGCGCCCGCTCGACCACCGCGGCCATGCTGCGCCCGGAGAGGATCGCCGCCTGCAGCCCTGCCTGCTGCAGCATCTTCACGCCGTGCCCGTCGAAGGCATGGAAGGCCTTGAGCGCCTCGCCCTGCGGGCCGTACCACAGCCGCCCGTCGGTGAGCACGCCGTCCACGTCGAACACCACCAACCTCACCCGGCGCGCGCGTTCGAGCGCATCGGAGGAGAGAAACTCCATGCGCGGCTAGATGACCTTGGCGCGCAGCAGGTCGTGCGTGTTGAGCGCGCCGACCAGCGCGCCCGCTTCGTCGACGACCAGCACCTGATTCACCTTGTGGCGCTCCATGAGCTGCACCGCCTCGGCGGCGAGCGCCTCGGGGCGCACCGTCTTCGGCTCGCGCGTCATCAGCTGGTCGATGCGCGTCGCGGCGAAGTCGACCCCGCGCTGCAGCGCCCGGCGCAGGTCGCCGTCGGTGAACACGCCGAGCAGGCGCCGGCCTTCGCCGACCACCGCCGTCATGCCCAGGCGCCCGCGGGTGATCTCGGCTACCGCCTGCATCGCGGTCACGCCGCCCGGCACGCTCGGTACCGCGTCGCCGCGGCACATGACGTCGGCGACGTGAACCAGCGCCTGGCGGTAGAGACGCCCGCGCGGATGGCTGCGCGCGAAATCGTCCGCGGAGAAGCCGCGCGCCTCGAGCAGCGCCACGGCGAGCGCGTCGCCGAGCGCGAGCGCGGCGGTCGTGCTCGCCGTCGGCGCGAGGTTGAGGGGGCAGGCTTCCTGCGCGACGCGCGCGTCGAGGTGCACATCGGCTTCGCGAGCGAGCGCCGATTCGGCGTCGCCGGTGAGCGCGATCAGCCTTGCGCCGCGGCGCTTCACCAGCGGCACGATGTCGAGCAGCTCCTCGCTCGCGCCGGAATAGGAAATGGCGATGAACACATCGCCCGCCTCGACCATGCCGAGATCGCCGTGGCTCGCTTCCGCGGGATGCACGAAGTAGGCCGGCGTGCCGGTGCTCGACATGGTGGAGGCGATCTTGCGCGCGATGTGGCCCGACTTGCCGATGCCGCTCACCACGACGCGGCCGTGGCGCTAGCGGATGAGCTCGACGGCGGCGGCGAAGCGCTCGTCGAGGCGCTCCGCCAGCGCGCGCAGCGCCTCTGCTTCGATGGTGAGCACGCGGCGCGCGAGGTCAAGCGTCTTTGGGCTGCCCGATTTGCCGGCGGGCGCCTTCAGAGGTGCTGCCTTTATCATCGGCGGCAGTATAAACCCATGGACCCGGGCATCTCGCTCAAGTCGGTGCTGGTGCTGCTCGCCGCGACGGTCGTCGCCGTGGCGATCTGCCGCCGGCTGCGGCTGCCCGCGATGGTCGGCTATCTCGTCACCGGACTCGCGCTCGGGCCGCATGCATTCGGCCTCGCCTCGAACGTCGAGCAGACGCAGAGCCTCGCCCAGTTCGGCGTGGTATTCCTCATGTTCTCGGTCGGACTGGAATTCAGCCGCACCAAGCTGTTCGCGATGCGCCGCGTCGTGTTCGGGCTCGGCATGGTGCAGGTGCTGCTCAGTGTCCTGGTCACCGTCGGCATAGCGGCCGCGCTCGGCGCCTCGTGGCAGGCCGGCGCGGCGCTCGGCGGCATCGCGGCGATGTCCTCGACCGCCATCGTGTCGAAGCTCCTGAGCGAGCGCGGCGAGCTCGAGACGACGCACGGCCGCCACGTGATTGGCGTGCTGCTGTTCCAGGATCTTGCGGTGGTGCCGCTGCTCGTCATCCTGCCGGCGCTCGGCCAGCCCGCCGGCGGGCTCGGCGTTGCGCTCGCCGCGGCGCTCGGCAAGGCGAGCGCCGCGCTCGCGCTGGTCGTGCTTGCCGGGCCGCGCATCATGCGCGGCTGGCTCGGCTTCGTCGCGCGCCGCCGCACGAGCGAGCTGTTCGTGCTCAACGTGCTGCTCGTCACGCTGCTGCTCGCCTTCCTCACCGACCTCGCCGGCCTGTCGCGCGTGCTCGGCGCCTTTCTCGCCGGCATGCTGATCTCCGAGACCGAGTACCGCTACCAGGTCGAAGAGGACATCCAGCCGTTCCGCGACGTGCTGCTCGGGCTGTTCTTCGTCACGGTCGGCATGCTGCTCGACCTGCGCCTGGTGTTCGGCCAGTGGCCCCTGGTGCTCGGTCTGTTCGCGCTGATCGTGCTGGCGAAGGCCGCGCTCATCAGCGCGCTGGCGCGCGCTTTTGGCGATCCGCCCGGCACGTCGTTGCGCATCGGCCTCGCGCTCGCGCAGGCCGGCGAGTTCGGCTTCGTGCTGCTGCCGCTCGCGATCGGGCTGGTCGCGCTGCCGCTGCTGCAGGCGCTGCTCGCGGCGATGATCCTGTCGATGCTCGCTACGCCGCTGCTGATAGCGGCGAGCGACCACATCGTGCTGCGGCTTTCGCGCTCGGAATGGATGCTGCGCTCGCTCGAGGTGCACCGGGTCGCCACGCAGTCGATGCAGGTCGACCGGCACGTGATCATCCTCGGCTACGGCCGCAATGGGCAGCGGCTCGCGCGCCTGCTCGATACCGAAGGCGTGCGCTACATCGCGCTCGACCTGGACCCGCAGCGCGTACGCGAGGCCGCAACGGCCGGCGACACGGTGGTCTTCGCCGACAGCGCGCGGCGCGAGGCTCTGATCGCCGCGGGACTGTCGCGCGCCGCCGCGGTGGTCATCACCTTCGCGGACACGGGCGCCGCGGTGCGCGTCCTTTCGCACATCCACCAGCTCAATCCGCTGGTACCGGTGATCGTGCGGGCGCGCGACGAGGGCGACATCAGCCGGCTCACGCAGGCCGGCGCGACCGAAGTCGTTCCCGAGGCGCTCGAATCGGGGCTGATGCTCGCTTCGCACACGCTCGTGATGGTCGGCGTGCCGCTCAGCCGCGTGATGCGGCGCGTCAGCCAGGTGCGCGACGAGCAGTACCGGCTGCTGCGCGGCCTGTTCCACGGCATGGCGGACGACGAGGACGAGGAAGGCGCGGCGCGCCTGCACGCCGTCACGCTCGACGAGGGGTCCCATGCGCTCGGCCGTACCCTCGCCGAACTTGGCCTGGACGCGCTCGGTGCCCAGGTGCGCGCAGTGCGCCGCCCCGGCGCGCACGAAAAGCTCGATCCTGCCCAGGCGGGTGCTCTGCAAGCCGGCGATGTGGTGGTGCTGCTCGGCGCGCCGGAAGCGCTCGCACGCGCGGAAGAGCGGCTGCTGCGCGGCTAGGGCAAAAAAAAGCCGGCTTTCGCCGGCCGAGAATCCGTATTCCTTGCCGCGCTCACATCGAGCGACAGATCGTGTAGACGTTGGTGCCGTTCTCCGCATACGCCGCGGTGGCCTGCTTTGCGATGGCAGGGTTCGGCGCCGCCTGGAGTTGTCCACGCACTGTGCCGCTGGCCGGCACGCCATCGTCCATCTGTGTGTCGGACGCGATCGCGATCTTGTCGGCCAGGTTTGCCGAGCAGACGATCAGGCCGGAAAAGCCGCCCGCACCGGCGGGGTCCGTGCCGAGGATCGGCCCGATCGGCGCGAGTGCGTCTCCGGTCTGCACGCCAAGGAGACCCGTGACCGCATTGAACGGCTGCGTTACGCCCGAGCCGGATACGAAGCCAGCGCGGCGAAGGTGGTCCCACCAGCTGCAGGCTTCCACTCCGGCCGCACAGGGAGCGCCGCCGTTGTTGTAGGTTCCGGTGACCACGCCGTTCCCGTCGCCCGACGTCGCGGCCGGAATCGCTCCCACGGCCGCCCACCGGCCCGTCGCATTCGGGTCGTCGCCCGGAATCGCGCGATAGCGGTCCTGGTAGCCGTGGTAGGCCGCGGAGATGCCGGAGAAATCGGCGATGACGTTCTTGATCTTCGCCTGCGTGATCATTTCCTGACCCTTCAGGATGCCGCCCAGCAGCAGCCCGATGATCACGAGCACGATCGCGATTTCGACGAGCGTGAAGCCTTGTGTCCTTCTCATGTGTTCTTCCCCTCCCTGCTGGCGTGCAGGCTTGATTTCGTTCGTGAGCAAGCGTCATGCCTAGCATAACATCCTTACGAGACAATCGCTTGCGTCGAATAGCTAACGCAGAATCGTCGAAATTATGACATTCGTGTCGAGTCTTCGACAGCTAACGGGAGCCGGAGCGCCGCTGTAGCTCTTCCAACCGCTGCTCGAGGAGGCGCGCCTCGGCGGGGTCGGTGATCTGGCCGCTCGCCAGCAGGCCGCCGAGCATGATGCGCGCCGCTTCGAGTTCGTTCATGTCCTCGAGGATGAAGATCTCCATCTGCTTGGCCCAGAGCGGCACGTCGGGCGCGGTCGTATAGCGGTCGATCGCCGCGGCGTAGCGCCGCGCAAGAGGCAGGTCCTTGAGTTCGTGCTTGGCAAGCAGCGCGGCGTGGGCGAGCCAGGGCCAGCGCCGGTTCGGATCGACGAGGAACTCGCGGTAGATGAAATCGAGCATCTGCCGCTTGCGTGTCGCATCCGGTATCTCGGCATAGACGCGCGCTGCGCAGAAAAGCGCGTACTGGCTGCGCGGGTCGAGCGCGACAATGGCATCGAGCCAGGCGATCAGGCGCGAATAGTCGAGCCGCTGGTAGGGCAGCGAATTGCCGCCGCCAAGATCGAACGCCTGGAGATAGAGCATCGCCAGGCGTGCCGCGGCTTCGGGCTCGCCGAAGCTCGCGAGCCGCAGCGCCGCCGGGCGCGGCGCGGGCGGCAAGTCTTCGGCCTGTCCGCCGCGCGACGGGGCCAAGGCATGCAAGAACAGCTGCGCCGCGAGACTTGCCGAGAGGAAGCTCCATAACCACGCCGGCACTGACGCCGCGGGACGCTGCTCGGCGCTCAAGGCACCCGCCGATAGAAGTCGAACAACCCGGCGGCGATGAGCAGCATGACGTAGAGGGCGACGCCGCCGAGCGCCCAGGCGTAGTCGGCGCCGCCGGGCACGCCATAGAGCAGCCACTCCGTCTTAGTCACGCCGTCCAGCCGGGGCAGGAGAAAGGCGAGCGTATCGACGCTGTGCCGCGCGAGGCGGCCGACCAGCGATTCGTCGGCGAGCGGACCCGAGGCGATTGCCTGGATGGCCGGCATCGCGCGGGCGAGGAGATAAAGGCCGAGCGTGGCGGAAATCGCGCCCACCAGCTGGCCGAGGCTCATGCTGAAGAAGAGCGCGGCCGCAGCGACGAGCGTGCATTCCACGGCGAGCGAGACCGTCCACGGCACGAGCCGGGCGGGCGGCGTCCAGAGCGCAATCGGCAGCGAAAAGAGCACGGCGAGCGCAATGGCGCACGCCGCGAAGCCGGCCAGCCGGCCGAGGTAATGCACGGTGCGCGACAACGGCAACGAGAGCATCTGCTCGAGTCCCTTGTCGTCGATCTCGCGCTGCACGCTGGCGGCGACCTGCGCGGCGATCAGAAACACCGCGCAGGCGCGCAGCAGCGCCGCGACTACGGAAATGCGCAGCTCCCGGCCTTCGGTCAGCGCGACCGAGGAGAGGAAAGCCGCGACCACGAGCGCGCTCGCGGCCGCCGCCACGGCGAGCCATGGCAGCGCGCTGCGCCGTGCCTCGAGCAAAACCAGTCGGGCGAGAATGGCGGCGGGCATCGTTTCGTTTGTAGACTAGCCGCGGGGGAATCGACTGTGCAACCCGCGATCGTCCAGGAGCCGCGTTTCGCGCGCCTCGCGAACTCGGTGTGGAGCTTCAGCCAGCACCATTGGCGCCTGGTGGTGGTGGCGATGCTCGTGCTGCTGCACGTCGCGGTGTTCCGCGGCGTCGCGGACCCCTGGGCGCGCGCGCTGCTCCTCGCTCACCTGGGACTGCTGCTTCTCTGGCAGCCGTTCCTGCGCGCCGAGCAGCGCATCTCGGCGGTGCAGGGCGCGATCCTGCTGCTCGTTGCCATCGTGGTCATGACGCATCTCGACTGGTGGCTGCTCGCTTTCTGGGTGATCGTCATCGCCGGGCTGGTCGGGGGCAAGGTGTACCAGCAGAACGCGCGCTGGCAACGCCGCTGCTACCTCGTCGTGCTCGCCTACCTGCTCGCGCTGCTCGCCGTCGCCATCCTTCCGGAGATCGCGCCACGGCGCGAGATCGGCCCGGAGATACGCCAGAGCGCCGAGTACGGGCTGCCGCTCGCGTTCCTGCTGATCGCGCTCTTCCCCGCCGAGCCCGAGTCGCGGGACACCGCGCAGGCGATCGACTTCTTCTACAGCGTCTTCCTGATGCTGGTGCTCGTGGTGGTGGTGCTCGGCAGCTTCAGCCTGATGACGCTCGCCGGCACGAGCTACCTTGGCGCGCTCACCGTCACCGTGTTCCTGACCGCCGCTGCGATGCTGCTCGTCGGCTTGGCCTGGAATCCCCGCAGCGGCGGCGGCTTGGGGGTGTTCTTCGCGCGCTACCTGTTCTCCATCGGCCTGCCGGTCGAGAAGTGGCTGGAAGTGCTCGCCGAGCTGTCGCAGATCGAGACGCGCCCGCAGCGCTTCCTGGACGACGCGGTGAGCGCCTTGCAGTCGGTGCCTTCCGTGGCAGGCGTGAGCTGGCGCGCCGGCGAGACGCGGGGCGAGCGGGGCGAGCAGACCCGCCAGGCCGTCGAGTTCGCCAACAGCGAGCTCGCGCTCACGATCTACTCGCGCTATCGCCTCGGCCCGGCGCTGCAATGGCACCTGCACCTGCTCGGCCAGCTGCTCGGAGAGTTCTATGTCGCCAAGCTGCGCGAGGAGCGGCTGCGCGAGGCCAGCTACCTGCGCGCGGTGCACGAGACCGGCGCGCGCACGACGCACGACATCAAGAACCTGCTGCAGTCGCTGAACGTGCTGTGCTCGGTCGCACTCGGCGACACGCCGCGCGATGCCGGGCAGACCAACGCGCTGGTGCGCCGGCAGCTGCCGCGCATCGCCGAGCGCCTCGCGCAGACGCTGGAGCGCCTGCAGCGCCCGGACAAGGGCGGCGAGACCTACGTCGACGCGGCCGCGTGGTGGGAAGCCCTCGCGCGCCAGTATCAGGGCGAGGGCGTGGACTTCGCGCCCGCCGAAGTGGCCGCGGCGGCGGAGCTGCCGCGCTCGCTCTTCGACAGCGTCGCCGACAACCTCATCCGCAACGCCCTTGCCAAGCGGGCGGGCGAGCCGCGCGTTCGCGTGCGCGCCAGCCTGCACGACAGTCGTGGGCTCACGCTGCGGGTCTGCGACAACGGCAGCGCCGTGCCGCCCGAGACCGCGGCGGCTCTGCTGCGCGCTCCGGTCGCCTCGCGCAGCGGGCTCGGCATCGGGCTGTTCCAGGCCGCGCGGCAGGCGGAGGCGCAGGGCTATCGCCTGGCGTTGGAGAAGAACGAAGACGGCGACGTGTGCTTCGCCCTGAGCTCGAGCCGCTAAGGCAGCCTTAAGCTCGCTACCATGCGGGCCTTCAGGACGGCCGGCGAAATCCATGCGACGAGATCGTCGAAATCGGGCGCGTTGGTCCGACTGACGAACGTGTTGGTGTTGTTTGCATTCTGGAGCTCGTCGCCTACCCCTATCGCGAGCTGTGTTCCGTTAGTCTGGTAAGCGCCTGCGCCGTTCTTGCCGTGGGAAACCACGACTGCGACCACCTGAGTTGCAATCGAGACGCTGCCGTTCGTCACCGTAAGGTTTCCGGGATCGGTGAGGGTGAACGTCGCTTGTGCGCCGCCTGTGGGAGCATCGGCGAAATTCGGCGTGACGCGATAGGTGAAGCGGCGCCCCCAAGCGTCCGTTTCATTCACACCGAGCGTCGTCCAGGGAACGACGCCATCGGCGCCGGCCGCACAGTTGGCGATCTCCACGCCGGCATTCACCGCCGTATTCGCCAGGTTGGCGGTTGCCGGGCACGGCAGCCGGCCATTCGCGACGGCAAAGCCGAGCATTGCTTCGGTGATGGTGTTGAGCTGTTTTTGCGTGTCGTTGATCCGCTGCTGATCGACCTGGGTGTTGAGCGGCACGATCATCATGCCGAGCAGAAGCGCGATCACCGCCAGCGCGATGGCGAGTTCGACGAGGGTGAAGCCGCGCGCTTTCACGGCCGCACCACCACCGGTAGATCGTTGAAGCCGGAGGTCTTGAGGCCGGCCACGAAAGTCAAATTGGCAGGCGTGCTGTTGACCCCTTCGAGGAAGTCCGTCGCTGACGCAGGCAATACGGCGACGGGCCGGGTTGCCTGACCCGGCAGCGCGCGGCCCGTCATTACCACGGTGGCATAGGCCGCGTTGCCATTGACGGAAACGCACGTCGGCGGTCCGGGCAAGGCGCAGGCGCCGGCGCCGGTCAGCGCGTACCCGCTCGACACGGCGTACTGCGCGTCCTGATACCAGTTGTTCGTAGTGAGCCAAGATGTGGTCGTCCAACTGCTTGCAGTAGGCGCCGTTGCGCTAACCGTCACCAGCGCCCCGAGCAACACCGCGCTGTACGAAAAATCGAGCGCGTTCGACCCCGGCACGAGCGTCCAGGTAATGCTTGGCGGACCGAGCACAATTCCGGACACCACCGCTACGTTGGCGCTGCTCGGCGGGTCGACGAATGCGGTTCCGACGTTCCGCACGCGTCCGTTGATCGTCACGAGAAGTGGCAGCACTAGGATCGCCGTGCAGGTGAGCTGGGTGGTTCCGACGCCGGCGCAGCCGCCGAGCGTCGCCGAGCCCGAGTTCCAGACCACCGAACTGGCGTCGAGTGGAAGCGAGCCATTCGTCGTGCCGTTAGTCCCCGGCTGCTCGGCAGAGGGATCATTGAGCGGCGCGGCCCAGGGATAGAACCCTTTGAAGTTGACGAAGTTGGTGTTTGCGACAGCGGGCGGGTTTTGCCAGGCATCGTAGTGATCGCGCAGGTGCCGGGCGTATTCTCGTGCGGCGCGGCGCTCGACCAGCCACATGATGTCGTCGGAGTAGATGGGCATCATGCGATCATTGAACGTGTTGCTGCGCTCGGCCGAGACGAACTGCGGGTTGGCCGCCGGTAGAAGGTCCGCGTTGTCCTCGCCAAAGGCAAGGTCCAGGTAATTGCGCGGATTGCACTTCGGCGTGTTGCTCGCCGGCACGGTCGTGCACTTGAGGGTTGCGTCGCAGTCCACCCCCACAGTGCAGCCTCGTGCCTGCACGACTCCGTCGGCACGTTGCAGCGCCGGCCCCGCCGAAAAAACGATGGCGACCACCACCCCGTCCGGTGCCCCTGGAAGGCCGGCAGCCGTGAGCAAGCGAAGCGAGGTGTTTCCGGCCAGATAAGCCGTATCGTTGTTCAAGGCGACCGCCGAGTTGCCGGCCCGGAAGTCGGCGGAAAGTGCGTACCAAAGACGCTCTCCGCTATCGTCGCGCAGATCGGGAAGATCCAGCGTCCTAAACGGTAGGCGG
>CAYZFN010000024.1:0-15134 GCA_964477695.1 uncultured Enterobacteriaceae bacterium | reverse complement strand
ACGGCGCCGGCCGAGAACGTCTCGGGAGTGAACGCCGTGGGCGCGAGCGCGCGCCAGGAGACCTGATCCAGCACCGCTCGGCCATGGCGAGCGAGCGCGAGCGCCGCGATCACCGCGAGCACGATCAGCTCCGCGGCCGTCATGACCGTTTGCACGACGCCGGTCAGGTGCATGCCCCGCACGACGACGAGGCTCACGACGACCAGCCAGAGTGCCGACACCGCTATGACAGGCAGCTGGCGCGACGCCGCATCGGGTGCCACGAGGAGCAACGTGGCGCTCGCCGCCGGAATGGTGGCGGCGACCATGAAAAGCGCCGACGAGACGAGCACCGCCCAGCCGGCAAGGAATCCCAGGTCGCGGTTGAAGACGCGTCCCACCCACTCGTACGAGGCGCCCGAATGCGGATAGACGCTGTTGAGGCGAGCGAACGCGAACGTGATGCCCACCATGATGAGACCGCAGTAGAGCAGGCTGGCCGGGGCGAGCACCCCGACCGCGCCAACCAGCACTGCCGTCGATACGGCGATGGTGTACGAGAGCGACGTGCCGGCCACGCCCATCGCCACGACATTCACGAAGTCGAGCGCGTCCCTGCGCAGGTCTGGCTGCGGCGGCGCCATGGCGGGCACCATTGTGACCGACTATGCGGGCGGGTGCGGCCTCGCCTCCGCGGGCGTTACGTCGCGCTCGACGAGCTCGCTGCCGCGCACGATGCGCACGCGGCTCGGCGCGCCGATCCGCTCCGCAGTGAGCGAACGGTGCAGGTCGTCGATGCCGTTCACCGGCGCGCCGGCGAAGGCGACGATGCGGTCGCCCGGGCGCAGCCCCGCGCGTGCGGCCGGTCCGTTCTTCTCCAGCGACTCCACTCGCACCGCGTGCGTGTTGGCGAGCTCGAAGTGACGGGCGACGCGGCGCGCGAGTGGCACGTTGGCGCCCGCCATGCCGAGGTAGCCGCGCCGCACCCGCCCGTCGCGCAGGAGCTGCATCACGACCCACTTGACGGTGTCGATTGCGGTGGCAAAGCAGATGCCCTGCGCGCCCGGGATGATGGCCGTGTTCACGCCGATCGCTTCGCCGCGCGAATTGACGAGCGGCCCGCCAGAGTTGCCGGGGTTGAGGGCGGCGTCGGTCTGCAGCACGTCGTCGATCAGGCGGCCGGTCTGCGAGCGCAGGCTGCGGCCGAGCGCGCTCACTACGCCGGCGGTCACGGTGTGCTGGAAGCCGTACGGGTTGCCGATCGCGATGGCGAGCTGTCCGACCTTCACCTCGCGCGAGGACCCGAGCTTCACCGGATGAAAGGCCGCCTGCAGGCCGCTCGCGTCGATGCGGATGACCGCGATGTCCGTGTCCGGATCCTCGCCGATCAGCCGTGCCTCGCGCGTAAAGCCGTCGGCGAAGCTCGCGCGCATGACCCGCGCGCCGTGCACGACGTGGCTGTTGGTGAGCAGCAGGCCGTCCGGGGTGAAGCAGAAAGCCGAGCCGCTGCCCTTGCGGCCCTTGAACTCGACCTCCACGTGCGCGACCGCCGGCGCGACCGCCTCGGTGGCACGCACCACGGCCTGCGAATATGCGTCCAGCAGCTCGCCGTCAGCGGGAGAGTCGTCGCGTTCGGGCCCGGCGTCGAAATCCATCGGCCCCAGATGGGGGCGGGCCGGGCGGGCGTCAAGTCATGGACACCGCCTCGACGTTGTTGCCGTCGAGGTCGATCAGGAACGCCGCGTAGTAGTTCGGCGCATAGTCCTTGCGCAGCCCGGGCTTGCCGTTGTCCTTGGCGCCCGCCTTTTTCCCTTCCTCGAAGAACCTGTCGACTGCGGCCTTGTTAGGGGCTTTCAGCGCCACGTGGGCGCCGCCGCCCTTGCTGTCGAGATGCAGCCAGAGCGCCGGCTTGCCTTTCGGGCCGAACCCGGCGTATCCCTCGCCGTGCGCGCCGGGGACGTGGCCGAGCGGGGCGAGCATCGCCGCATAGAGGCGCGCCGCCTTGTCCATATCCTTCACGCGTAAGCCGATGTGATCGAACATGCCTTTCTCCATTAGTGAAACCACGGAGCCAATCTACCCGGCAGCGGCCAATCGTTCTTGGAAGATCTTGCGCTCGCCCCTGAGCGCGCGGCGGAAGCGCTTGGGCGACACGCCGGCGGCGCGGCCGAAAGTGCGCACGAAGTTGGAAAGATCGGCGAAGCCCGATTCGAAGGCGACCTCGGTCACCGGCAAGCTCTCTTCAGCGAGAAGCTTCGCCGCACGCCGCAGCCGCACGCGCAGCAGGTACTGATGCGGCGTCACGCCCACCACTCTTGCGAACAGCCTCAGGAAATGGAATGGCGACAGACCGGCTTCGCGCGCGGCATCCTCGAGGCCGACCGGCTCGCCGGCATTCGCCTCGAGCCACAGCGCCGCCTCGACCGCACGGCGCCTTTCTCTCGCTTGCACCTTTACCGAGCTCGTCTCATTACCGGCGGCGATGCGCGTAAACCTGTAGACCAGGAGGACCGCAACCTCGTCCACGCCGACCCTCGAGCGCGCCTCAGCCGCGGCGTGAGCCAGCTCGCCGAGCACCATCACCTCGGGGAGCGGCGGTACGCGGGCCGAGTCCCAGATGCTCTCGCTTGCTCCCAAAGAATCGATGAAGCGGGATGAGAATTTGAACGACAGGCACTCGTCGCCGCAGCCGTGGTGCTCGTGCGTCGCGACGTATTCGCGGCCCGGCCGGCCGATCATCAGCGCGCCGGGCACCAGCTCATAGTCGCGGCCCTGCGTGCGGCAGCCGAAGCTGCCGCGCCGCACGTACGAGAGCGAATGGCGCGCGTGCACCTCGGAGAACGGCCGGTCCGCCGGACCGGCCGTGCAGCGGAAGTCGTAGACCGAAAGGGATTCGCCCTCGACGAGCGCGGTGCGCTGCATGCAATGGACTGTACCGCGCTTCGTGCGATGCCGGGCCGGAATGCGAATTGGGCGCCGTTATCATGCATCGGCCGTGCTAACTTCGCCCGATGATGACAAGACTCTTCAGGATGCTGTTTCTCGGTCTCGCGTGTGCGGCCAGCGCCGCGGCGCTCGCGCAGGCATGGCCGACGCGACCGATCTCGATCGTCGTTGGGTTCGCTCCCGGCGGGAATGTGGATGGCGTCGCGCGCATCATAGCGCCGGCGCTATCCGACGCGCTCGGCCAGCCTGTGGTGATCGAGAACCGTCCCGGCGCCGGCGGCAATATCGGCTCGGCGGTCGTGGCAAAGGCCGCGCCGGATGGTTACACGACGCTTCTGATGTCGAAGGGACACGCCGCCTCGGCGGCCTTGTATCGCAAGCTGCCCTACGACTCCGTCAACGACTATCAGGTCGCCGGGATGCTCGTGAACTATCCGTACATCATTACCGTGCCAGCCAATTCACAGTACCACACGCTTAAGGCGCTGGTCGCTGCGGCGAAGGCGAAGCCCGGATCGGTCGACTACGGCACCGGCGGAATTGGCAGCGGCATGCACCTCGCCGCCGAGCTGATGCTGTCCGAGCTCGACGTCCGCATGCAGCATGTGCCCTACAAAGGCGGCACCGCATCGCAGACCGCCATGCTCACGGGCGAGGTTCCGGCTTTCTTTACCACCCCCGCCGGCAACGCCGACCTCTACCGCGCCGGCAAGCTGCAAATCCTCGCGGTGACTACCATCGACCGCTTCCCAGGATTGCCCGATGTGCCGACCGTGGCCGAGACCGTGCTGCCCGGCTTCAACGCGCGCGGCTGGATGGCGCTCGCCGTGCCGAAGGACACGCCCGGCGCCGTGGTCGCGAAGCTGAATGCCGCGATTCACGCCGCCACCGCGCGGCCCGAAGTGCAGCAGCGGCTGATCAATCTCGGAACGGTCGTCGAGAAGACGCTCACGCCCGAGCAAGGACAGAAATTCCTGGCCTCCGAGGTCGCACGCTGGAAGGGCGTGGTGCAGAAGTCGGGCATTCCGCAGCAGGACTAGGCCAGGCAGCGATGGTACATACGCTGATCAGGGGTGCGACGCTGCTGACCCTCGATTCGCGGCTCGGCGACATCGACGACGGCGACCTCCTGATCGAAGGCGAGCGGATCGCCGCCATCGGCCACAACCTCCCTGCGCCGGCGGGGTGCGAAGTCGTCGAAGGCGCAGGCACGCTGGTCATCCCCGGGCTCGTCAACGCGCATATCCACACGTGGCAGATCGGGCTGCGGGGCATCGGCGCCGACTGGGTGAGCTCGCGCGACTATCAGAAATGGATCCACGCCGGCATGGCGCAGCACTATCAGGCGGAGGACAACCGCGTCGCGAACCTGCTCGGTGCGCTCGCCCAGGTGAACGGCGGCGTGACGACGATCTTCGACTGGTGCCATAACCTGCGCACGCCGGAAATGGCCGACGCCTCGATCGATGCGCTGGAGGAGTCCGGCATCCGCGCCGTATTCGGCCACGGCACCGCCAAACCGCCGCCGCTGGCAGGCGAGAAGCCGCATTGGCAGATTCCGCATCCGCGCGAGGAGATCCGGCGCCTGCGCACCGGGCGACTCGCCTCGGATGAGCGCAAGGTGACGCTCGCAATGGCGATCCTCGGGCCCGACGATGCGCCGCACGAAATCGTGCGCGAGAACGTCCGCCTGGCGCGCGAGTTCGGGCTCATCGCCAGCGCCCATACCTGGGGCCGCGCGGGCAAGCGCTTCACGCCCGAGGGCATGTGGCGCCTCGCCAGGGAAGGGCTGCTCGGTCCGGACCACAATCTCTCGCACGGCAACAACCTCGAAGACGACGAGCTGAAGATGATTCTCGACCACGGCTGCACGATCTCGGCGACGCCGCTGACCGAGATGCTGAACAACGATCGCGTCGCGCTGCTCGGCCGCGTCGCTGCGCACGGCGCGATGCCGTCTCTCGGCAGCGACGTGGATCCCTACTTCAACGCATCGATGCTGGCCGTCACGCGGCACGCTTTCCAGCACCAGCGCGAGATCGACAATCGGTGGCTCTCGCAGGCCGGTGAATGGCCGTCCCGGACAGCGCACGCCACGACCACGCGCAAGGCGCTCGAGTGGGCGACGATCGGCGGCGCGCATGCGCTCGGCCTGGAGAAGAAGATCGGCACGCTCACCGTCGGCAAGCAGGCCGACCTCGCCATGATCCGATGCGACGGTCCGACCGTATTTCCCTCGCTCGACGGCGGCGACCCGGCCCACATCGTCGTGACCTACGCGGAGCAGGCGGACGTGGATTCGGTCTGGGTCGCCGGGAAGACGCTCAAGCGCCGCGGCAAGCTACTTTTCCCGGCCGAGCGCATGCGCGAGCTCAAGGAGCGTCTGCTCGCCTCTCGCGAGCGCCTAATGCATAGCGTTTCCTATCCTGTGCGGAGAAACGGTCATGCTTCCCACTGAACGAATCCAGTACTTGCCGATCCCGGAGCGCCCGCCGCTCAAGCTGCCCGGCGCCGCGCGCCTGGTCGTGTGGACGATCGTCAATGTGGAGGAATGGGACATCCACCAGCCGATGCCGCGCACCGTGCTGACGCCGCCCGCCGGCGGCTCGCCCATGCCCGACATCCCGAACTGGGCCTGGCACGAGTACGGCAACCGCGTCGGCTTCTGGCGCATGCTCGAGGTGCTCGACCGGCTGGAGATCCGCGCCGTGCTCGCCATCAACGGCACGGCGATCAAGGGCTACCCGCACATCGTGCGCGCCGCGAACGAGCGCCGCTGGGAGTTCATGGGCCACGGCTTCACGCAGCGGAACATGCAGAAGGTCGAGAACGAGAGCGAAGACATCGCGAAGACCACCGCGGCGATCGCGGAGGCGACCGGCAAGCGGCCGCGCGGCTGGCTCGGGCCCGGGCTCACCGAGACCTGGCACACGCCCGATCTGCTGGTCGAGAACGGCTACGACTATGTCGCGGACTGGGTGCTCGACGACCAGCCCGTGGTGCTGAAGACGCGCACGCGGCCGATCGTCAACGTTCCGTACACGCAGGAGTGCAACGACGTCGCCATGATGCTCATCCAGCATCACAAGGCGTCGGAGTACTACGAGCGCGCGCTCGACCAGTTCGAGCAGCTCTACCATGACGCGCGCGATTCGGCGCGCGTCATGGCGCTCGTGGTGCATCCCTACATCATGGGCGCGCCGCACCGGCTGAAGTACTACCGCATGATCCTCGAGCGCATCCGGCAGCAGAACGACGTGCTCTTCTGGACCGGCGAGCAGATCCTCGATTGGTACAAGGACCAGGCGGGCGGCCGCTAATCCGGCTCGAGCGTCTTCCTCATCGCGACGACCCCTTGGTCCATCATCGCGGCGATCGCGCCCGCGGCCGCATGCGGCAGCAGATCCACCCGCCACACCACGCGGCAGCTTTTGCCCGGCCCGTCCTCGAACACCTCGAACGACGCGTTGTGGTGCGCTAGGCGCTCGCTCCTCGCCGAATAGACGAGACGCCGCCTCGCGTCGTCCACGTCGACGATCAGCTCGCGCGCGACGAGGCCGTTCACGAACGTGACGATGCGGTCGTCGCCGTCGCGCCGGCACTCGGTGACGAAGCCGCGCGCGAGGCGCGCGTGCACGGCGTAGACATCGCGGAACGCGTCCCACACTTTGTCCGCCGGCGCGGGGACGGTGAACTCCTTACGCAGGGTAGCCATGTCGCATGATCTCCGTCGGGACGATCAAGCCGCTTGGAGAAAGTTGCGCTCAGAGCCCCGGGCTAAGCTCCTCGTCGAGGAATTGCTGCACCGCTTGGAAAAGCTGCAGACGGTTCTTCTCCATGATGACGGTATGCGTGCCTTCGCCGATCTGCACATATCGCTTGTACGGCGCGTGGCTGAGCTTCTCGAAATACGCGTAAAGCATGTAGCTCGGCAGGTCCGCGTCCCATTCCGCGTGCGCGAGGAACGTCGGCACACGGATCTCGCCCGGGTCGTAGAGCGGCTTGCCGGCGCTCCAGTACGCATTGCCGTCGGCGACCACACCGTTCGGCGCGCGCAGTGCCGGCGGATTCTGCTTCGCGCCGACCGGGTCGGTGGCGAAGGTCGCATCGGCCCAGGCCTCGAACCAGCCGGGCGGAATCAGCGTCGCCTTCTTGTCCTCGGGCACGCCGGTGAGCCAGCGCGCCTTCGCGGCGTCGCGCGACACGGTGCGATAGGCGGCGAGCTTGCCGGGGGCGGTGGTGACGAGCGAAGCGGTGGTGCGGATCCACTGCGGCGCGTAGAGCACCAGCTTGTTCACCTTGGCGTTGTTCTGCGCGGTGTACCAGCCCATGATCGACGTGCCCCAAGACCAACCGAGCAGGTTGATCTTGTCCACGCCGCGGCGCTTGCGGATGAAGTCGACCGCGCTGGCGACGTCCTTCACCGCGGTGGACGTGTGCACGATCGGCTCGTTCTCGGCGGCGGGCTGCTCCATCTCCGGTGGCCGCGTCGAGCGGCCATAGCCGCGCACGTCGACGAGATAGACGTCGTAGCCGCGCTGCGCGATGTACTCCATCCAGGAGAGGCCGTTCAGCGGCAGGTCGAACGCGGTCTCGGATGGATAGGTCGCGCCGTGCACGTAGAGCAGGATCTTCTCGGCGGGAAAGCGGCTCACGCCCTCGGCATGCTTGTTCCGCACGTACAGGCTGATGCCGGGGTCGCCCGACGCCACCATGAACTCTTCCACCACGAGCTTCGCATCTGTCGCGGCTGCGCTTGGCGCAATGGCAAGGCATGCGGCGATACCTAGCCACAAGGCAATTGCCTGCTTCATGATCGTCCTCCTGGGTCGGCTAGGCCACTATACGCCCGCCCAGGGAGTTCGGGCTCGGTCCCCGAATTCTCAGCGCTTCGGCAGCAGGCAGAAGCCCTGCGCCTCGATGCCGAGCGACGGATTGAACTTGCTGCGAAAGTTCTCCAGCGCAACGACGGCGGTGAGCTCGACGATCTGCTCTTCGCTGAAGTGCTGCTTCAGCCGCGCGAACAGCGCGTCGTCGACCTTCTGGTCGGTGTAGGTGATGCGCTCGGCGTACTCGAGCGCCACGCGTTCGAGGTCGCTGAAGGCCCGGCTCTTGCGCCAGTCGGCGAGATCCGCGAGCTTGGCGTCGCCGCCGTCGATATCCGCCACACGGACGGAATTGATGTCGACTCAGAACGGGCAGCCGTTGATCGCCGCCACTCGCAGGCAGACGAGCGAGGCGAGGCCCTTCGGCAGCTTGCCCGACTCGGCGATCGAGGCGCCGAGCGCCCGCGCGGCGCGCAGGATCGGCGGGCAATGCGCCAGCACCTTGGTCGGATTCAGCACGTATCCATACAGCGCCGTGTCCCTGGCGAAGGCTTCGGACAGGATCGGGTCGCCACCGGCATCTTCGATTTCACTCACTCTCGGCATCGGTTCTCCTTTCGTACCTGCCAAAGATAGCAAGCGTACGATTGGCCGACCACGAGGAGTTGCAGATGAACTACGACCCCGAAGGCACACGCCTGCCGATCAAGCTCGACTCGACCTCCAACGGCGAATTCGCGCCGGTGCCGATCTCCGCGGCCAACCGCGCAGGAAATTTGCTTGCCCATGGATCGGCTTCGCGGTTCTCTCGCAAGCTGGCCATCGGAAGGCGCAAATTCCTGACGTCCGCCTGCGGCGCCGCGAGCACGCTGCTCGCCTTCAACGCGGCGAATGCGGCCGCTGGACGCGAGGGTGGATACTTCGATGTCGCGGAGGACGCAGCACTGGACGAGCAGCTCGCGCGAGTGCAGGTCGGGCCGGCGAAGGACGAGTTCATCTTCGACGTGCAGGGCCACTTCATCGACACGCCGAAGGGCAACGCGAAGAGCGCGAAGGTGTTCGTCAAGGACGTGTTCATGGACTCGGACACCGACGTGATGGTGCTGTCGTTCGTTCCGTCCACCCGCGACGCCGAGCCGGTGACGATCCAGGCCGCCGATGCCATGCGCCGCGTGGTCGACAGGCTCGAGGGCACGCACCGGCTGCTCTTGCACGGCCGCGTCAATCCCAACCAGCGCGGCGACCTGGAGGGGATGGACGAGCTGAAGCACAAGTGGGGCGTTTCGGCCTGGAAGACCTATACGCAGTTCGGCCCGGGCGGGCGCGGCTACTTCCTCTCCGACGACATCGGCACGCGCTTCATCGAGAAGGCGCGCGCGCTGGGCGTGAAGACGATCGCCGTGCACAAGGGCCTGCCCTTCGGCAACGAGTCGTACGAGCACAGCCAGTGCACCGACATCGGCGTGGTGGCGAAGCGCTTTCCCGACGTCAACTTCCTCGTCTACCACTCGGGATTCGTGCCGAGCGTGACCGAGGGGCCTTACCGCGCCGGCAACGATGGGGTCGACACGCTCATCGCATCATTGGAAGAGAATTCCATTCCCGCTGGAGCAAATGTGTACGCCGAGCTCGGCAGCACCTGGCGCTTCCTGATGCGCGATCCCGAGCAGGCGGCGCACCTCCTCGGCAAGCTGGTCAAGCACTGCGGGCCGGACAACGTCCTGTGGGGCACCGATTCGATCTGGTACGGCTCGCCGCAGGACCAGATCCAGGCCTTCCGCACCTTCCAGATCGCGCCGCAGCTGCGCGAGCAGCACGGCTACGCCGAGATCACGCCCGAGCTGCGCGCGAAAATCTTCGGCCGCAACGCCGCGAAGGTCTACGGGCTGTCTGCCGCCGAGGTGAAGAAGTACACCAGCCGCGACGCTGTTGCGCGCGAGCGCGTGGCTTACCTCGAAGACCCGCAGCCGCACTTCCGGACCTACGGACCGAAGACTCGGCGCGAGTTCCTGCGCTACCTGAAGGAGCGGCTCGGCTAGAGGCCAGCTCAGACCACGAGCCTGCCGCGCCGCTCGGCGATGGCGATGCGCGCTTGCGTTCCCGAGTTGAACTCCAGGTAATCGGCTTCGATCCCGTCGCTGAAGATTACGCCGCTCTCCGGCATCAGCGAACGCAGGGTCAGCGGCTGCGTCTCCGTTACTTCGCCGAAGGTCATCGTCGCCTGGGACGTCTTGCTCGGGAAAGGCTCGCGCACGGCGAACTGCAGACGGTCCGCATCCCATGGCAACGGCTGGTACTCGAGCTCGCGCTTGCTGTGCCACCATGCCGAAGCGATCGCCGTCGAGCCGGTGACGATGCTTCTCATCCACGCCGTGGAGCCGAGGCCGGTCGAGACGATGACGCCGCTCGAGGACTGGGTCTCGGCGCGGCCGGCGTGGCGGATCTCGTAGCGCGCGGAAGTGTGCGACTTCGGGCCGATGAACAGGTCGTTCACCGCGTAGAGCACGCGCTTGTCGGTGAGCGTGGCTTTGGCCATCGTGACCTCCTTGAACGGCCGCCGGTCGGCCAGCAGATCGGGCAGCAGGCCCGGCAAATCACCCGGCTCGAAGGGAAGGAGAATGCCGTCGTAGCGCGCGGGCTCCGGATTCAGGCCAACGAGCGCGTTGCCGTCGAGGTACTTCATGGTGTTGGCCACGACGCCGTCCTGGCCGAGCGCGAGCACGAGGTCCTCCGGCGCGAAGAGAAAGCTCGGCAGGAACCCACGCTCGATCACCTGGTAGCGGCCGTGGCGCTCGAGCACCTCGAGCGTCGCGCGCCGCGCCGCGAGATAAGCCTCGTGCTCGCTTTGGTAATCCGCGAAGCTCGCGCCCAGATGTTCGACGTAGAACTTTGCCTGCTCGCGCGTCTGGTGTCGCGCGATCAGCTCCTCGAGGCGCGTCCTGCGCGTGACGAGGACGATCTTCCGGTCGAGGGGCATGGCGGCCTTCCATCGGCCTCACGCGCTCTTCACCGGCCGGGGCGCGGCGGCGAGCAGCGCGTGCAGCAGCTCCGGCGACACGTTCAGCTGGCCGATCCGCTCCGCCCGCTCGGCGATGCCGCCGAACGCCTGCGCGATCAGCTGGTTGGGCTGCATGCCGGCCGCGGCAAGCGCCTGGACGACCCGCGGATCGGCTTTCTCCAGCGCCTTCATCACCGCGGTGAGCCGGTCGGCTTCCGCCTGCGCGAGCGTGCGGGTGTTCTCGGCGTTGCGCGAGACGAACTCCTTGCGCTTCTCTTCCAGCGCCACGTTGGCTTGCATCTCCTCATGGCGCAGCTCGTGCTTGCGCTTCTGCACCATCGATTCGGTCTCGAGCTCGCTCTTGCGGATCGAGCGCTCGTTCTCGACGGCGGCATTGCGCCGCTGATAGACCGCGTCGTCCGCGGAGCGCAGGATCGCCTCGCGCGCCTCGGCTTCCAGGGCGCGCGCGGTCTCCGGCGTCGGCTTGATGGCGAGGATCGCCACGCCCAGCACCTCGACGCCGAGCGAGACGACCTCCGGATGCGTCTGCATGCCGGCCATGACGCGCGCGGAAATGCCGCCCGTCGCGCGCAGCACTTCCCGCAGGGAAAGGTCCTTCACAATCTGCCTGGAAAGGAGCTCGACCGCGTGCACGACCCGCTCGACCAGCTTCTCGGGGTCGTCCGAGGCATAGCCGCGCGCGTCGGACCGCAGAGCGAAGTTGAGCATGGCCGCGAGCTTGCGCGGCTCGGCGACCCGGTACGCGACCTGGCCCTGCACGGTCACGGTCTGGAAGTCGGCGGTCACCTGCTCGAAGATGAACCCCTGGTCCTTGCTGGCGACCGGGATCGCGACCAGCGAGCTGGTCGGCGCGTAATAGAAGACCGACAGGCCGGTGCCCTCGCGCACGATCTTGCCGTTGCGGTACTGGAGCAGGTAGGTGGTGGGCTGGCTCTTCACGAAGCGGATGCCGAACATGGCGCGTCCTTTCTCGTCGACCCCTTCCTCTCATCTTAGTGTGTCACAACAACTAAGTTAGTTGCACAGTACCACTAAGGAGCCTATAGTGCAAGCCGCCATGGCCCGGCGAAACCCACTTGTCTCGGTCGACATCGCGGCCTTTACCATCGCCGAGGCTGCGCTGCGGGTTCTGCTCGTGCAGCGACCGTCAGGTCCCGGCGAGCCCTTCCCCGGCGAGTGGGCCCTACCCGGCGGATTGGTCGACGTGGCGAAGGACGACGATCTCGAGAGCTGCGCGCTGCGCAAGCTCGGCGAGAAGATCGGCGTCGCCACACCCTATCTCGAGCAGCTCGGCAGCTGGGGCGGCGCCAGGCGCGACCCGCGCGGCTGGTCGACCACGCACGCCTACTTCGCGCTCATCGCCCCTGACGCGCCGCGGCCGCAGGAGGCGCCCGACGCGCGCTGGTTTCCCGTTGCCGGCTCGGGCGTGCGCACGCGCCTCGCGTTCGACCACGCCGAGATCCTGGCCGCTGCCCTCTCGCGGCTGCGCGGCAAGGTGGAGTACACGTCGCTGCCGGCCTACGTGCTGCCGAAGGAGTTCACCCTCACGGATCTGCAGCGCGCCTACGAGATCGTGCTCGAGCGCCCGCTCGAGAAGAGCGCGTTTCGCACCCGCGTCCTCGCCGCCGAGCTCGTCGAGCGGGCCGGCAAGGTGCGCTCCGGCCCCAATCGCCCCGCCCAGATGTACCGGCTCAAGAATGCGCGCAAGCCGGTCTTCTTCGCGCGCACCTTCAGCCCGCGTTAGTTGCGCTGTAGCTGGAAGCGGTCGCGCTGCGCTCGCGCGCACTCGCCCATCGCCTGCAGCCCGCGCACGACAGCCGGGGTGCCGATCACGAACGGATTGGGCTCCAGCGAGCCCTGCTTGCGGAGCGCGCCGATCTTGGCGATCGCGCCGTCGTAGCTCGCGTGATTGGAGATCATCACGTCGATGCCCTGCTCCTCGGCGAGCTTCGCCATGCGGTCGGTCTCGGCGGCGTAGCTTTCGAGGCGCGGGATGTTGTTGCCGAAGTTGAACGCCGTGCCGCCCCACAGCAGCACGTGGTGCGTCTTGCCCGCGGCGATGACGTCGAAGCTCGGCGAGATCGTGCCGACCGTGTGGCCGGGCGTGACGTGGATCGTCACGGACGTGTCGCCGAGCGTTACCTTGTCGCCGTCGTTGACCGTCACGTCGCGCTTCGGCACCGGTCCCCAATGCCGGGAATTCGCCTCGAGCTTCGTCTCGCTCTGCTTCCAGTCGGGCTCGCTCATCACCACGCGCGCGCCGTAGTTCCTCGCGAAGTAGGTCGCGCCGCCGTAGTGGTCGCCGTGCGCGTGGGTGACGATGACGTACTTGATCTCGGCCGGATCGAGGCCGACCTTGCGCAGGCCCGAATCGATGAGCGAGGCGGCTTCCTGCTCGTTGTTCAGCGCGTCGATGAGGATCACGCCCTGCGAGGTCTTGATCGCCCAGGCGCTCACGAACGCCGCGCCGACGTAGTACAGGTTATCGAACGCCTTGCCCGGCGCGGGCGCCGGACGGGCGATCTCCTTCGCCAGGCGCGAGTCGATCTGGTCCTGCGTGGCGCGCGTGGCCGGCGCCGGCTGGCACAGCACGAGCAGCGGCTTGAGGTCCTCGCCCGCGAGCCGCGTCGCATTGGCCACGTGCTGCGCGATCGTGGCTTCCGACGGGGTGGTCTGTGCGAGAGCGGCTTGGCATGCCACAAACGAAATTGCAGAGAAAGCAAGTAGGCGTCGCATTTGTAGTCCTTTTCCCGACATGCGGAGTGTGCCACACGGTTTCGCTCCCGAACCGCTGAGCTACTATTCGCGTGGGAGGGTAGACATGACGCTGATCCCATTCGAGACGCTGACGCTGCAGGAACGCGGCCATGCGCGCGGCGGCATCTTCCGCTTCTACGACCTCCTGCACGGGCGCGAAGGCGCGGCGGACAACTTCTACCTCTCGATCGGCGTGCTCGCCGGCGACTTCGTCTCGCCGCGCCACCGGCACAATTTCGACCAGGTTCGCTTCCAGCTCGAGGGCGCGTACGACTTCGCGTCCGATGGCGTAATGCGGCCGGGATCCATCGCCTACTTCCCCGAAGGCACGCGCTACGGGCCGCAGAAGACGGTCGACGCAAGCACGCTCACGCTGGTGCTGCAGGTGGGCGGCGCGAGCGGCAACGGCTACATGTCGGAGAAGGAATTCCAGCGCGGCCTCGCCGAGCTGAAGGGCCAGGGCACCTTCAAGGACGGCGTCTTCACGCGCGAGAAGCCAGGCGGCGGCAAGGTCAACCAGGACGCTTACGAGGCGGTGTGGGAGCACGTGAACGGCCGCCAGCTCGTCTACCCGAAGGAGCGCTACACGCACCCGGTGTTCATGGAGCCGGAGAGCTTCCAGTGGGTCGCGAGCGGTCCGGGAACCGCGACCAAGCTCATGGGACTCTTCAACGAGCGCGGCACCAAAATCGGCTTCCATCGCGTGGACGCGGGTGCGAAGCTGCGCCTCGAGGAACGCAGCCTGTGGTTCGTCTGGTCGGGCTCGGGCGATGCGGGAGGAAAGAGCTGGCGCCGCTGGACCACGATGCAGACCGAGGCCGGCGAGCGGCCGGAGATCAAGGCCGCCGAGCGCGCGGAGATTCTGCAGGTCGGACTGCCGCGCTTCGACGCAGCGGCCGCCGAGCGCGCCGCCGCGTGATTCGGCTCGCGCTGTTCATTCTCGGAGTTGCCTTCGCCGCGTGCGCAGCGGGGCAGGCCTATCCGTCCCGCCCGGTCAAGATGGTCGTGCCCTTCCCGCCCGGCGGCGGCTTCGACGGCATCGCGCGGCCTTTCAGCGAAAAGCTCGCAAGCCTCCTCGGCCAGCCGATCGTGATCGAGAACCGCCCCGGCGCGGCGGGCAACGTCGGCGCCGAGTACGCCGCGCGCCAGCCGGCCGACGGTTACACGCTGCTCTTCGCGAACGACTTCCTGGCGACGAATCCGCCGATCCTCAAGTCGACGCCGTACGACCCGATAAGGGACTTCGTGCCGGTGAGCAAGATCGGCACCGTGCCGACCGGCCTGGCGATCCATCCGAGCCTGGAGGCGAAGGATTGGCGCGAGCTCGTGATGCTAGGGCGGCTGAAGCCGCTCACCTACGGCACGCCCGGCATCGGCTCGGTGCCGCACCTCGTCGGCGCGCTCATGAACCTCGAGGGCACCATCCGGCTGCTGCACGTGCCCTACAAGGGCACCAGCCCCGCGGTGAGCGACGCCATCGGCGGCCAGATCGACATCGTGATCACCACGCTTTCCTCGCTCACGCCGCAGATCCGCGCCGGCAAGCTGCGCGGCATCGCGGTCATCGGCCCGAGGCGCTCGCCCACCATCCCCGAGCTGCCGACGCT
>CAYZFN010000023.1:0-10082 GCA_964477695.1 uncultured Enterobacteriaceae bacterium | reverse complement strand
TTGCCCGCGATCCTTGCTCGAGTCGAACTTCTTCCCGTCGGTGGTCCAGCCCGTGTAGTGCACGCTCACGCGCTGGCCGGCGGCCGCGGTGTCGCCGTTGCCGACAACTAAGTCCTCGATCGTCAGTCCGCTCGGCGTTTTAATGGAAGCCATGGCACCCTTTCACAAGAAGAACAATTCTACGGAGCCTGAATGACGCCCGCTGAGGCGCTGGCGCAGGTCGTCGCCGCGGTCGAGGCGGAAGGCAAGCGGCTGCGCGCCGAGTTCCACGCGCCGCAAGGCCCGCGCGGCCGGCGCGGCAGCTGCCCGCTCGATCGCGAGATCGAGGAGCGGCTGCAGGTGTCGCTGCAGGCGATGATCCCGGCGCGGTTCTGCGGCGAGGAGTGCGCCGTCACGCCCGGCACGCGCGACGGCTGGGTGTGGCTCGTCGATCCGCACGACGGCACGTTCGAATACACCGCTGGGCGTCGCGGCTCGGCGATCTCCGTCGCGCTCCTGCGCGAAGGCATGCCCGTGCTGGGCGTGGTGCACGCGCCCGATTCGCCCGATCGCGGGCCCGACACCATCGCCTGGGCCGAAGGCGCGGGGCCGATGCGGCGAAACGGCGTCGTCGTGGACACCGATCTTTCGCGCGAGCTCCTCAAGCCGGGAAGCCTGGTCTGGGCCACTGCTTCTTCGGCGCTGCGTCCCGAAACCTGGGCACGCGCGGCGACCCCCGCGCGGTACGTCGCGATGCCGAGCATTGCGTATCGCCTGGCGCGCATTGCCGCGGGCGACGGCATCGCCACGGTGTCGACGCACGGCGTCAGCGAATACGACATCGCGGCCGGCATGGCCCTCGTGCGCGCCGCGCACGGCGTGGTGCTGGATGCGCAGGGAAGGGAGATCGCGCTCGAGGGCAATTCCGAGCGCCGGGTCACCGGATGCTTCGCGGGGGCGCCGGAGGCCGCGGCGCGGCTCGCGCGTTTCGACTGGACGGCGCTCGAGACCGAGCCGCGGCGCGAATATCGCACGACACTCGGTTTTCCCAGGCGGGAGGAAGGCGCGCGGCTCGCGCATGCGCAGGGGGCAATGCTCGGACAGGTCATCGGCGACAGCCTCGGCTCCCGCGTCGAAGGCAAGCCCGCCGCCGAGATTGCCCGTCTTTTTCCCGGCGGAGTGCGCGAGCTGGGCGACGGCGGCCCCTTCCATACCATTGCCGGCCAGCCGACCGACGATAGCGAGATGGCGCTGACGCTCGCCCGCACGATCGTGCGCGAGAAGAAATATGCCGGCGAAAAGGTGCTCGATGCCTACCGGGCCTGGCTCACCTCGCGCCCGGTGGACGTCGGCATCACCACCGAGCGCGGCCTTCTTGGCCTCATCACCACCGAGAGCGAGTCGAACGGCTCGCTCATGCGCTGCTCGCCGATCGGCGTCTGGGCCGCCGGCGATGCGGCGCTTGCCGCGCGCACTGCGCGAGACGACTCGACCCTCACGCACGCCAATCCCGTCTGCCTCGAGTCGTGCGCGGCCTATTGCGCCGCCATCGCGGCCGGTATCGGCGGTGCCAGCCGCGACGAGATGTTCGAGGCCGCGGCCGCGCACGCCAAGGGTCCGGCGCACGAAGCAGTGAAGCGGGCAGCGAAAGGCATCGCGCCTACCGACTACTTCACGCACCAGGGCTGGGTGCTCGTCGCGCTGCAGAACGCGTTCTGGTGCCTGCGCGAGCTCGACTTCGAGGAGGCGCTCGTCCAGACGGCGGGACGCGGTGGCGACACCGACACCAACGCCGCCATCGCGGGCGCGCTGCTCGGCGCGCACCATGGTCGTGAAAAGATCCCGGCGCGCTGGATCCTCCCGGTGCTCGCCTGCCGCCCGCTCGCCGAGGCCGGCGCGCTGCGGCCGCGGCCGGTCGAGTACTGGCCCGACGACGTGCTGGAGCTCGCCGAGGCGCTGCTCCTCGCGCGGTAACAGGTTGCTACAACTTCGCGCGTTTCCTTTAACCGCCGCGGCGTAGAGTAGGCGGTCCGATGGGCCGTCCGCTCGCCCTTGCCGCGATGCTCCTCAGCGCCTGCGCCAGCGCGCCGCCGCAGGTTCCTGCGCGCGCCGCGCCCGAGCCGATCGCGTGGCCCGACGACTCGCCCGCCGTGGCGCTCGCCGTGCTGAATCGCGTGAGCTGGGGTGCGAACCCCTCGAGCCAGGCCGACATCGTCCGATCCGGCACCGGCCGCTGGCTCGACGCACAGCTCAGGCCCGCACCCGCCGCGCTGCCGCCGGACGCGCAGGCCGCCATCGACAAGATGAGCCTCTCGCAACGGCCGATCGGCGAGATCGTCGCCGGGATCGAGCAGCAGCGCCGCACCGCGCGCAACGCCTCGGCTGACGAGCGCAAGGCCGAGCGCCAGGCTTACCAGCAGGAGTTGACGCGCCTTGCGCGCGAAGCGCAGACGCGCATGCTGCTGCGCGCGCTCTACTCGCCGAATCAACTGCAGGAAGAGATGACCTGGTTCTGGATGAACCATTTCAGCGTGTTCCAGCAGAAAGGCCCGATCCGCGCGCTGGTCGGCGACTACGAGGAGCATGCCATCCGGCCCTACGCGCTCGGCCGCTTCCGCGATCTGCTCGGCGCGAGCGCGCGCCATCCGGCGATGCTCGTGTTCCTCGACAACGCGCGCAACAGCGCCGGGCGGCTGAACGAGAACTACGCGCGCGAGCTGATGGAGCTGCACACGCTCGGCGTGGACGGCGGCTACACGCAGCGCGATGTCGAGGCGCTCGCCCGCGTCCTCACCGGCTGGAGCCTGAATTTCGCCGGCGGCGAGCCCTCGCGCTTCTATCCGAGGCGACACGATTCCGGCAACAAGCAGCTCCTGGGCACCACGATCCGCGGGACGGGAGCAGCAGAGCTCGACCAGGCGCTCGACCTGCTCGCGCGGCATCCCGCCACTGCGCGGTTCGTCTCGCGCAAGCTCGCGATGTTCTTCGTCGCCGACGACCCGCCGGCGGAGCTCGTCGGGCGGATGGCGCAGACCTTCAGCGCCACGGACGGCGATATCGCCCAGGTCCTGCGCAGCATGTTCGCCTCGCCCGAATTCCGCGCGTCGCTCGGCGCGAAATTCAAGGACCCGCTGCAATACACGCTGTCGGCGCTGCGCCTTGCGCTCGACCAGCGTCCGCTACCCGATCCGCTGCCGGTGATCGGCGCGCTCGCCCGCATGGGCGAGCCGCTCTATGCGCGCGCCACGCCGGACGGCTACCCGCTCACGCGCACCGACTGGGCGAGCCCCGGCCAGCTCGCCACGCGCTTCGAGATCGCCCGCGCGATTGCCTACCGGGTGCCGGCTCGCCTGCCCGCCGAGCTCGCGCCGCCGCTGGGCGATGCGACGCGCGACACGCTCGCAAAGGCATCTTCTGCGCAGGAGTGGAACCTGCTCCTCCTTTCGTCGCCCGAATTCATGCGCCGATGAATCGCCGCTCGTTCCTCATCTCGTCCGTTGGCCTCATGGCCTCGGGCCGATTGTTCGCGGCGCCTGCATCGGCCGCGCGGTTCCTGCTGGTCTTCCTGCGCGGCGGCTACGACGCGGCCAACGTGCTGGTGCCGGTTTCCTCGGCGTATTACTACGAGGTGCGGCCGAACATCGCGGTGCAGAAGGCGGCGGCGCTCCCGGTCGACGCCGATTGGGGCCTGCACCCGGCGCTGGCGCAGTCGCTGCATCCCCTCTATCTGCGGCGCGAGCTGGCATTGATCCCGTTCGCCGGCACGGAAGACACGAGCCGCAGCCATTTCGAGACCCAGGATTCGATCGAGCTCGGCCAGCCGCTCGGTACGCGCAGCTATGCGTCGGGGTTCATGAACCGCCTGGCCCGCGAGCTCGGCGCGCGCCGCGCGATCTCGTTCACCCACCAGCTGCCGGTCGCCTTCCGCGGCGAGGCGCAAGTGGCGAACGTCGCGCTCAACGCCGTCGGCCGCACGGCGGTAGACGCGCGGCAGAGCGCCTTGATCGCGGAAATGTACAAAGGCACGGACCTCGGTGCGCAGGTCAACGAAGGCTTCACCGCGCGGGATACCGTGATGCGCGACCTCGGCGACGAGATGGTCGCGGCAAGCCGCAACGCGGTCGCCCCTCGCGCCTTCGAGGAGCAGGCGAAGCGCATTGCGCGCCTCATGCGGGGCGATTACCGCCTGGGGTTCGTCGACGTAGGCGGCTGGGATACGCACGTCGCCGAAGGCGGCGCCGATGGCGTGCTCGCCACCCGGCTCGAAGCGCTGGGCCGTGGGCTCGGCGCGTTCTCGCAAGCGATGGGCGAGGCGTGGCGCGATACGGTCGTCGTCGTGATCAGCGAGTTCGGCCGCACCTTCCGTGAGAACGGCAACCGCGGCACCGATCACGGCCACGGCACGGTGTACTGGGTGATGGGCGGCGCGGTGCGCGGCGGCCGCGTCGCCGGCGAGCAGGTGCGCGTCGGCCGCGGATCGCTCTTCCAGGACCGCGACTATCCGGTGCTGAACGAATATCGCGCCGTCCTGGGCGGGATCTTTGCGCGGATGTATGGCCTTGACCCGGCGCAGCTCGCCGGCGTCTTCCCTCAGGCGAAATCCAGGGACCTCGCGCTCGTCTAAACTCCCGCTCAAGGGAGACTGCGGGATGGGGATCGAGATCTGGGCGGCGATGATCGGCCTCGGGCTATTCGCGCCCGCCGTCTGGCTCTATAACCGCCTGGTCGCCGACCGCAACCTCGTGCGGCAGGGCTACGCCGACATCGACGTGCAGCTCAAGCGCCGGGCCGACCTCGTGCCGCAGCTCGTCGAGGCGGTGCGCGCGTACGCCGCGCACGAGAAAGCCCTGCTCACCTCCGTTGCTGAACTGCGCTCCGCTGCGCTCGCCGCGGGCAAGCCCGACGAGCGCTTCTCGCACGAGCGCCAGCTCGGCGAGCGGCTGCAGAGCCTGGTGCTCCTGCAGGAGAGCTACCCGCAGCTCAAAGCCGATGCCAATTTCCGCGACCTCTCGGCGAAGCTCGTCGAGGTCGAGGACGCGCTGCAGTACGCGCGGCGCTTCTACAACGGCGCGGTCAAGCAGTACCTGACACGCATCGAATCGTTCCCGGGCAATGTCATGGCGGGGCTCTTCCGCTTCCAGCCGATGCCGTTCTTCGAGACGACGGATCGTGCGCCGGTGAAGGTGGCGCTCTGAGGCGCTGGGTTCTCCTCGTCGGCTGCGCCATCCTGCCGGCAGCGGCCGCCGAGCGCGTCACCGACTTCCACAGCGCCATCGAGATCGCCGCCGACGGCGTGCTCACCGTGCGCGAGCGCATCTCGGTCGAGGCCGAGGGACGCGAGATCCGGCGCGGCATCCTGCGCGACTTTCCGACCGACTATCGCGACCGCTTCGGCAACCGGGTGAGCGTGCCCTTCGACGTGGTGAAGGTCACGCGCGACAACCAGCCCGAGGCCTATGCGCTGGAGCGGCTGTCGAACGGAACGCGCATCCGCATCGGGCGCGCCGACCTGCTCCTGACGCGCGGCGCGCATACCTACGAGATCACCTACCGCACCGCGCGGCAGATCGGCCACTTTCCCGACCACGACGAGCTCTATTGGAACGTGAACGGCACCGGCTGGACGTTCCCCTTCGACCACATCTCGGCCGAGGTGTTGCTGCCGAAGCGCGTGCCGGCCGCCGAGCTGCGCGCCGAGGCGTACACCGGCGCGCAGGGTGCGCGAGGGCGCGATTACCAGAGCTTGATCCGCGACGGCGCGGTGGGCTTCACCTCCACTGCGCCGTTCAAGCCGGGGGAAGGCATGACGATCGTCGTCGGCTTCCCCAAGGCGACCGTGGCCGAGCCCGGATTCTTCCGGCGCGCCGGCTGGTTCTTGTCGCAGAACCAGGGCGTGGCCGCAGGCATGATCGGCCTCGCCCTGATGCTCGGCTTCCTCTATTGGCGTTGGAGCGAATTTGGCCGCGACCCGCAGCCCGGTCCGAGATTTCCACGCTACAAGGCGCCCGACGGGATGAGCCCCGCCGGCGTGCGCTTCGTCGATCGCCAGGGGTACGACGACCGCTGCTTAGCGTGCGCACTGCTCGGCCTCGGCAGCCGCGGCGCGCTGCGCATCGAGAACCATAGCGACTCCTTCGTGCTCCAGCCGACCGGCAAGCA
Source organism: uncultured Enterobacteriaceae bacterium (assembly GCA_964477695.1). GTDB lineage: Bacteria > Pseudomonadota > Gammaproteobacteria > Burkholderiales > SG8-39 > SCGC-AG-212-J23. The sequence continues at coordinate 3,944 of CAYZFN010000023.1, read as the reverse complement.
GGTTGAGCCGCTCGCAGGCGACCGATCGGTGATGACGCTCGCGGCGCATGCGCGCACGCTCGACAAGACCTACGACGATCAGGTGCAGGCCGTGCGTGCCAGCCACGAGCGCGAGCTGAGGCTCCTGTACGAGGAGCGCGCCTTCAGCCGCAACAGCGGTTCGTTTGCTGTCGGGGTCCTGATCGGCGCGGCGACGATCGGCGCCATGTTCCTGTTCGACGCCTCGTTTCTTGCCCTCGCTTTCGTGGCAGTGCTGGTCATCGTCACGCTGTTCGCGTTCCACCGCTGGCTGCCGGCGTACTCGGCCACCGGCCGCAGGCTCGAGGACGAGATCGAAGGCCTGCGCCAGTACCTCGGCGTCGCCGAGCGCGACGAGCTCGCGCGGCAGAAGGCGCCGCCGAAGACGGTGGAGGAGTTCTCCAAGTTCCTGCCATTCGCCGTGGCGCTCGACGTCGAGAAGACCTGGGCCGATCGCTTCGCCATCGCGCTCGGCAGCGCTGCGCTCGCGCAAGCCGTGTCGACCTGGTACCTCGACTCGGGAAGCCCCTCGGGATTTTCGATCGGCGGCTTCACGAGCTCGGTCTCGTCCCTCGGCGAGACGATTGCCGCGGCATCGACGCCGCCGGGCAGCTCGGGCGGCTCGGGGTTTTCCGATGGCGGCGGCGGTGGTGGCGGCGGCAGCTCGGGCGGCGGAGGCGGTGGGGGCGGCGGCAGCGGCTGGTAGGGCGGGCCGCTACTCGGCTTTAGCGCCGGTCTCGCGAACGACTTTCGCCCACTTCGCGACTTCCGAGCGCACGTACTCCGCGGTCGGCGCGAGCGCCGCGGCGGTCGGGTCGAAAGCGAGCGTGTCGAGCCGCTGTCGCAGCTGCGGATCCTGGATGCTCTTCAGCACCGCGTCGTTCAGCTTCTGCGCGATGTCGCGCGGCGTGCCCGCCGGCGCGAACACGCCGACCCAGGTGTAGTCCTCCATGCCGCCATAGCCGAGCTCGGCCAGCGTCGGCACGTCGGGCAGCTGCGGCAGGCGCTTCGCCGACGACACGGCGAGTGCGCGCAGCTTTCCCGACTTGATGTTCGACATCGGCCCCGAGCCCGCCATGCAGCCGATCGGCGGCTCGCCGGAAAGGAGGCCGGCCACTGCGGGTCCGGCGCCCTTGAACGGCACATGCGTCGCATCGGTCTTCCAGCGCAGGTGAAAGAGGTTCTCCGCCGTGAGGTGCGGCGTCGTGCCGGCGCCGGGCGAGGCGAACGCGGTCCTGCCCTTCTGCATCGCGCTCTTCAGCTCGTCGAGCGTGTGCGCCGGGAAGGAGGCGTTGACGAGCACGATGTTGGCCTGCTGCGCGACGACCGCGATCGGCAGCAGGTCCTTCACCGGGTCGTAGCCCGGGTTGGAAAAGAGCGTCGGGTTGACCGCGTAGGCCGACGAATGCGTGAGGAGGGTGTAGCCGTCGGGCGCGGACTTCGCCACCTCGGCGGTCGCGACGTTGCCGCTCGCGCCCACCTTGTTCTCCACCACGAACGGCTGGCCGAGGATCTCGCCCATCTTCGGCGCGATGAGGCGCGCGATGATGTCCACCGGCCCGCCCGGGGGAAACGCCACCAGTACCTTGACCGGCTTCGACGGGTAGGGCTGCGCGAGCGAGAGCGAACTCAGCAATGCGAACAGCGCGCCAACGATGCTTCTCATGACTTCCTCCTCAGCTTGAAACGGCGACCGGCGCGATCGCTTCTATATCGGTCGCGACGTCGATGAGCGCCGGCCGGCCGCTCGCCAGCGCCTTTTCCAGCGCCGGCGCGATATCGGCCGGCTTTTCCACCCGGATGCCGAGCGCGCCGATGTCGGTGGCGACGCGGGCAAGATCGACCATGCGGTAAGTCCAGAGCTCGCGCGCCTTGGCGGTCTGCTCGCCGCCGTAGGCGCGGTCGAAGCCGCGCTTCGACTGGTTGCCGCTTGCATTGTTGTTCACGACGGTCACCGCCGCGATGTTCCAGCGCACGGCGGTCTCGAGCTCGCCGATGTGATACCAGAGCCCGGCGTCGCCGGTGAAGGTGACGACCGGCCGGTTCGGTGCGGCGCACTTCGCGCCGAGGCCGGCGGGGAACGCCCAGCCGAGATGCCCGGCGCTGCGCATGAAGCCTTGTCGCGCGCTCTTCACGTCGTACATGCCGCCCATCCACATGCCGGCGTGGCCGGTGTCCGAAAGCACGATGGCATCGTCGGGCAGGTGCCGCGACAGCTCGGCGCAGATGCGCTCCGGCCGGATCGGCACCGCGTCGGACTCGAGCGCGGCGCGGTATTTCTCGCGCCATTCTCCGCAGGTGCGCTTTACGTCTTCGAGCCACGCTTTGCGCTTCGACGCCGTGCCGCGGTCGGCGAGCTTGAGCAGGGCCGCGAGGCAGAGCTTGGCATCGCCCATCACGCCCGCCTTGAGCGGGTAGTTGCGGCCGATCGTCTCGGGCTCGATGTCGAGCTGCACGGCGGCGACGCCGATCTTCGGCACCTGCCAGACGTGCGTGGTCATGCCGCCGGCGGATGTGCCAACGAAGAACACCAGGTCGGCGGCCGCGACCACTCGATTGGCGCTTTCGCGCGAGTAGCTGCCGACCACGCCAACCGCGAGCGGATGCGAGGCGGAGATGCAGTCCTTGCCGTTCAGCGAGCTCGCGACCGGGATGCCGAGCGCTTCGGCGAGCTGCACGAGCTCCGTGCCGCCGCCGGAGGCGCGCACGCCGCCGCCGGCGACGATCACCGGCCGCTCGGCGCGCTCGAGCCAGTAGAGGAGCTTCTTCAGCTCTTCCGGATCGGCCGGCGGCCTGAAGGCAGGCACGCGTGCGAATTGCTCCTCCACTGCCGGCGGCACGTCGGTTTCTTCCTGGTCGATCTGCCCCTCGTTGCCGCGGAACTGCAGGTGCACCGGGCCCGGCGCGCCGGACGTGGCAACGCGGAACGCCTGCCGCACCATGTCCGGGAAGCGCTCGACCGCGTCCACCGTCGCGTTCCATTTCGTCACCGGCTCGAACGACGGCACGTCGTCGATCTCCTGGTAGACCTTGCGGAACTTGGTCTTCGGGTCGCGGCCACCGGTGAATGCGATCACCGGTGAATGGGCGAGGTATGCGTCGCGCAGGCCGGCAGCCAGGTTGAGCGCGCCGACGACTTGAGCCATGCAGATGCCGGGCTTGCCGCTCGCGCGAGCATAGCCATCGGCCATGTACGCCGCGGCTTTCTCGCCGTGGCAATGAATGCGCGCGATCTGCGTGCGCCGCTCCATCTCGGCGAACGTGCGTCGCAGCACCGCCGGCACCATGAAGACATGCGAGACGCCGTAGCCGGCGAGCATGTCCGCCAAAATTTGCGCGCCGGTCGGCACTACTTGATCGCGAGCGGGTTGGTGGGTGAGCCCACCGCGCCGGTAATGGGAATCGCGGGAGCGACGAACAGGAACTCGTACACCTTGTCGGCAGCGCAGTCCTCGGCAAGTTCCTTCACGTAGAAGATCTCGCCCATCGTCATGCCCATCATCGGGATGGTGATCCAGTGCCAGGGCTGGTTGATGCCTGGCTCGGTCTCGTTCGGGCGCACCTCGCAGCCCCAGGTGTCGCTCGCGAGCGCCGCCAGCTCCGTGCGCTTGATCCACTCGAGCGTCTCGAAGCCGAACCCGGGCGCGTCGCCGCCCGGATAGCCGTCCCAGCTGCCGGCCTCGAGCTTCGCTTCCATCTGCCCGGTGCGCACGACGACGAAATCGCCGCGCTTCATCTTCACGCCCTGGACTTCCGCCGTGTGGTCGAGGTCCGCGCAGGTGATGGCATAGCCGTCGTCTAGCCACTTCTTCCCGAGCGCGCGGGCGACGTCGAGAAACACGCCGCGGCCGACCATCTTCGCCTTGGTTTTCTCGATGCCGCATTTCTGCGCGCCGTTCGAAGTGACTTCGCGGCAGTCATAACCG
>CAYZFN010000022.1:0-11803 GCA_964477695.1 uncultured Enterobacteriaceae bacterium | reverse complement strand
ATCGGCGACGTAGGCGGCCCGATCGGCCTCGTTCATGGTCTGGTCCGAGATCGAGCCGTAGGCAGTGAATTTCCAGGTCTCGGTGATCGCGTAGGACGCGTCGAGCGAAAGCAGCCGGTAGGTCCCCTGCCGCAGGCCGTTCTGGGTCGGGGGATCGTAGCCGTCGTGCGCCGCCTGCCCGACGACCTGCAGCGAGAGCCGATCGGTCGGCAGCCAGTCCGCGGTCGCCTTGAGGCCGTCCCGGGTGCGGTCCGAGAGGTTAAAGGGGAAGGTCGCCGTGCGGTTATAGATGGCGCTGTAGGAATACAGGCCGCCCTTCACCAGCCCCGCGTTGGGCGAATTGTTGGCCACCGCATACCAGTCGGAGCCGCCGCGCTTGGCGTGGAAGGCGCCCAGCGATCCGGTCAACGTCTCGGAGACGCTCTTGCGCAGCTCGCCCTTCAGCGTCACCTCGTCCGTGCGTCCGCGCAGGCCGGACAGGCCGGCGACGTTCACATCCAGCCCGGGCAGCTCGCGGTCGATGCGGTCCCAGTCGACGCCCACCGTCGCGCGTATGTTGTTCTGGAAGAGATAGCCGCCCTCGACCTTGGCGTTGATCTTCTTGTTGGAGATGCGGCTGTTGTTCCAGCGCACCGTGTTCTCGACGTTGTAGAGGTCGACCGCAGTCCTGTCGTCCCTTCGCTCGTAGCGGATGTTGGCGAGCAGGTTGGTCCGGGCCGTCGGCCGGCTGGTGATGCCGAACTGCGCGAGCGTCGTGTCGAGCACGCCGTCGAGGTTCGGCCTGTTCACGATCGGTGCGCCGCTAAAGCCCATGCCGACGTAATCCTCGTTCTGCGTCGCGTGCGTGTACGCGAGCTTGAACGTCGAGCGGGTCTTCTGCGTCCAGGCGTAGTTGCCGGAGACGTAGAGCTGGTGCGCCTGGTTGTCCGGATAGAGGGCCATCGGCAGCTGCAGCACGCCCTGCAGGCTGGTCCCGCCGGCAGCGGCCGGGTTCAGCGTGCGCAAGCCGCCCGCGGGCCCGAGCGGGCCGTAGAGCTGGTTCGGCACGCCCGGCGTCACGTTGCCAAAGCTGTTGGTGAAGAACGAGCCGTAGTAGCCAGCGCTGATCAGGTACCGCTCGCCGGTGAAATTCGCGCGCGCGTCGATCTGCTTGGTGTTGAAATTCACCGGTTCCGGAATCATCAGCACCGCCCAGCGCGTATTGGTGGCGTTTTGCGTGGTGGTGCACACATAGCTCGCGCAGTCATAGCCACGACCCCAGAGCCGCGTGCCCTCCTTGTCCTCGTTGCGGAACGCGACCTCGAACTGCAACCCGCGGCTAACCCACTTGTCGCCCGAGAGGCCGACTATCCTGCGCTTCATCTCGAAGTTCTCGTCGGCACCGAGGCCGGGCGCGATCACCTGCACCGACGGATTCGTCGAGCCGGCGTTGAGCATGCGGGTGTTTACCGTGTGGATCTCGTGGTGGACGATCCCGAGGTATTCCGCGTTGAAGCGCCAGTTGCCCTGCTGCTGCAGCGTCAGGCCGAGCTCGGGCGTCTCGAGGCCCATGTCGCGACCGCGGAAGGTCGTCCAGAACCCGGTCGCGTCGTTGCGTTTCACGACGTCGGCGTCGAGCAGGAGGTTGTTGTCGTGCTCGCGCAGGCCGTTGTACTGGCCCCAGATCGTCCGGTCGCGCTCGTTCCCTGTCGAGTGGGCGATGCCTGCGGAGGCCCAGCTCTCGGGGACTCGCAGGCCGGCGCTGTTGGGCGATTCCTGGGCCTGCGCCGCGGCGACGGTCCCGAGCATGCTCAGCGCAAAGGCCGTGTGGAGGAAGAGTGTCGATCTTTTCATGGCCATCTCCCAGCGCTAACGGAGCCTGAACTGCGGCGTCGGGTTGGTGGTGCTCGGGTTGTTCGAGCCGTGCACCTCGGTGTGGCAGTTCAGACAGCCGCGCGCCATAGTGACGTTGATAGCGTTCTTGCCCGTGGTGGCATCGGTGAACGGCACCACCTGCCGGCCGAGCAGCTGCGGCACGTTCGGCCCGTGCGGCGTGTGGCACGAGTGGCAAAGGAACGGAGCACGCGCCTTGAGCAGGTTCTCGGTCACCGTGCCGTGCGGGTTGTGGCAGTTCATGCAGTCTTCCTGAACCGGCTCGTGGTTGTGCACGAACGGCCCGCGCTTCTCCATGTGGCAGGTGTAGCAGGTGTCGTTCACGCTATCGCGCTTCACCAGCTTCGGTCCCACCGAGCCGTGCGGGTTGTGGCAATCCGAGCAGACGACCTTGCCCTCGGGGATCGGGTGCCGCGAAGGCCGGTTGATCATCGTGCGCTGCTCCTTGTGGCAGGTGAAGCACACGTCGGGCTGCGTGCGCTTCTCGCGCACGCGGTCATGCTGGGTATGGATCTGGTGGCACGAGGTGCAGGCGACGTCGCGCGCCTGGTGGGCGCTGCCTTCCCAATGCGAGCGCGTCGAGTCGCGCCGGTGGCAGTTCATGCACGCGGCGTTGCGCTCGGCGATCGGCGTCAACGCGGTCTTCGTGAACATGCGGTCGGGCTTCGGCCGCTCGGTGGCGTCCGCCGGCTTGTTCATGTGCGTCTCGCTTGGCCCGTGGCAGCTCGTGCAAGTGGGGGTGCGTTCGTCGGCGAGCGTGCCGTGCCGCGTCTTGCCAATGTCCATAATCGCCGGGTTGTCCTCGGCATCGTGGCAGCGCGTGCATTGCGCATCGCCCTTGAGCACGAGGTCCTTGCGCGCCTCGGCCGTCTGGCCGGCCGCCGGTTGCGCTTCGTTCAGGGCCGGTAGCTGCGTCTGCTGCGCGATCGCGGCGGACGCAAAAAAGGCGCTGGCGAGAGAAATCGCGAGCGCCTGGAGGAGGAGCGGCAACATGCGGGATGGAGGTCTCATGGCTTCACCGCCTTGGTTTTCTGGAACTCGGGCAGCTCCTGCGGCCCGGGGCCGTCAGGCTCGTGGTGCGCGATGCCGAAGTGGCAGTCGATGCAGGTCATGCCTTCGCTCTTCATCCGGGCGTGCCGCGTCCGCGCCTTCTCCGACTGCTTCTCCGGATCCATCGCTTCGGCGTAATGGCAGTTGCGGCACGCGAGCGAATCGTTGTTCTTGAACCGCGTCCAGACACGGACCGCGAGCTGGTAGCGCTTCTTCTCGAACTTCTCCTTCGTGTCGACGGTGCCTACGATGTGCGCCCACAGGTCGTGGGTGGCCAGCACCTTCGCCTTGATGAGCGGCCAGGGCTCGTGCGGCACGTGGCAGTTCGAGCAGATCGCGCGCACGCCGGAGCGGTTGACGTCGTGGATCGTGCCCTTGAATTCGGCGTACACGTTGTCGCGCATCTCGTGGCAGCCGGTGCAGAACTGCTCGGTGTTGGTCCAGGCGAGCCCGGCGGCGCCGGCGACGAGCAGCACGCCGCCCACCACGACCGCGAGCACGAACACGCCGGCGCCGAGCGTGACCCGCGAGCAGGTCGCGCAGCGTTGCTGGAGATTCGTCCACCACTTCATCGTCGGCCGGCCCCCTTGCCGGCGGATCGCTGCTGTCTAGCGGCTCAGGATGTACTGGATGACGTTCTTGATCTCGGCGTCGTTGCTCGTTTTGAGCGACTCGTGCTTCTCTTCCTTGCCGTCGATCTTGATCGTCGGATGGGTCGTGAGGTGCTTGTAGAGCTCGGCCTCGGCGTCGGGCTTGCCCTTGAGCTTCTCGGCGGTCGACTTGAACGACGGCCCGTCCTTCTTGGCGGTCACCGAATGGCACTTGAAGCAGCCGCTCTTCTTCATCAGCGCCTCGGCGGCTGCCGTATCCACCGCGGCGTGCGAACTGCCGATCCAGAGCGCAGCAACGGCTGCGGTGATCGCGATTTCCCTGAGCTTCATGGTTCTCCCTTGGCTTGTCTTGTTGCTCGCCGCCATTGAGCCTGACGCCGGGCTGGCAGTTTTTGAGCAAGATCAACCTTAAGCCAACTTGATCCACGTCAAGAGGGCGCCCGGACAAGCAGCGAAACTGCGCCGCATGCCATCCCACACCATCGAGGCGCTGCTCGCGCCGGTGCGGTTATTCGGCGGCCTGAGCCCGCGCGAGCTCGCCGCGCTCGCCCGGCGCTGCAGCATGCTGAGCTGCGCGCGCGGCACGGTGCTGGTCAGCGCCGGCGCGCCGGTACCCGGCGTACTCGTGCTCGCCACGGGCGCGGTGCGGCTTTCGCTGCACGACGCTCGCGAAGAGCGCGTGCTGCGCATCGTCGCGCCGGGCGAGACGTTCTGCCTGGCCTCGGCGGTGCTCGACCGGCCTTCGCCCTACCAGGCGGCCGCGCTCGTGCCCTCGGAGGTCATGGTGGTGCCCTCGCTCGCCGTGCGCGCGCTGCTCGAGCACGATGCGCCGTTCGCGCGCGGGCTGATCGAAGCGCTCGCGACGCGCGAGCTGGAGCTGTGCGCCGAGATCCATGCCGCGAGCTTCCAGAGCGGCGCGCAACGCCTCGCTTCCTACATCGAAGGACTCGCGGGCACCTCCGGCGCCAGCACGGTGCGGCTGCCGTGCAGCAAGACGCTGATCGCCGCGCGCCTCGGCATGAAGAAGGAAACGTTGTCGCGCCTGCTCAAGCGCTTCGCCGGCAGCGGCATCATCGGGGTGAGCCGCGCCGAGATCGCCATCCTCGACCCGGTGCGGCTCTCCGCCGCTAAGCAAGGCGCCGGGCGAGCTGCCGATAGCGTTCTTGCGGCTGCCCGCCGAACAGCGGGTCGGCCGGCGCAGGCACGGAACGCCTGACCGCGTCCCAGTCCTCCGCGGTCAGCGCCTTCTCCGCGAGCACCAGCACCGTCTCTTCTTCCGTGGCGATGTGGTTGACGTAATAGACGAGGTACGTCGCGGCGGCCACTTCGATGTCGGCGCGCGCCACGAGCGCGCCGTCCAGCGCTTCGTTCAGCAGCTCGCGCAGACGCTCGCCGGCGTTGGCGATCACACGATGCTCCTGCTTGAGGCGCGCCAGGGCCAGGGCGACGTCGGGCCGGCGCTCGGCCAGGCGATCGAAGGCGACGTTCTCGCGCGGATGATGGTACGCGTCGCCGTACTCACGAAGGTAGGTGAGGATGTCGAGCATGAGCTCGTAGTTGGGCCGCTCGCCGCGATTGAAGAGCTCGACCTCGTCCTGCAGGAGCGTGAGCAGGCGCTGGAAATATTCGTGCTCGGTATGCCAGGCGGCGGCCGGAGCGTTCATGGACGTCTTTCCCCCAGGCGGTGCAGCAGCTCGCGATAGCGCTCGTGCGGGCTGGCGCCGAAGAGCGGATCGAAAATCACCGCCGCGCTGGCGGCGATCGACTGCCATTCGTGGTCGGTGAGATTGGCCGCGGCACGCGAGACCGCTTCGCTTTCCTCGGTCGCGATATGGTGCCGGTAATAGAGCACGTAGGTGGCGGCGGCCGCTTCGATGTCGCTGCGCGCTACCAGCGCGCCGTCGATCGCCCGATCGAGATCCGCGGCAAGCGCCTGGCCGGCGCGGGCGATGACGCGATGCTGCTGCCTCAGCTGCATGAGCACGGGCGCTAGCCACGGCTCGCGCCGCTCGAGAATCGCGAACACGGCGTCCTCGCGCGGATGGTGATAGCGGTCGGCGTACTCGCGCAGGTACTCGAGGATGTCGAACATCAACGGATAGTCCGGACGCTCGCCGGCGGCGAATACTTCGACCTCGCTATCGAGCAGGTCCAGCAGCCGCCCGAAGTAGACGTGCTCCTCGTGCCATGCCGCTGCGCCCGGCGCGTCTTGCATGAAATCACTGTAGGCACGCGGCGGCGCGCGCGCTTGATGCAGGTCAAGCGGCGGCGAGCATGTACACGCCGAGCGCGAGCAGCAGCACTGCGACCACGCGGCGGAACGTGCGCTGCGGCAGGCGTCCGAGAGCGCGCGCGCCGAGCGCCGTGCCGACCACGACCCCGAGCGTCGCAGCGGCCAGCGAAGGCCAGAGACCGGCGATGTCGCGCCACTGCGTGGCGAGATAAACCGGCAGGCGAGCCGCGTCCACGCAGAGAGCGATCGCGGTCGCGGTAGCGACGAAAGCCTCCTTCGGCACGTCGAAGCCCAGCATCGCCGCGCTGCGGATGCTGCCCTGGTTACCGACCAGTCCGCCGAACAGGCCCGACAGCGCCCCCGCGAGCCACGCCGCGCGCCGGCCCCAGCGCACCTTCTGCATCCAGCCGGTGAGCTCCGCGGTCCCGGCGAGAATGAGCAAGGCGGCGAACACGAGGGAAAGCGCGCGGCTCGACAGCCAGGTGTGCAGGAGCGCGCCGGCCAGGCCGCCCGCGGCGCTCGTGACACCGAAGCCGAGCAGCACGCCGCGGTGGACATGCCGCCGCAGCATCCAGAAACGCTGCGCGGTGGCGACGACATGGGGAATGGCGATTGCGGCGACAGCGAGCTTCGTTCCGGCTTGTAGTGCGAGGACGGGGGTAAGCAGGCTACCGACGCCGAAGCCGGCAACACTGGCGAGCGCGCCTGCGATCACCGCTACGACCGCAAGGACGAGATCGAAAGGCATTCAGGGCATGCGCTGCTGCAGAAAGGAACGCACTGCCGGATCGGCCTCCAGCCCGATCGCCCGTTGATAAGCTTCGCTCGCCTCGTCCTTGCGGCCGAGGCGCGCAAGCACCTCGGCGCGCGCCGCCCAGTACGGCTGATAATCGGCGAGCCTCGGATCGCTCGCGAGCGTGTCGAGCGCGGCGAAGGCTTCTTTCGTGGCGCCGGTTTGGGAAAGCGCGACGGCGCGGTTGATCGCGACGACGGGCGAGCCGGTCAGCGCAGCGAGCGCGTCGTAGAGCTGCACGATGGCGGCCCAGTCGGTCCGGCCGCTCATCCGGCGTGCCGCGTGCGCCGACTGCAGCGCCGCCTCGAGCTGGTAGCGGCCCGGCCGGTCGTACCGGCTGGCGCGCAGCAAGAGCGCTTCCGCCTCGTCGATGAGCGCCTTGTCCCAGCGCGCCGGATCCTGGGCTGCGAGCGGCACGAAAGCGCCGTCGTTTCCGCGGCGCGCACCGCGCCGCGCCTCGGCGTGCAGCACGAGGGCGAGCAGGCCGAGCGCCTCGGGCTCCTCGGGCAGGAGCTGCGCGACGAGCCGCGCGAGCCACACGCCTTCCTCGGCGAGGCTCCGCCGCCGCGCCACGGTGCCGGCCGGGTCGGACCAGCCTTCGGCGAATGCCGCATAGATCGCCTCGAGCACCGCTTCCAGCAGCTCGGCGAGCTGCGGCCGCTCGGGCACGCGGAAAGGGATGCCGGCCTGGCGGATGCGCGTCTTCGCGCGCACGAGGCGTTGGCTCATGGTTGCCGGCGCGACCAGGAACGCCGAGGCAATGCTCGCCGCGTCGAAGCCGAGCACGGTCTGAAGGATCAGCGGCGCACGCACCGAACGATCGATCGCCGGATGCGCGCAGGCGAACATCAGTCGCAGCCGCTCGTCCGGAATCGCCATTTCACCTCCACCATCGCTCAGCTCCTCGGCGAGCAGCAGAAGCGTTTGCGTGGCGTCCTCGCTCGTGCGGCGGCGGCGTGCAGCATCGATCAGGCGATGCCGCGCGACCGCGAGCAGCCAGGCTTCCGGCGCGCGCGGCACGCCGCTCGCGGGCCATCCGGCGAGCGCCGCGGCGAAGGCCTCGGACAGCGCGTCCTCGGCCCCCGCGACGTCGCGAGTGCGCGCGGCGAGGATGGCGAGCAGCTTGCCATAGCTCGCGCGGGCGACCGCCTCGGCGGCGCGCGCTACGCCGGCGTCCAAAGCGGCCGCACCTCGATCGCGCCGTGCACCGCGCCGGGGCAGCGCGACGCCCAGGAGAGCGCGGCGTCGAGGTCGGGCACGTCGATCAGGTAATAGCCGCCGAGCTGCTCCTTCGTCTCGGCGAACGGCCCGTCGAGCACGGCCGGTTTTCCGTTGGCGGCGCGCACGGTAGTCGCGCTCGACACCGGCTGCAGGCGATTGCCGCCGCGCAGCACGCCCGCCTCCTTCAGCGCCTTGGTGTATGCCACGTAGGCGGCCATTCGCTCGGGATTGGGCGCCTGCATCTGCGCCTCCTTGCCGTAGATCAGCAGCAGGTATTCCATGATTCGCTCCTCAGGATGGGCGGCAAGATTGCCGCTACTCCAATGGCGTTCGGCCGGGGCCGATTTCGACAGGCTAATTCAAATCGATCGCGTGGCGCTTGAGGGCCGAGAGCGGCGCGTACTTGAGGACGTTCTCGTGCGTCGCCTCGAGCACCACGCGCGGCGCCTTGCCCGCCTCCCAGGCCTCGACCCAGCGCAGCACGTGCAGGCACCAGCGGTCGCCGTGCTTGAGGCCGCGGAAGCGCATCTCCGGGCGTGGCGTGACGAGGTCGTTGCCGCGCGCGACGCTGAACTCGAGGAACGCATCCGTGACCTGCACACAGACAAGGTGCGCCACGCCATCGGTGTCGTGCGTGGCGCAGCAGCCGTCGCGGAAGTAGCCGGTGAGCGGCGCATAGCTGCAGGCGCGCAGCTCCCCGCCGAGCACGTTCTTCTCAGCCTGCATGGCTCGCGATATAGCGCTTGAGCCGCTCCGCGTCCGGCTCGATCAGCTCGCAGCGCTGCGGCTTCGCCTCCAGGCCGGCGAATTCGGCGGGCCGCTCCGGGTCGCGCCCGAGCGCGGCGCGGATCGTCTCGGCGAATTTGGCGGGCAACGCGGTCTCCAGGCACACGAGCGGCACCCCGGCCTCGCGGTACGCGAGGCCCACTTTCACTCCGTCGGCGGTATGCGGGTCGATCGTCACGCCGTATCTGGCGTGGACCGCCTTGATGGTGGCCAGGCGATCGGCGTGCGTGCTGCGGCCGGAGACGAAGCCGGTCTGCGGCACCCGCGCCCAGTACGGTGTCGCCGAGAGGTCGAACTCGCCTTCGGCGTCGAGCCGGCGCCACAGCTCGCGCAGGCTCGCCGGCTCGCGGCCGACCAGGTCGTACACGTAGCGCTCGAAGTTCGACGCCTTGGAGATGTCCATCGAGGGGCTGGAGGTCGCCTTGGCCTTGCTGCGCACGCGGTAGCGCCCGCTCTGGAAGAACTCGTCGAGCACATTGTTCTCGTTGGTCGCGACGATGAGCCGCCGGATCGGCAGGCCCATCGAGCGGGCAACGTGGCCGGCGTAGACGTTGCCGAAATTGCCCGACGGCACGGCAAAGCTCACCTGCTCGCGATCGGTTTTGGTGGCGGCGAAGTACCCCTTGAAGTAATACACCACCTGCGCGGCGACCCTCGCCCAGTTGATCGAGTTCACCGCGCCGATGCGATAGCGCTCCTTGAACGCCGCATCGGCATTCACCTGCTTGACCAGGTCCTGGCAGTCGTCGAACACGCCCTTCACTGCAAGGTTGTGGATGTTCGCGTCCTGCAGCGTGTACATCTGCGCCGCCTGGAAAGGCGTCATGCGCTTGTACGGCGAAAGCATGAAGACGCGCAGCCCCCGCCTGCCGCGCATCGCGTACTCGGCCGCCGTGCCCGTGTCCCCGGAGGTGGCGCCGAGGATGTTGAGCTCCTTGCCTTCCATCAGGCTGCCGAGGAGCTGCATCGCCACGTCCTTGAAGGCGAGCGTCGGCCCCTGCGAGAGGCCGAGCAGATGCAGGCCGGGCTCGAGCGTCTTGAGCGGCGTGACCTCCTCGGAGCCGAAGACGGCCGCGCTGTAGCTCCTCTCGACCAGCGGGTCCAGCTGCGGCACGTCGTCCATGAAGAGCCGCAGGATCCGCTTCGCAAGCTCGACATACGAAAGGGGTCGCCATGCCGTGAGCTCGGCCCGCGGGAGCGACTGCGGCAAGTACAGCCCGCCGTCGGGCGCGAGGCCTTCGAGCAGGATGGCGGAGAAGCGCTGCGGCTTGGCGCCGCCGCGGGTGCTGACGTAGAGCACAGCGCTATTTCCCGGCTTTCTGTTCTTTTTTTTCGAGCTCGTTGAACTTGCGGATCTGCTGCGCGCTCGGCTTGCTGTGCGCGGCCCGCTGGCCGGCCGGCTTGGTCATCGCGTGCTTGGCGGCAGGCTTCTTCGGCTTCTCCTCCTGCGCCGCGGCCGGGAGGGCGAGCGACGCCGCAACCAGCAGCGCGATCGCCCTCACAGCAGCTCCTCCATCCGCAGGCGCACGATCTTGCCCGCCACGCTCGGCAGGCGCTCGATGCGCGCGGTCGCCTGCTCGACGTCCTTCTCGAGCGCGCGGTGCGTGAGCATCACTATGTCGACCTGGCTCTCGCCCTCGGCCGGCTCTTTCTGCAGCATCGCCTCGATGGAGATCGTGCAATCGGCGAGGATGCGCGTGATGTCGGCGAGCACGCCCGGCTTGTCGTAAACGCGCATGCGCAGGTAATAGGAGGTCTCGACCTCGCCGATCGGCAGCACCGGCGTGTCGGAGAGCTGGTCGGGCTGGAAGGCGAGATGCGGCACGCGGTGCTCGGGGTCGGCGGTGATGAGCCGGGTCACGTCGACGAGGTCCGCGACCACCGCGCTCGCGGTCGGATACGCGCCGGCGCCGGCGCCGTAATAGAGCGTCGCGCCGACCGCGTCGCCCTTGACCAGGATCGCGTTCATCACGCCTTCCACGTTGGCGATGAGGCGCTTCGCCGGCACGAGCGTCGGGTGCACGCGCAGCTCGATGCCCTGGCGGGCACGCCGCGCGATGCCGAGCAGCTTGATGCGGTAGCCGAAGCCTTCCGCATACGCCAGGTCCGCAGCGCCGAGGTTTTGCACTCCTTCGATGAAACATTTGTTCAGCTGCATCGGGATGCCGAACGCCAGCGCCGAGAGGATGGTCAGCTTGTGCGCCGCGTCGATGCCCTCGATGTCGAAGGTCGGATCCGCCTCGGCGTAGCCGCGCTTCTGCGCATCGGCGAGCGCGGCGGCGAACGACAGCCCCTTCTCGCGCATCTCCGACAGGATGAAGTTCGAGGTGCCGTTGATGATGCCGGCGATCCACTCGATGCGGTTCGCCGACAGGCCCTCGCGCAGCGCCTTGATGATCGGCACCCCGCCCGCCACCGCCGCCTCGAACGCCACCATGACGCCCTTCTTCTGCGCGGCGGCGAAGATCTCGTTGCCGTGCGTCGCAAGCAGCGCCTTGTTGGCGGTGACGACGTGCTTGCCGTGCGCGATCGCCTCGAGCTGCAGCTCCTTCGCAACCGTGTAGCCGCCGATCAGCTCGATGACGATGTCGACCTCCGGCGAGCGCGCCACGGCGAAGGCGTCGGCGACGATCTTCGCCTTCCCGCCGGTGACCTTCTGCGCGCGCTCGAGGTCCTTGTCGGCGACCTGCGTGATCTCGATCGGCCGTCCGGCGCGGCGCCGGATCTCGTCGGCGTTGCGGTTCAGGACTTCCCAGGTGCCGCCGCCGACCGTGCCGATGCCGAGCAGGCCGACACGAATCGGTTTCATGCCAATGTCGTGTCCTTGGTCGGCGCCGTGACCAGCCCGTCCTTGCGGAACATGTCGCGCATGCCGCGCACCGCCTGGCGCAGCCGGTGCTCGTTCTCGATGAGCGCGATGCGCACGTGATCGTCGCCGTAGTCGCCGAAACCGACGCCCGGCGCGACCGCGATCTTCGCCTCGTTGAGCAGGCGCTTGGTGAACTCGATCGAGCCCTGCTTGGCGTAGAGCTCGGGGATCTTCGCCCAGACGTACATCGAGGCCTTCGGCTTCTCGACCCGCCAGCCGATGTCGTGCAGGCCCTTCACCATCACGTTGCGCCGCTTTTCGTAATTTTTTCTAATCTCTTCCACGCACGCCTGCGGCCCATCCAGCGCGACAATCGACGCAACCTGGATCGGCGCGAAGGTGCCGTAGTCGTGGTAGCTCTTGATGCG
>CAYZFN010000021.1:0-40123 GCA_964477695.1 uncultured Enterobacteriaceae bacterium | reverse complement strand
GAAGTACGCGCAGTTCGACATGGACAAGGTGCTCGAGCGGCTGCTGCTGAAGGGCTCGATCGTCGTGAAGAAGGCCTACTGCGACTGGGAGCGCTACAAGGAGTTCAAGGCCGCGATGCATGCCGCGTCGTTCGAGCTGATCGAGATCCCGCACCTGCGCCAATCGGGCAAGAACTCGGCCGACATCCGCATGGTGGTCGACGCGCTCGACCTCTGCTACACCAAGGCGCACGTCGATACCTTCGTCATCGTGAGCGGCGACTCGGACTTCTCGCCGCTCGTGTCCAAGCTGCGCGAGAACGCGAAGACGGTGATCGGCGTCGGCGTGAAGAACTCGAGCTCCGACCTGCTGATCGCCAACTGCGACGAATTCATCTATTACGACGACCTGGTGCGCCAGGAAGAGCAGAAGCGCCGCGCCGCCAAGAAGCGGCGCGAGTCCGGCGCGGCGGGCGAGGACAAGAAACAGGAGGCCTTCGATCTGCTGCTCGAGACGCTGCAGGCGCTGATCGCGGAGCGCGGCGAGGGCGAGCGCATCTGGGGCTCCATGGTCAAGCAGGCGCTCAAGCGCCGCAAGCCCGGCTTCAACGAGTCGTATTACGGCTTCCGGGCGTTTTCCGACCTGCTCGAAGATGCCGAGAAGAAGGGCCTCGTCAAGCTCGAGCCCGACGAGAAGTCGGGCGGCTACGTCATCACGCCCGCGTAGCGAGGCCGCGCGCCGGCCGAGCTTCGCCGAGCTCTCGGCCGCGGCGGGCAAAGGCATCCGCGACGTCCTTGCGCCGAACCTGCGGGTGCTCTTCGTCGGCATCAATCCCGGGCTGTACACCGCCGCGACGGGTCATCACTTTGCCAGGCCCGGCAACCGTTTCTGGCCGACCCTGCACGCCGCCGGCTTTACCGCCCGCGTGCTGCATCCCTCGGAACAACGCAGCCTCCTTGCCAGCGGTTATGGCATCACCAATCTCGTGAACCGCGCAACTGCGGCCGCGGACGAGGTGGCGCCACCGGAGTTCGTCGCCGGGCGGCGGCGGCTGGCCGCGAAGGTGCGCCGCCTCCGGCCGCGCCTCGTCGCCTTTCTCGGCGTAGGCGCCTATTGCCATGCGTTCGGCCTGCGCCGCGCGCCGCTCGGCCCGCAGTCCGAAGGGTTCGCCGGAGCACGCGTCTGGCTGCTCCCCAATCCGAGCGGCCTCAACGCGAACTACCAGCTGCCCGAGCTCGTCAGACTGTTCAGATCACTGAAGGAAGCTGCCGACCATGGTGACTCGCTCGCGCGGTAAGGGCGACCTGCACGGCAACGCGCCGGACGAGAGCCGGCTCGCGCTGCTCGTCATCGACATGATCAACGCCTTCGATTTCGACGGCGCCGATGCGCTGCTGCCACGCGCCCTCGCCGCCGCACGCGCCATCGCCGCGCTCAAGCGGCGCGCCCGCAGCGCCGGCGTTCCGGTGGTGTACGTCAACGACAATTTCGGGCGCTGGCGCTCCGATTTCCGCTCGATTCTCGAGCATGTGACCGGCGAGCGCTGTCCCGGCAAGCCGATCGCGGAGCTGCTGCGTCCCGATGCGGACGACTACTTCGTGCTCAAGCCGAAACACTCCGGCTTCCAATTCACGACGCTCGACGTCCTGCTCGAGCACCTGGGCGCGCAGACGCTGATCCTGACCGGTGTGGCGGGAAACTTCTGCGTGCTGTTCACGGCGCACGACGCCTACATGCGCGACTACCGGGTGGTCGTGCCGCGCGACTGCGTCGCTTCGCAAAGCGCGGCCGACGACCGTTATGCGTTAGCGCACATGGCGCACGTGACGAAGGCCGACACTCGGGTCTCCCGCGGGCTCGACCTCGCCGCCCTCGCGCGCTAGGTCAGGGTTCCAGCTGCTTGTAGACGAGGTCCGCGACCTTGAGCAGCTCTTCCCGGCTCAGGTCCGCCGACGCGATCGCGTAGCCGCAGTCGCGGTCGATCCAGTAGAACACGCCAACGTTGTGCTCGCGCGCATAGCGGAACGCGGTCTCGTTGTTGTGCGCGTGCTCCTGGCGCACGTAAAGCGTCAGGCGGCGGCCGTTCGTCGTCTGGTACATGAACTGGGCGACCGGCCCGGTCTCGCCCGGCAGCAGCCGGCCGCCGACCAGCGCCATGCCAGCGTCCTCGAGCTTCGGTACTCGCACCTGTACGCCCAGCCGCTTGGACAGCCACGCGACGAGATGCGCTTCGTCGGCCGCGCCGACCTCCACCGGGTGGCGGACCTCGGGCGAATAGGTCGCATGCGCGATCGCCGCGCGCCGCGCCATCGCCGCTTCGCCGGCGAGGAAAGAGGCACTGGGCCGCGTCGCCCCGAGCTCGAGCGTCGCCACGACGCCAATGGCCGCGCCGAGCACGACCCACGCGGCCGCAACGGCGAAGCGCCGCAGCGGCGCGCGATGACTTGCGAAGCGCGCCAACGTGTCGGGCATGGGCTCGCTCAGCATCGACTGGTAGGCCGCGCGCACTTCGCCGCTCAGCCGGCGGTAGGCAGCGACGCGCTCAGCCTCGTCGGGACGTGCGGCGAGCCAGGCTTCGACCGCAGTGCGTCGACCGGCGTCCAGCCGGCCGTCGACATAGGCCTGGAGATCGGCTTCGCTGACCGGTTCGCTCATTTCACGACCTTCAGCTTGGCGGGCGGCGTCTGGCCGAGCATCAGGGCCCGCAGCTTGTCCCGTGCGCGCGACAGGCGCGACATCACCGTGCCGATCGGAATACCGAGCGTACGTGCGACCTCCTCGTAGCTCATTTCCTCGAGCGTCACGAGAAGCAGCACGGCGCGCTGGTCGGCCGGCAGGCGCGCGATCGCGCGGTCTAGATCGCGCACAAGCAGCGCATCGGCCTGCGGCGCGCGCTGCGCGAGCTCGGCCATGCCCTCCTCGAGCGGATCGGTCGGTCGCGCGGCGCGCAGCTTGTTGACGTGAACGTTGTGCATCACCGTGAACAGCCAGGCGCGCAGGTCCGTGCCGCGCCGGTACAGGTGCAATTTTGACCAAGCGCGCTCCAGCGTGTCCTGCACGAGATCGTCGGCGCCGGCGCGATCGCCGACCAGCGCGCGCGCATAGCGTCGCAGACGCGGAATGAGATCGACCAGACGCTGGGCTTCATCCATAGGGAAAACAGGCGCGCCGACAGGCTATTCCACGCTATTTCGGCTCCTCGGGCAACGGCGGTAGGGTTCGCAGGTAGGCTATCACTGCATCGAGGTCATTTTTTGTCAACTGGCTGGTCGTGTTGCGCACCACCTCGCCCATGGTCTCCCCCAGTACATCGCCGTCGGGAAGAAGGCCGCTCGTCAGGATGTCGCGCAGCTCGGCGTCGCTCCATTGCTTCAGGTGCGTGGGCGTCAGATTCGCCGCTTTCTTGCCGTCGGGCATTTTGCCGCCGGCGAGGAACCGCCGTTTCTTCGGTCCACCGAGGAAATTGCGCGGCGTATGGCACTCGCCGCAGTGGCCGAGCGCCTGTACGAGATAGGCGCCGCGGTTCACCGCCTCGCTCTGCTTCGGATCGGGCCGGAACGCGCCCGGCGAGAAGAAGAACGCTTTCCACAAGCCGAGCACGAAGCGCCCTCGGTAGAGCAGTCCGAGCTCGTGCGGCCGGCTCGGTTGCGCGCTCGGCGCAAGCGAACGGAGGTAGGCCCACAGATCGCGCAGATCGGCGTCGCTAGCATGGGTGAACGAGGGATAGGGAAACGCCGGATAGAAGTGCGCGCCGTCGGGCCGGAATCCCTCGCGCATTGCCTGGACGAAATCGGCCTCCGACCAGCGTCCGATGCCCGCCTGCGGATGCGGCGTGATGTTCGGGCCGAAGAAAGTCCCGAACGGCGTCTTCAGTGCGCGGCCGCCGGCGTAGGGCGTCGCGTCCTTACGCTCTTCCGTGTGGCAGCCGACGCATCCGCCAACCTTGGCGAGATACGCGCCGCGCTTGGCGTCGCCCTGCGCGCTCGCGAACGCCGGCCCGAGCACGAGGCACAAAACGAAAAGCCCCGCCGCGGCGGGGCCTGCGAAGCGCGAAACGCTACGGCTTCTGGCGGAAGTTATCGTGGCAGCCGCCGCATGCCTTGTTCAGCGCGCCGATCTGCGCTTTCACGGCCGCCTCGTCGCCGCTCTGGCTTACCTCGTAGAGCTTGTGCGTTTCGTTCTCGAGCCGGTTGGCCGCTTCCTTGAACTTTGCCTGGTTGCCGAACACCTCGGGCAGGGCATTGCTCTTCACATCCTTGGTGCTTGGATCGAAGCCGTCCCACGGCATGCGGCTCAGGTTGTCAAGGAAGCCGGCATTGCGCCGCGCGACATCGGCGTTGTACGGCACCTTGCCCTGAGCCATCGCGGCGAGCGGGAAGAAATATTTGCCCTGCAGCGTCATGACGGCCTGGCGTTGCTTCACCAGGGTTTCCGGCTTCACCTGCGCAACCGACGCGCCGGCGGCGAGTGCCAGCGCGAGGGCAATCGAGGCTGCGGCAGCGCTTTTGTTCATTTTCCTCTCTCCTCTGGTTTGACGAGCGAGCGGCAAGGCGCCGCCTCCGAACACAAACACAGGTCGCGGCGCGGTATTCCCGCCGCTAGCGCAGTCCCGCCACGTACTCCGCTACCGCGCGGATCTGCGCGTCCGTCAGGTGCGCGGCGACGCCGCGCATCATGCCGTTCGCATCGTTGCCCCGTGCGCCGGAGCGGAAGGCCTGAAGCTGCGCAACTATGTAGTCGGCGTACTGGCCGCCGAGGCGGGGAAACTCCGCCGGGATGCCCGCGCCGCTCGGGCCATGACATCCGGCGCAGGGCGGCACGCCTTGCGCGACGTAGCCGCCTCGCCATAGCTTCTGACCTTCGGCGGCGAGCCCCTTGTCCGTCGCGACCGCCGGCTTGAGCGCTTGCGCTGCGAAGTACGACGCGAGCACCTGCACGTCGGTATCGGAGAGATTGGCCACCATGCCATTCATCACCGCGCTTTCGCGGCGCGGCTTCTTGCCCGACTGTGGCATGAAATCGCGCAACTGCTTCTCGAGGTATTCGGCGTACTGTCCGGCGATCTTGGGATTCGCCGGCGCCGTGCTGTTGCCATCGGCCCCGTGGCAGGCGGCGCACACCTGCGATACCGCGGCCGGCGGCTTGTCCTGGGCGAGACCTTCGCCGCCGACCGAAAAAAGCACTGTGAAAAGCACGGCGGCCAGCGCCGATGCGCGGTTCATTCTCGGTCGCCCCCTCAATGGAAAGGCGCGATTTTATTAGAATTCCCGTCTTTGGCGATGGACGGCTTTGCGAACGCGGCGTTCCTGCGCGCGGCCGGCTCGCTGGCGGAGCTGCCGCCCGAGGGGCCGCCGGAGGTCGCGTTCGCGGGACGCTCCAATGTCGGCAAGTCGAGCGCGATCAACGCGCTGCTCGGGCGCAGGAGCCTTGCGCGCACGAGCAAGACGCCCGGGCGAACGCAGACGATCAACTTCTACGGGGTCGGCGATAAAGCACGCTTCGTCGATTTGCCGGGCTATGGCTTCGCAAAGGTTCCGCTCGCGCTGCGGGCGAAATGGCGCACCCTGGTCGGTGATTACCTCGCCGGGCGAGGCACGTTGTGCGCTGTCGTGCTGGTGATGGACGCGCGACATCCGTTGACCGCGCTCGATACCCAGCTCGTGCATTGGCTCGCTGGCGCGCCGCAAATCGTCTTGCTCACCAAGGCCGACAAGCTGACGCGCGGCGCTCAGGCGCAAGTACTGCGCGCGGTGCAACGCGAGCTGGCCACATCGCGTGTTCAGCTCTTTTCGAGCGTTACGCGCCAAGGCGTCGAGGAAACTTGCGACCTGCTGCAGCAGTCGCTGCGAGCAGGCCGCTCGAATAAAAAACCCCCGGTAAAGGGGATGTAAACCGGGGGGGAAACGCCTTAACTTTGGATTAAGGCACCCGCTCAGGGAGGAGAAGCGGGAGACGATCAACTCGTCTGAAGGTAAGATGGCGCGCCCGGGAGAAAAGTTCCCGACACAAAAAACCCAAACGGATGAAGGTCTACGGCAGCTTTCCCGGCGTGCGCATGCGCCGCATGCGGCGCGACGATTTTTCGCGGCGCCTCATGCGCGAAGTGGTCCTAACGGCGGACCAACTGATCCTTCCGGTGTTCATCATCGACGGCAAAGCCCGCACCCAGAAAGTGGATTCCATGCCGGGAGTGGAGCGCGTGACGATCGATCGTCTGGCACCGGTGGCAGAGCAATGCGTGAAGCTCGGTATTCCTGCGCTCGCGCTGTTCCCGGCCATCGAGCCGAAGCTGAAGACGCCCGACGGCCGCGAGGCGTGCAACGAAAAGGGCCTGATCCCGCGCGCCGTGGCGATGCTGAAGAAGCGCTTCCCGGCGCTTGGCGTCATGACGGACGTTGCGCTCGATCCCTACACCTCGCATGGCCAGGACGGCGTGATCGACGACACGGGCTACATCCTCAACGACGAGACCCTCGACATCCTCGTCGAGCAGGCGCTCGTGCAGGCGGCGGCTGGCGTGGACATCGTCGCACCCTCCGACATGATGGACGGGCGCATCGGACGCATCCGCAACGCGCTGGAAAAGAGCGGCTACATCCACACCCGCATCATGGCGTACTCGGCGAAGTACGCCTCGGGCTTCTACGGCCCATTCCGCGACGCGGTCGGCTCGGCGAAAAGCCTCGGCAAGAGCGACAAGAAGACCTATCAGATGGATCCCGGCAACAGCGACGAAGCGCTGTGGGAAGTAGGCCTCGATCTCGCCGAAGGCGCCGACATGGTGATGGTCAAGCCGGGCATGCCGTATCTGGATATCGTGCGCCGCGTGAAAGACGAATTTCGCGCACCGACCTACGTCTACCAGGTGTCGGGCGAGTACGCGATGCTGCGCGCGGCGATCGGCAACGGCTGGCTGCCGGAAAGCTGCATCCTGGAGGCGCTGCTCGCTTTCCGGCGCGCCGGCGCCGACGGCGTGCTCACCTATTTCGCGCTCGACGCGGCGAAGGCCCTGCGGGGCCGCTAGCGGCGAGCAGCGGCAAGCGTCCTCAGGAAGCGCTGCGGCGGCTGGTAGCCGATCACGCGCAGGCCGCCGATTTCGCGGCCTGAGGCGTCGAAGAAGACAATTCCCGGCGGCCCGAACAGCGAGAAGCGCTTGAGGAGCTGCCGGTCTGCGTCGCTGCCGCTGGTCACGTCGGCCTGCAGGAGCAGCATCCGGTCGAGCTCGCCGCGCACGCGCGCATCGGAAAAAGTGAACTTCTCCATCTCCTTGCACGACACGCACCAGTCGGCATAGAAGTCGAGCATCACCGGCCTGCCGGCGGCGCGCAGCGCCGAATCGAGCTCGCCAAGCGAGGCAACACGCCGCCACGGCGTCGGGCTTTGCGCTGCAGGCTCGCCGATCAGCCCGGCAAGCGGCCGCAGCGGATCACGGCTGCCGGCGAGCGCGCCGACGAGCAACGCCACGCCGGCGACGAGTGCGACGATGCCGACCGCCTTCGACAATCGCCACCAGCCCGACACCGCAGCGGGCAGCGCATCGAGCGCGCGCGGGAACATGGCCGAGCCGATCAGCAGCGCCGCCCAGGCGAGCATCTCGGCCGCGGGCGGCAGCACCGGGGACAGGATCCACAGCGCGACCGCGAGGAGCAGCACGCCGAAGAATTTACGCACCCCCACCATCCAGGCGCCGGCGCGCGGCAGCAGCGCGCCTTCGGACACCCCCACCGCTATCAGCGGCAGCCCCATGCCGAGCGCGAGCGAAAAGAGCGCAGCGCCGCCGAGCAGGACGTCGCCGCTGCGCGAGATCTGCAGCAGCGTGCCGGCAAGAGGCGCCGAAACGCAGGGGCTGACGATCACGGCGGACAACACGCCCATGGCGGCCACCGACGCCAGGCGTCCGCCGCGCAGCCGGCCGTGCGTCGCGTGCAACCGGTGGTGCAGGAAGCCGGGCAGGCGCAGCTCGTAGAAGCCGAACATCGACAGCGCGAGCGCGACGAACAGCGCGGCGAACGCGCCGAGCACCCAGATATTCTGCAAATACGCGGCGAGCAGGGAGCCGACGTAGGCGGCGGCAACGCCCGCCAGCGCGTAGGTTGCCGCCATGCTGAGCACGTAGGTGAGTGAAAGCGCCAGGGCGCGCGATTTGTTGAGACCCGCGCCCTCGCCGGCAATGATGCCGGAGAGGATCGGCAGCATCGGCAGCACGCAGGGGGTAAAGGCGAGCAGCACGCCCAGCACGAGAAAGCCGGCGAGTGCGAGCGCAAAGTTGCCCTGGAGCAGGCGGGCGATGTCGACGTCGCTCGCGTAGATCGAGAATCGCGGCTCGGCGCGCGGCAACGTCGGGCCTTCGGTCAGGCCCGGCGCATCGAGCGCCGCGGCTTGCAGGCTGGCGCGCGATTCCATCGGCACGTAGCACACGCCCTGGTCGGCGCAGCCCTGCGAGGTCACCTTGAGCTGGAAGCGTCCTTCGCCGTGCACCGGGAGGCGGATGATCGCCTGCTGGCGATAGATTGGCGTCTCGCCGAAGAACTCGTCCTTGTGCGGCAGCGCCGGCGCGAGCTCGGGCGCGCCGAGCGAGACCTGCGGATTGCCTTCGACCGCGAAACGCAGCCGGTCGCGATAGAGGTAGTAGCCGGGCGCGATGACGAAGCGAACCTCGGCCGACGGCCCGGCCACCATGCGCGCCGAGAACTGGAACGCCTTATCCGGATCGAGCAATTCCTGGCCGGCGGCGATGCGCGCCAGCGCGAGGAGCGCGACGAGGAGAAGGAAGCGTCTCAAGCGCGCGTCTCCGCCGCGACCCATTCCAGGTAAGCGGGCAGGCCGCGCTCCACCGGCACGGCGATGATCTCGGGCAGCTCGTAGGGATGCGCGGCGCGCAGCGCCTGCTCGAGCGCCGGATAGCGCTCCGCGGTGGTTTTCATGAGCAGCGGATGCTCTTCATCGTGCTGCACGGCGTCCTTCCAGCGGTAGACCGAGCGGCACGGCGCGAGGATGTTGACGCAGGCCGCCAGCCGCTGTTCGACCAGCAGCTCGGCCAGGCGTTCCGCCGCCGCACGCTCCGGCACATTGGTCAGCACGAGCAAGGTAGTCATGACAGTTCCTATTCTATTTCGCCCAGATAGGCGGCCCGCACGCGCGGGTGCTCGAGCAGCCGGGCCGCTTCGCCCGAGAGCGCGATGGCGCCCGATTCGAGCACGTAGCCGCGGCTCGCGATTTCTAGGGCGAGACGCGCGTTCTGCTCAACGAGCAGGATGGTCACGCCCTCGCGCGCGATATCGCGCACCAGATCGAAGATGCGCGCCACCATGAGCGGCGCGAGGCCCATCGACGGCTCGTCGAGCAGCAGCAGGCGCGGCCGCGCCATGAGCGCGCGTGCCAGGGCCAGCATCTGCTGCTCGCCGCCCGACAGCGTGCCGGCGATCTGCCGGCGCCGCTCCTTGAGGCGCGGAAAGCGCTCGTACTGCTCCGCCGGGTCCCCGGCACCGCGCCGCGCGTACGCCCCCATCGCCAGGTTTTCTTCGACGGTGAGCTGCGCAAAGATGCCGCGCCCCTCGGGCACCATGTCCAGCCCCCTGCGCGGCAGCGCGTGGACCGCCGCCCGGCTGATGTCCTCGCCGGCGTAGACGATGCGTCCCGATCGCGACGCGACCAGTCCGCAGATCGCCTTCAGCGTCGAGCTCTTGCCCGCGCCGTTGGCGCCGATCAGGCAGACGAGCTCGCCTTCGCCGACTTCCAGGTCGATGCCGCTCACGGCGCGGATGCCGCCGTAGTGCACCTCGAGCCGCGCCAGCTCAAGCAGCGCGCGGGGCGCCAAGGTAGGCCTCGATCACCTTCGGGTCGCGACTCACCTGCGCCGGCGCGCCCTCGGCGATCTTTTCGCCGTAGTCGAGCACGAGCACGCGGTCGCAGACATTCATCACCAGCCGCACGTCGTGCTCGATGAGCAGCACAGTCGTGCCGTCGTCGCGGATTTGCCGCACTAGCTTGCCGAGCGCGAGGCGCTCGGCGGGATTCATGCCCGCCGCCGGTTCGTCGAGCGCGAGCAGGCGCGGCTCCGCGGCGAGCGCGCGCGCGATCTCGAGGCGCCGCTGGTCACCGTACGGCAGGCCGGCGGCGCGATCGTTGGCGCGCGAGCGGATGCCGACGTAGTCCAGCAGCTCGAGCGCGCGGCGCTCGATCGCCTGCTCTTCCGCGACCGTTCTCCGGTCGCGCAGTACCGCGCCGAGCACGCCCGCGCGCGTGCGGGCGTGGCGGCCGATCATCACGTTCTCCAGCGAGGAGAGGTTGGCAAACAGGCGAATGTTCTGGAAAGTGCGCGCGATCCCGGCGGCCGCGATACGGTGCGGCGGCAGGCCGGTGATGTCGAGGCCGCCGAACCGGAACGCGCCGGCGTCGGGCGCATAGACGCCAGTCAGCAGGTTGAAGAGCGTCGTCTTGCCCGCGCCATTCGGCCCGATCAGTCCATAGATCTGCCCGGGGTCGATGGCGAACGACACCTGCTGGAGCGCCTGCAAGCCGCCGAAGCGCTTGCTTACTGCGGTAACGGCGAGCAGTGCCGTCACTAGGCATGCTCCGTCAGCTCTCGCTTGCGCACCGCCGAGGGAAGGAGGCCCGCGGGGCGGAAGAGCATGATCAGCACCATGGCCAAACCGAACAGCAGCATGCGGATCACCTCGGGGTCGATGAGCGAGCGGCCGAAGATCGCCTGCTGCAGCGGATCGACCGTCCAGCGCAGCAGCTCCGGCGTGAAGGACAGGAGCAGCGCGCCGAGGATCACGCCCCAGACATTGCCCATGCCGCCGAGCACGACCATAGAAACGACCATGATCGACTCCACGAGCACGAAGCTCTCGGGAGAGATGAAGCCCTGGATGGCGGAGAACATGCCGCCCGCCACGCCGCCGAAGCTTGCGCCCATGGCGAAGGCGAGCAGCTTGAGCCGCGTGGTGTTGATGCCCACCGAGCGCGCCGCCACCTCGTCCTCGCGGATCGCTTCCCAGGCGCGGCCGATGCGCGAATTCACGAGCCGCAGGTTGACCGCGAGGATCGCGAGCAGCAGGACGAGCAGCGCGTAGTAATACTTGATCGGACCACTCACATCGATACCGAGCCATGTTTGCGGCTGGGCAAAGCTGAAACCGTCGATGCGCAGCGGATCGATGCCGGCGATGCCCTGCGGGCCATTCGTGACGTTCACGGGGCGCGACAGGTTGTTGAGGAAGATGCGCACGATCTCGCCGAAGCCGAGCGTCACGATGGCGAGGTAGTCGCCGCGCAGCTTGAGGGTCGGCGTGCCGAGCAGCACGCCGAACAGCGCGGCGACTGCCGCGCCGATCGGCAGGATGATCCAGAACGGCAGGTGCAGGCCAAAGTGCGGGCTGGCGAGCAGCGCGTAGACGTAGGCGCCGACGGCATAGAAGGCGATGTAGCCGAGGTCGAGCAGGCCGGCGAAGCCGACGACGATGTTGAGCCCGAGCGCAAGCAGGCAATAGAGGATCGCGTAGTTGGTGATGCGTACCCAGCTGGTGCCGACCTGGGCGAGGAGGAAAGGCAGCACGGCGAGGCAGCCGGCGACGAGCGCCAGGCCCGCCCATTTCACGTTCTTCACGCGCGATCTCCGAGCCGCTCGCCGAGCAGCCCCGACGGGCGAAACACGAGCACGAGGATGAGCACGAGGAACGCGAACACGTCCTGGTAGTTGGAGCCGAAGAGGATGAAGTGGCCGCCGCCCCGGCAGGCGTCGAGCCGCGGCGCGAGCAGCGAGTACGCGCAGAGGTCGGTCAGGTCGCCGATATAGCCCGCGCCGAGCGCCTCGACAATGCCGAGCAGAACGCCGCCGAGCATCGCCCCGGGGATGTTGCCGATGCCGCCGAGCACCGCGGCGGAAAAGGCCTTCAGGCCGAGGATCGAGCCCATGGTGTACTGCGCGATGCCGTAGTAGGTGCCGACCATGACGCCGGCAACCGCCGCGAGGGCGGCGCCGATCACGAAAGTCGCGCCGATGACGCGGTTGATGTCGATGCCCATGAGCCCGGCGACCTGCGCGTTCTGCGCGGTCGCGCGCATCGCCGTGCCGAGGCGCGTGCGGTAGACGAGAAAGGCGAGCGCCGCCATGAGCGCGACGCACAGGCCGATGATCGCGACCTGCACGTTGGTGATGCTCGCGCCAAGCACCGCATAGCTTCGCGTCTCGATGATCTGCGGGAACGCGAGCACGTTGCGGCTCCAGATGAGCAGCGCGACGTGCTGCAGGATGATCGATACGCCGATCGCCGTGATCAGCGGCGCGAGACGCGGCGCCTGGCGCAGCGGCCGGTAGGCAAGGCGCTCCATCGCGTAGGCGACCAGCATGCACGCCGGAATGGCGCAGGCCGTGCCGGCGAGCACCACGGCGAGCGGCGGGATTCCCCAGGGCGCAAGCGCGCCGATGACGGAGAAGGCCACCATGGCGCCGATCATCACCACTTCGCCGTGCGCGAAGTTGATGAGCTGGATGATGCCGTAGACCATGGTGTAGCCGAGCGCCACGACCGCGTACACCGCGCCGAGCGTCAGCCCGTTCACCACCTGCTGCAGGAACACGTCCACCGCGGCGAAGCCTAAACCAAAAACAAAAACGGCACCCGCGGGTGCCGTCGCTCGAGCGCGCGTGCGCGCTACTTCGCGGCGCTCATGGTCTTCAGGAATTCTTCGTAGGGAAGCGTCTTGCCCGCTTTCACCACGGCGATCGGCTCGATCTTGCCGCCCTTCATGGTGAAGATGGTGATCTCGGCGTCCTTGCGATCGCCCTTGTCATCGAAGGCGATCGGCCCGGTCGAGCCGTTGAAGCTGATCTTCTGCAGCGCCGGCAGATATTTCGCCGGGTCCGCGGAGTTGGCCTCCTTCATCGCCTCGATCAGCAGGTTCGCCGCGTCGTAGGTGAAAGGCGCGTACAGGATCGGATCCTGGTTGAAGCGCTTCTTGTACGCGTCGAGGAACTTCTTCGACGCCGCTTGCGGCGGAATGCCGGCCTGCGAGCAGAGCAGGCCTTCGGCGGCGCCGCCCGCGAGCTCCTGCATCTTGTCCGTGCACGCGCCGTCGCCGAACGAGAACACCGCCTTCATGCCGAGCTCGCGTCCCTGCTTGAGCAGCGGTCCGCCGGTCGCGTCCATGCCGCCGTAGAACACCGCGTCGGGGCCGCGGCCGCGCAGCTTGGTGAGGATCGCCTTCCAGTCGGTGGTCTTGTCGGTGCCCTTCTCGCGCGGCAGCACCTTGATGTTGGCCGCCTTGAGCGTCTTCTCGACTTCGTTGGCGATGCCTTCGCCGTAGGCGGTCGCGTCGTCGATCACCGCGACCAGCTTGGGCTTCTTCGCCGCGGCGAGGTAGCTCGCGATCGCCGGGCCCTGCTGGTCGTCGCGCCCGACCACGCGGAACACGTTCTTGAAGCCCTGCTCGGTGAGCTTCGGGTTGGTGGCTGAGCCGGTGATCATCGGAATGCCCGCCTGGTTGTAGATCGCGGAAGCGGGAATGGTCACGCCCGAGTTGAGATGGCCGACGATGCCGTTCACCTTCTCGTCGACCAGCTTCTGCGCGACCGTGGTGCCGGTCTTCGGGTCGGCCTGGTCGTCCTCGCCGAGCAGAGTGAACTTTACCGGCTTGCCGTCGATCTTGATCCCGGCGGCATTCGCCTCCTCGACGGCGAGCCGCGCGCCGTTCTCGTTGTCCTTGCCGAGATGCGCGATCCCGCCCGTGAGCGGCCCGACGTGGCCGATCTTCACCTCGAGCGTCGCCGCCGATGCGGTGCCGCTCGACTCGGCCTTGGCCGGGGACTTCTGCTCGCCGCATCCGGCGAGCGCGACGGCGATGGCGAGGGCGGCGAAAGCAGGATTGAGTTTGTTCACGTCATCCTCCGGTCGGGTAGAGCGCGGCCGGTATCATACCGCGCCGCCTCGCCGCCGATCCGCCGCGGGCGGCGGCTTACTTCAGCGAGAGGATCCAGCTCACCAGCTTCTTGATGTCGCCGTCCGGGACCTGCGCGTTCGGCGGCATCGGCACCGGCCCCCAGACGCCCGAGCCGCCTTTCTTAACCTTCTCGAAGAGCTTCGTCTGGGCCTGCGGGTCGTTGCGGTACTTGGCCGCGACGTCCTTGTAGGCCGGTCCGACGACCTTCTTGTCGACCGCGTGACAGGCGAAGCAGTTGTCCTTCTTGGCGAGGTCTTCCTGGGCAAAGGCGCTCTGAACGAGCGCAGCCACGCCCAGAAGCAGTAAAGCGCGTCTCATCGATTCTTCTCCTTGCAGGTAGATACCAATTCTACGAGATCGGGAATTGGCGCAAGACAAGTAACGCCGCGGCACAGCCACCCGTTGACCGGCTCCGGTCGCGCGGGTTTGTCGAGCGGGTCCGGCAGGCCGACCACACCATCGGGAATGGCGAGCACCAAAGTATCGGGCAGATACTCGGCAGCCAGCGCGTTGCGCCATTGCTCGAGCTCGGGCCCGTGGCCGCGCAGTATCACGACCGCGGGCGGCTCGAGCTCTTCGCTCAGCGCGATAGCGAGGCTCGCGAAGCCGCCCGGTTGATGGGCCATGGATGGATAAAAAAGCTCGATCGTCCGCTCAGCGGCTCGCTGATAGCGCGCCTCGCCGGTCAGCGCGGCAAGGCGGCCGAGCGCCCAGGCGGCCACGGCGTTACCCGACGGCGTCGCTTGGTCGTGACCGGGCTTCGGGCGGTGGAAGAGCCGCTCGTGTTCACGCGCGGTGAAGAAGAATCCGCCGAGCTCGGGGTCCTCGAACTGCTCGAGCAGCACGTCGGCGAGCGCGCAGGCCCAGTGAAGATCGGCCAGCGCAAATTCGGCCTGCAGCAGCTCGAGCACTGCGGCCGCGAGGAACGCGTAATCGTCGAGATAAGCGCTGAGATGCGCGCGCCCATCCTTGTACGTCGCGAGCAGGCGCCGCTCGCGCCACATGCGCTGCCGGACGAAACCGAGTGCCCGGCGCGCCGAGGTGATCCATTCCGGCCGGCCGAACACCCGCCCGGCGTGCGCCATGCCGCGGATGGCGAGCGCGTTCCAGGAAACGAGAATCTTCTCGTCGCGTCCGGGGCGCACGCGCGTTTCGCGCGCGGCGAAAAGCTTGGCGCGCGCCGCCGCGAGGAGCGGCGCGTCCGCTTCGCTGGCGCGCTCGAAGACGTGCAGATGCCAGAAGCGGCCCTCGAAATTTGCCTGGCGCTCGAGCCCGAAGCGCCGCGCGAAGGCACGGTATTCGTCCGGCAAAAGCCGCGCCCGGATTTCGTCCGGCGTCCAGACGTAGAACTTGCCTTCTTCATGCTCGCTATCCGCGTCGAGCGACGAGTAATACCCGCCCTCGGGAGATTGCATTTCGCGCACGAGCCACTCCGCAGTGTCGGCCGCGGCGCCGCGGTAGAGCGGATCGCCCGTGACAGCCCACGCGTCGGCGAGCAGGCCGAGCAGCGGGCCGTTGTCGTAGAGCATCTTCTCGAAGTGCGGAATCATCCACCGCGCATCGA
This sequence comes from uncultured Enterobacteriaceae bacterium, assembly GCA_964477695.1. GTDB lineage: Bacteria > Pseudomonadota > Gammaproteobacteria > Burkholderiales > SG8-39 > SCGC-AG-212-J23. Next base: position 24,635 of record CAYZFN010000021.1, on the reverse strand, counting down.
CGCTGTAGCGATAGAAGCCGCCGCCGAGCTGGTCGAAAACCCCGCCTTCGCACATGTGCGTCAGGGTCACGCGTGCTATGTCGGCCGCGCCGTGTCGCAGGCACAGCTCGAGATCCGGAAAGTGCGGGAACTTCGGCGCGCCACCGAAGCCGCCGAGCTCGGGATCGAAAGCCGCGCGCAGCTCGCCCACCAGCCCGGCGATCACCTCGGCCGAGAGCTGGGCGCGTTCCGCGTGGCTGCGCGGCAGCAGCCGGGTGAATGCGTCCTCGAGCGCGGCGTTCTGCGTGGCGATGTCGGCCTGCCTTTCCCGCCAGATCGACGCGATCCGCTCGCAGAGCTCCGGGAAGCCAGGCAGGCCGTAACGCGCCTCCTTCGGAAAGTAGGTGCCACCGAAAAACGGCGCGCCCTGCGGCGTGAGAAACATCGTGAGCGGCCAGCCGCCCGGGCGCTGCGCGAGCATCTGATGCGCGGTCTGGTAGACCTGGTCGAGATCGGGCCGTTCCTCGCGATCGACCTTCACGTTCACGAACAGGCGGTTCATCACCTCCGCGACCGCGGCATCCTCGAAGCTCTCGTGCGCCATGACGTGGCACCAGTGGCAAGCCGAGTAACCGATCGAGAGCAGGATCGGCTTGTCCTCCGCGCGCGCGCGCTCAAGCGCTTCCGGTCCCCAGGGGTACCAGTCGACGGGGTTCGCGGCGTGCTGCTGAAGATAAGGCGAGGTCTCTTGCGCGAGGCGATTCGGCATGGCGGAAAAGCAAACCCCCGCGGGCGCGGGGGTCGCTTTGCGAGGACAGGGCTAGCTTACCATCTGCGGCAATGGCGGACTATCACGCTCGCGAGGTGCTCGAGTTCTGGTTTGGCGCTGGCGCCGATTACGGCAAGCGGCATAAGCGCTGGTTCGCGAAAGATCCGGCGTTCGACGCCGAGCTGCGGCGCCGCTTCACGGCCCTGCTCGAGGCGCTGCTGGCCGGCGAGCACCGCGACTGGCTAGGCGAGCCGCAAGCTTGCCTTGCGCGCATCGTCTCGCTCGACCAGTTCCCGCGCCAGATCCATCGCGGCTCGGCGCAAGCCTTCGCCGCCGACGCGCTCGCGCTCGAAGCGGCGCGCCACGCGCTCGCCCGGCGCTATGACGAGGGAATGCTCCCGGTGGAGCGGCTTTTCGCTTATCTGCCCTTCGAGCACAGCGAGTCGCTCGCCGACCAGGAGCGCGGCTGCGCGCTTATGCAGCCTTTGACGGCGTTTCCGGAAACCGACGACGCGTTGCGCTATGCGATCGCGCATCGCGACATCATCGCCCGCTTCGGTCGCTTTCCACACCGCAATGCCGCGCTCGCACGAGCAAGCACGCCGGAGGAAGTGGAGTTCCTCAGGCAGCCCGGGTCAGCTTTCTGAATCGGTGATCGCACCGAGTGAAGCGGTGGAGACGAGACGCATGTACTTGGCCAGCAATCCCTTGCGGTAGCGCGGCTTCGGCGCCTTCCATTTCTTGCGCCGTGCGGCGAGTTCCTTTGCCGGGACGTTGAGCTGGATGAGGCGCTTCGCCGCATCGATGGTGACGGAATCGCCTTCCTTTACCAGCGCGATCGTGCCGCCGACGTAGGCTTCCGGCGCCACGTGGCCCACGACCATGCCCCAGGTGCCGCCGGAGAAGCGGCCGTCCGTGAGCAGGCCGACCGATTCGCCGAGCCCCTGGCCGATCAACGCGGAGGTCGGCGCGAGCATCTCCTGCATGCCCGGACCGCCCTTCGGCCCCTCGTAGCGGATGACGATCACATCGCCCGGCTTGATGCGCTTCGCCAGGATCGCCTGCATGCAGGCGTTCTCGGAGTCGAACACGCGCGCGGGTCCGGTGATCGAGGTGCTCTTCAGGCCGGCGATCTTGGCGACGCAGCCTTCGGTCGCGAGATTGCCTTTCAGGATCGCGAGATGCCCCTGGCGATAGAGCGGCTGGTCGAACGGACGAATGACGTCCTGGTCGGAGCGCGGCTTGGCCGGCACGCCTTGCAGCTCCTCGGCGAGGCTGCGGCCCGTGATAGTGATGCATTCGCCATGCACGAGCCCGGCGTCGAGCAGCATCTTCAGCACCTGCGGCACGCCGCCCGCGGCATGGAAATCCGTGGCCACGTAGGGTCCGAACGGCTTCAGGTTGCATAGCACCGGAACCTTGCGGCGCACGCGCTCGAAGTCGTCGATCGACCACTTCACCCCGGCGGCGGCGGCGATCGCCAGGTAATGCAGGACGGCGTTGGTCGAGCCGCCGGTCGCCATGACCAGGGCGATCGCGTTCTCGATCGACTTGCGGGTGATGATGTCGCGCGGCTTCAGGTCGTTGCGCACTGCTTCGATCAGCACGCGCGCCGACTGCGCCGCGGAGTCGGCCTTTTCCGGATCCGGCGCGGCGATCTGCGAGGAATTGAGCAGGCTCATGCCGAGCGCCTCGAACGAGGACGACATCGTGTTCGCGGTGTACTGCCCGCCGCAGGCGCCCACCGACGGACAGGCATTCTTTTCGATGCCGTCGAAGTCCTCGCGCGACATCTTGCCCGCGGTAAAGGCGCCGACCGCCTCGAACGGGCTGACGATGGTGAGCTTCTGGCCCTTCCAGAAGCCGGGCCTGATGGTGCCGGCGTAGACGAACAGGCCCGGCACGTTGATGCGCGCCATGGCCATCATCGTCCCGGGCATGTTCTTGTCGCAGCCGCCGACGCACAGGACGCCGTCCATCAGCTGACCGTTGACCGCGGTCTCGACCGCGTCGGCAATGACTTCGCGCGACACCAGCGAGTACTTCATTCCTTCGGTACCCATGCCGATGCCGTCGGTGACGGTGGGAAAGCCGAACACCTGCGGCTTCGCGCCGCCGCGCTCCAGCGCCTCGATGGCGCGGTCGACGAGCGGCTGGATGCCGGCGTTGCACGGGTTCATCGTCGAGTGGCCGTTCGCCACGCCGACGATCGGCTTGTCGAAGTCGGCGTCGCCAAAACCCACGGCGCGCAGCATGGCGCGGTTCGGCGAGCGGGCAACCCCGTGCGTGATGAGGCGCGAGCGGCGGTTATAGGTCGGCATGGTGGTCTCCTCGGAGGCGGCGATTGTGCGCCCGGCGCGCGCCGCGCGCCAATGCCGCCGCCGTCCGCCTGTAATACTCTACAGGCATGAAACTGCCGGAAATGTGGCAGCTGCGGTATTTCAGCGCCGTCGCCGAGCGGCTGCATTTCGGCCGCGCGGCGCAGGCGCTGCATATCTCGCAGCCGCCGCTGTCGCGCGCCATCCGTGCCCTGGAAGCGCAGCTCGGCGTGCCGCTCTTCGAGCGCACGCGCCGGCGCGTGGCGCTTACGCCGGCGGGCGAGCGCCTGCTCGACGAGACGCGGCGCCTGAGCATGCAGCTCGAGCGGGCGGTGCGCGGCCTGCATGCTATCGCGGCGGGCGAAGAAGGTCGGCTGCGAATCGGGTTCGTCTCGCTCGCCGACTACGGCGTGCTGCCCGGCCTGCTCAAGGCGTACAAGGCCGCGCGCCCGCGGGTGCGGCTCGCACTGCGTGAGATGCTGTCTCCCGACCAGGCGGCCGCGCTCGCCGATGGGGAGCTCGACTTCGGCCTGCTGCTGCCGCCGGTGGCGGGCGCGGCGCGGCTGGAGCATCTGGTCGTCCAGCGGGAGCGCTTCGTCGTGGCACTGCCCGCGCGCCACCGGCTGGCGCGCGGCCGCAGGCTCGCCATGCGCACCCTGGCCGGCGAGCCGCTTGTCATGGTGCCGAAGGAGATCGCGCCCGGCCTTTACGATATCGTCGCAAACTTGGCGATGCGAGCCGGCATTTCCCTCAACGTGGCGCAGGAGGCAATCCAGATGCAGACGGTAGTCAGCCTGGTTTCCAGCGGTCTTGGCGCCGCCATCGTGCCGGGCTCGGTGGCGAACCTCGGCCGGCGCGGCGTCGTCTACCGCGAACTCGTGGATGCTCATCCCCGCCTCGATGTCTGGCTGGCCTGGCCGCGCACGACCCTCGATCCGGCCGCGCAGGAGTTCGTGGCGCACGCCCGCCGTCTCGCGCCCTAGCATGCTCGTCCATCCGAACTTCGATCCGGTCGCCTTCTCGGTGGGGCCGCTCGCCGTGCGCTGGTACGGGCTCATGTACCTGCTCGGCTTCGGTCTCGCCTGGTGGCTAGGCCTGCGGCGCATCGCCCAGGGCGGCGCGCCGATCGACCGCCGGCAATTCGACGACCTGATCTTCTACGCCGTGCTCGGCGTGATCCTGGGCGGACGGCTGGGCTACGTGCTCTTCTACAAGCCCGCCTACTACGCCAGCCATCTGCTCGAGATTCCCGCCGTCTGGCAGGGCGGGATGTCGTTCCACGGCGGCCTGCTCGGCGTAATGCTCGCGATGGCGCTTGCCGCGCGCAAGCACCGCGTCGATTACCTGCGGCTCATGGACTTCGTCGCGCCGCTGGTGCCGCTCGGCATCGCCGCCGGCCGCATGGGCAACTTCATCAACGGGGAGCTTTGGGGCCGGCCGACCAACCTGCCCTGGGGCATGCTGTTCCGCGGCGCGGGCGAGCTGCCGCGCCATCCTTCGCAGCTCTACGAGTTCACCCTTGAAGGACTCGTGCTGTTCGCGTTGCTCTGGTGGTTCTCGTCCAAGCCGCGGCCGCGCGGGCAGGTGTCGGCGCTGTTTCTCCTCGGATACGGCTGCCTGCGCTTCCTCGCCGAATTCGCCCGCGAGCCGGACTCGTTTCTCGGTTTTCTCGCGCTCGGTATGACCATGGGCCAGTGGCTTTGCCTGCCGATGATCGCCGGCGGCCTTTGGCTCTTCGCGTGGAGTGGCCGCGCTACGCCGGCCGGGCGCTGAGCGCGGACTCGAGGAAGCGTGCGATGTGCACGGCCGACCGCCCGCTGCCATGCCCGATCTGCGCCCGGCAGCTTGTCCCGTCGGCGACCACGATAGCCTCCGGCGCATTGCGCACCGCGGGTAGCAGCGCGGCCTCGGCCATCTTCACCGAGATCTCATAGTGCTCGGCCTCGTAGCCGAAGCTGCCCGCCATGCCGCAGCAGCTTGTCTGTACGGTGCTCACCTCGAGCCCGGGAACGGCGCGCAGCAGTTTCTCCACCGCCGGCATGGCATCGAACGCCTTTTGGTGGCAATGGCCATGCAGCAGCACTCGTTGCCTCGTCTCGCGAAACGGCAGCCGTCCGGCATGCTGCGCCAGGAACTCCTCGAACAGGAACGCCTTGCCGGCGAGCGCCTTGCCCTCGGGCAGGAGGACGCCGAACTCGTCGCGCAGCGAGTAGAGGCAGGAAGGCTCGAGTCCGAGGATGGGAATCCCGCGCTCGACGTAGGGCCGGAGCGTGTCGATGAACCGTCGCGCCTCGCGCCGCGCTTCTTCCACGAGGCCGACCGAGAGAAACGTGCGCCCGCAACAGATCGCGCCGGGCGCGTGCACTCGGTAGCCGGCGGCCGCGAGAACTTTCAGTGCGGCACGCGCGTTTTCCGGCTCGAAGTAGCGGTTGAACGTATCGACGAAGAGGACGACGTCCGCGTCGCTCCGCTCAACGGCCGGGAAGACGTCGCGGCGCCAGCGAGGCAGCTCGCGCTGCGCGGCGAACCCCAGGGCGTTTTTCGTTATTTTGGAAAGCAAATTCGCGACAGGCGCAAGGCGGGCCGCCCAGGCTGCATAGCGCGGCAGATAGGCGATGGCGCGCTCGCGCAGGCGCGGCGGATGCGACTTGCGATATTGCGCAAGGAACTCGATCTTCATGCGTGCCATGTCGACGCCGGTCGGGCATTCGCGCTTGCAGCCTTTGCATGAAACGCAGAGCTCGAGCGCTTGCTTGACCGCCTGCTCGCCCTCGCCGCCGAGCTGCCCGGAAAGCGCGAGGCGCAGGGTATTTGCCCGGCCGCGGGTGAGATGCACTTCGTCGCGCGTCGCACGGTACGACGGGCACATCGTGCCCGCGTCGAACTTGCGGCAGTGACCGTTGTTGTTGCACATCTCGACCGCCTTGTCGTAGCCGCCCCATTCCGACCAGTCGAGCACGGGGGCGGACACGCGGGTCGCGTAATCCGGCTTGAAGCGGAAGAGTTCGCGGCTGTCCATCTTCGGCGGATCGACGATCTTGCCGGGATTCATCAGCCCCTTCGGATCGAGCCAGGACTTGATTTCCCCGAGCACGGCGGTGAGCCGTGGCCCGAAGAAAGGCGCGATCCACTCGGAGCGCACCAGCCCGTCGCCGTGCTCGCCCGAATAAGCGCCCTTGAACTCCTTCACCATCGCGCACGCTTCCTCGGCAATGGCACGCATCTTCTGCGCCCCGTCGCGGCGCATGTCGAGCACGGGGCGCACGTGCAGCGTGCCGACCGACGCGTGCGCATACCACGTGCCGCGCGTGCCGTGCTTCTCGAACACGCGCGTCAGGCGCTCGGTGTATTCGGCGAGGTGCTCGAGCGGCACCGCGCAGTCCTCGATGAAGGACACGGGCTTGCCGTCGCCCTTCATCGACATCATGATGTTGAGGCCGGCCTTGCGCACTTCCCAGATGTCGCGCTGCTGCGCCGCGCCGCTGACGTCCACCACGCTGCCGGGCAGCCCCAGATCCGCCATCAGCTCGACCAGGCGCTTGAGGCGCGGCCCCTGGTCGTCCTCGCCGGAGAATTCGACGAGCAGGATCGCGTCGGGCTCGCCGCGGATGAACGCATCGACGGTCTTGCGGAACGCCGCGATGTCGCGCGCGAGGCCGATCATCGTGCGATCGACCAGCTCGACCGCGCTCGGGCCGAGCTTGACGATATGCTGCGTGAGGTCCATCGCCGTGTAGAACTTCGGAAAATGGCACACGCCGAGCGCGCGACGCGGCGGGATGCGCGAAAGCCTGAGATGCAGCCGCTCCGAGTAGGCCAGCGTGCCCTCCGAGCCGACGAGCAGATGCGCCGCGTTGGCGTGCGGCGGCCCCAGGTGGTCGAGGTTGTAGCCGGCCACCTTGCGCAGCACCTGCGGAAAGCGCGCCTCGATCTCCGCTCTTTCCCTCTCGTAGAGCGTCTTCAACCGCGACACGAACTCGCGGTAGGCGGGCGGCCCGGCGGCTTCGTGCATCGGGCCGAACTTCCAACGCTCGCCCGATACCGTGCACGCCTCGATCGCGAGCACGTTGTGCACCATGTTGCCGTAGGCGATCGAGCGCGAGCCGCAGGAGTTGTTGCCCGCCATGCCGCCGAGCGTCGCCTGCGCGCTGGTAGAAACGTCGACCGGAAACCACAGCCCTTTCGGCCGCAGCGCCGCATTGAGCGCGTCGAGCACCAGCCCGGGCTGAACCACGGCACGCTCGCCGTCGGCCTCGAGCATCCGGTTGAGATATTTCGTGTGGTCGATCACCAGCGCGGCGCCGACCGCCTGGCCGCACTGCGAGCTGCCCGCGCCGCGCGGCAGAATCGGCACGCCCTCCTCGGCGGCAATGGCAATGGCGTTGCGCGCTGCCTCCTCGGTGCGCGGCACCACGATGCCGAGCGGCTCGATCTGGTAGATCGACGCGTCGGTCGAATAGCGGCCACGGCTCGCGCGATCGAAGAGGATCTCTGCCTCGAGCTCCTTGCGCAGGCGCTGCGCGAGGCGCGGCTCGGCGAAGCGCAAAGGGAAGGAGGGGGCGTTCATTTGCCGCGAAGTAGAATATCTCAATGAGGCCAACCCGATGAGGCGCGCCGGCCGTCATTTCCTGCAGATTCCCGGCCCGACCAACGTTCCCGACCGCGTGCTGCGCGCGATCGATGCAGCGACGATCGACCATCGTGGCCCGGAGTTCGGCGACCTTGGCAAGGGCGTGCTCGCCGGAATGAAGCGCGTCTTCAAGACGACCTCCGGCGAGGTGGTGATTTATCCGGCCTCGGGCACTGGCGCGTGGGAAGCCGCGCTCGTCAATACGCTTTCGCCGGGTGACCGGGTGCTCATGGTCGAGACGGGCCACTTCGCCACGCTGTGGCAGAAGATGGCCGCGCGGCTCGGACTCGACGTCGAGTTCCTGGCCGGCGACTGGCGGCACGGCGTCGATCCCGAGGCGCTCGAAAAGCGGCTGCGTGGCGACGCCGAAAAGCGCATCAAGGCGGTGTGCCTAGTGCACAACGAGACCTCGACGGGCGTCGCCTCGCGCATCGGCGAGGCGCGACGCGCGATCGATGCCGCGGGCCATCCGGCGCTCTTCATGGTCGACACCATCTCGTCGCTGGCCTCGATCGACTATCGCCACGACGAATGGGGCGTCGACGTCACGGTGGCCGGGTCGCAGAAGGGCCTGATGCTGCCGCCGGGCCTGTCGTTCAACTGCGTTTCGTCCAAGGCGCTCGGCGCCGCGAAGCACGCGCGCCTGCCGAAGAGCTACTGGGCCTGGGACGAAATGATCGCCAACGGCAGGAGCGGCTACTTTCCCTACACGCCGGCCACCAACCTGCTCTACGGGCTGCGCGAAGCGCTGCGCATGCTGCTAGACGAGGAAGGGCTCGACGCAGTGTTCGCCCGCCATCAGCGCCACGCCGAGGCGACCCGGCGCGCGGTGCGTGCCTGGGGCCTGGAGGTGCTGGCGCTCGACCCGCGCGAATACTCCGCCTCGCTCACCGCGGTGCTTCTGCCGGCCGGACACGACGCCGACCGCGTGCGCAAGGTGATCCTCGACGCGTTCGACATGTCGCTCGGCACCGGGCTCGGCAAGCTGGCCGGCAAGGTCTTCCGCATCGGCCACCTCGGCGATTTCAACGACCTGGCGCTCATGGGTACCCTTGCCGGCGTCGAAATGGGGCTTGCGCTCGCCGGCGTGCCTGCTAAGAAGGAAGGCGCGCAGGCGGCAATGGCCTATCTCGCCGAATGCAAAGCCACGCCGGCACGCGCTGCAGCGTAGCCGGCGACACACGAGGAGGAGCAGATGAAAGTTCGTCTCACGGTCGTCGCGGCCGTCGCTGCCGCATTCTTCGCCGCAAACGCCATCGCCCAGCAGGAGCTCAAGCTCGGGCACGTCGGCGAGCCGGGCTCGCTCATTGGCGCCGCCGCCGACGAGTTCGCCAAGCGGGTCAACGAGCGGCTGAAGGGCAAATACAAGGTCGTCACCTACGGCTCGAGCCAGCTCGGCGGCGACAAGGAGCTGCTGCAGAAACTGAAGCTCGGCACGGTCGACTTCGCCGAGCCCTCGACCGTCATGTCCTCCGAGTCGGACATCTTCGGCGTGTTCGAGATGCCCTACCTGGTCAAGGACCGCGACCACATGAAGCGCATCGAGAAGGAGCTGTTCTGGTCGAAAATGGAGCCGGCGGTCGAGAAGAAAGGTCTGAAAATCCTCGCCGTATGGGAGAACGGCTTCCGTCACATCACGAACAACAAGCACCCGGTCGTCACGCCGAAGGACCTGGAAGGGATCAAGCTGCGCGTGCCGGAAGGCAAGTGGCGCGTGAAGATGTTCCAGGCCTACGGCGCCAACCCCTCGCCGATGAAGTTCTCCGAGGTGTTCACCGCGCTGCAGACCGGCGTGATGGACGGGCAGGAAAACCCCTTCGCCCAGATTTACAGCGCCAAGTTCTACGAGGTGCAGAAGTACCTCTCGCTCACCGGCCACGTCTATTCGCCGGCGTACCTCGCGGTCGGCTTGAACAAATGGAACAAGCTGCCCGCGGACGTGCGCCAGACGCTCGACTCCACCGCCAAGGAGGTCCAGGCGTGGGTTTACGAGAAGGCCGCGAAGGACGATGAAGTGCTGCTCGAGAAGATGAAGGCGGCCGGCACGATGAAGGTGAACGAGGCGAACAAGGACGCCTTCATCGCGGCCTCCAAGCCGGTGTACGACGAATTCGCCAAGGAAGTCCCCGGGGCGAAGGACATCATCGACCGCGCGATCGCGCTCGGCAGGAAGTAACGCCGCGATGCTGGAAGATCTTCGCAGGCGCTACGAGCGCCTGCTGGAGTGGCTGGTCATCGTTCTGATGGCGGTGCTGTTCGTCGAGGTGACCGTCGGCATCGTGTACCGCACCCTGGGCGCCTCGCTCGCCTGGTATGACGAGGTGGCGTCGATCCTCCTCGCCTGGCTCACGTTCTACGGCTCGGCGCTGGCGGCGGTGAAGCGTGCGCACATCGGCTGTCCGGAGGTCGTGGCATTCTTCCCCGCGAAAGCGCGCGTTGCCGCGCGGGTGGTCGCTTCCCTGCTGGTCGTCGTGTTCTTCGCCATCCTCGGGTGGACGGGTTACGCAATCCTGGAAGTACTCGCGACCGATCACCTGATCAGCCTGCCGGAGGTAGAGGTGGCCTGGGTGCAGTCGGTGATTCCGATCAGCGCCGCGCTGATCATCGTCGCCGAGCTGCTATCGCTGCCGCTCGCTCTGCGGCAGGCGCGTGCCGGTCATGCGGCCCAGACCGGCGACGCGTCGCAGTAATGGCGATCCTCGTCCTCTTCGTCTGCGTGCTGGCGCTCGTCGTCCTCGACGTGCCGATCGCGGTGGCGCTCGGGCTGGTCGCCCTCGCCGCCATGCTGGCCACCCAGGGGACCGACTCGCTGCCCAACCTGCCGGTGGTGCTGTACAACGGTGCCACCAACTTTCCGCTCATCGCGATTCCGCTGTTCATCCTCGCCGGGGCGATCATGAACGCCTCGGGCATCTCGCGCCGGCTGATCGCTTTCGCGAGCTCGATCCTCGGCTTCATCCGCGGCGGCTTGGCGATGGTCTCGATCGGCACATCGCTGTTCTTTGCCGAGATCTCCGGCTCGGCGGTCGCCGACGTGTCGGCGCTCGGCTCGATCCTAATCCCGGCGATGAAGAGCAAGGGCTATCCGAGCCCGCTCGCCGCGGCCATCATGTCCTCCGCCGCGACCCTCGCCGTGATCATCCCGCCGTCCATCCCGATGATCCTTTACGCGGTGATGGCGGGCACCTCGGTGGTGCGGCTGTTCGTCGCCGGCATCGTGCCGGGCATTCTCGGCGGACTCGGCCTCATGGGCATGGCGTACTGGTTCGCGCGGCGCTACAACCTGCCGGTCGAGGAGAAGCTGCAGTGGGCGCGCGTCAAGCAGACGTTCCGCGAGGCGTTCTGGGCGTTCACGCTGCCGATGATCATCCTCGGCGCGATCTTCGGCGGCGTCGTGACGGCGACCGAAGGCGCGGCCATGGCGGTGATCGCGGCGCTGTTCATCGGCCTGGCCATCTACCGCGAGCTCGACATGCGCGAGCTCAGGAAAGCGATGATCGACGGCGGCGTGCAGACCGCGGTAGTCATGCTGCTGGTCGCCACTTCCGCGCTGCTCGGTACTTATCTCAGCGAAGTCCAGGCGCCGCAGCACCTGGCGCAGCAGGTGGCCGCGTTGACAAGCAACAAGTGGCTGGTGCTCGCGCTGCTCAACGTGCTGTTCCTGCTGCTCGGCATGTTCCTGCATTCCGCGGCGGCGATCATTCTCGTCGTGCCGGTGGTCATGCCGCTCGTCAACGCGGTGGGCATCGATCCCGTGCACTTCGGGCTGATCGTCACCGTCAATCTCGGCATCGGTCAGCAAACGCCGCCCGTGGCGAGCGTGCTGATGGTCGCCTGCTCGATCTCCAAGTCGAGCGTCTGGGAGGTCACGCGCGTGAACATCTGGTTCATCGGCGTGCTGCTCGCGGTGCTGCTGCTCGTGACCTACGTTCCGATCACCGGCATGGGGCTAGTGCAGCTGTTCTACGGCCGCTGATCAGCGGCCGCGCGCCGGGCCCATGAGATGGTCGGGCAGCCAGGTCGCGATCTGCGGGAACACGCACAGGATCACGATGGCGAGGAACATGCAGAGCACGTAGGGAATCGTGCCCCAGATCACCTTCATGAGCGGCACGTCGGGCGCGATCGAGTTGACGATGTAGATGTTGAGCCCGACCGGCGGATGAATGAGCCCGATCTCCATGTTGATCGTGAGGATCACGCCGAACCACACCGGATCGAATCCCGCCGCAGTGATGATCGGGAAGAGGATCGGGCTGGTCATCAGGATGATGGCCGCGGGCGGGATGAAGAAGCCCGAGACGAGCAGGAAGATGTTGATGAGCGCCATCAGGACCCAGCGATTGACGTGCATGTCGGCGATGCCCTGCGCCAGCGTCTGGGTGAGGTACAGCGAGGTCAGCATGTAGCCGAACAGCACCGCCGCGGCGATGATCGTGAGGATCATCACCGACTCGCGGGTCGTGTCGCGCAGGATCGCCCACCAGTCTCTGGCGCGCCACATGCGGTAAATCACGAGCGCGAGGAGGACGCAGAACGCGGCGCCGACCCCGGCAGCCTCGGAAGGCGTCGCGATGCCGCCGTACAAGGCGTACATCACGCCGATGATCACGACGATGAACGGCGCGATCTTGGGAATCGAGGAAAACTTTTGCTTCCAGGTATAGCGGAAGTCTGGGGCGTGCGAGCGGAAGCCGCGCCGCCAGATCTCGAACATGCTCCAGAGCATGAACAGGCCGGTGAGCATGATCCCCGGCATGACGCCCGCCAGGAACAGCCGCCCGATCGAGGTCTCCGTGGCGATGCCGTACAGGATGAACGTGATCGACGGCGGGATCAGGATGCCGAGCGTTCCGCCTGCGCAGATCGAGCCGGTGGCGATCTCATCGGGGTAGCCGCGGCGGCGCATTTCCGGAATTCCCATCTTGCCGATGGCGGCGCAGCACGCGGGCGATGAGCCGGTGAGCGCGGCGAAGATGGCGCAGGCGCCGAGGTTGGAGAGCACCAGCCCGCCCGGCAGGCGATACAGCCAGCGGTCGAGCGCCTCGTAGAGATCCTTGCCCGCAGGCGAAGAGCCGATCGCGGCGCCCATCATGACGAACATCGGGATGGCGACCAGCGTGAAGTCGTCGAGGCCGGCGTAGAACGTCTCGGCGACCACGCGCATCGCGTCCAGGCCCTGGAAAAAGAGCAGAAAGACGATCGCGATCGCGCCGAGGCCGAAAGCCACCGGAATGCCGGACAACAGCACGAGCAGCGTTACGACGAGGACGATCAGGCCTTGCGTAGTCGGGCTCATGCGATCGGCCGCTCCTCGGTGATGCCGAACGGCGGCGCGCGGCGGGTCACAAGGCGCAGAAGCTCGACCACGTATTGCAGCACGAGCAATCCCAGCCCGATCGGCATCGCGCTATAGGGAATCCACAGCCGGGCCCGCCACACGGTGTCGGAGCGCCAGTTCCCGGCATACGACTGGTACCAGTACGACGTGCAGAGGACGAACAGCACGATGCAGAAGCCGATGGCCAACAGCATCGTGACGAGCGCGAGGCGGTAGCGCGCCCGGGGGCCGAGGTGCAGCGGCAGAACGTCGACGTTGACGTGGCCGCGCGTCATCAGCACGTAGGCGCTGCCGATGAACGTCGCGGAGACGATGCTGTAGGTCACCACGTCGATCTGCCAGATCGTGGTGCGATCGAGCATGTAGCGCTCGATCACGATGTCGATGATGACCAGCACGGCAAGCGCGATCAGGCCGGCCGCAATCGCGCCGGCGATGCGCGAAACCGTGCTGACCCCCCTTATGAACGCGTCCATGGCGGGCATGCCGGCGGCGCTGCCGCCGGCCGCTCGTTCGTGGCTATTTGACCGCCAGGGCCTCGTCGATCAGCTTCTGGCCGTTGGGGACGTCCTTGGCGAATTTCGCGTAGGCGCTTTTCTTGGCTACGTCGAGCCAGGCTTGGTAGTCCGCATCGCTCAACGTTACGACCTTGACCTTGTGGTCCTCGAAGGCCTTGATCGCCTCGGCGTTCACCTCGTCCGCCTTGCCCTCGTAGTACGCCTGCGCCTTCTTCCCGGCCTTGAGCACCACGTCCTGCTGCTGCTTGTTCAGCCGGCTGAAGCTTTTCTTGGACATGAGCACCGGCTCGTACATGAACCACAGCGCGTTGTTGCCGGGCGCGGTGAGGCAGTCGGTGACCTCGTACAGCCGGGTCGAGGCAAAGGTGCCGAGGCTCGTGTCGGTGCCATTCACCACGCCGGTCTGGAAGGCGTTGTAGATTTCGTTCGAGGGGGGCGTGACGATGCTCGCGCCCGCCGCTTCCCACATCGCCGCGAACGTCGGCCCGGCGGCGCGGAATTTCATGCCTTTCAGATCTGCCGGCTTGAGGATGCACTTCTGCTTCGCCGCCATGCCGCCGGCGAACCAGGCGTCGGAGAGCACGATCACCCCGTGCTTCTCGATCTCGGCGCGGATCTCCTTCATGAACTTCGAGTCGTTGACGCGCTTCGCCCGGTCCTGGCTGCGGATCAGGCCGGGCATCAGGGTGGCGCTGAAGGTCGGCACCTTGCCGCTCGCGTAGTCGAGCGGGAACAGCGAGATGTCGAGCTGGCCGTCGACCATCGCGTTCCACTGCTGGTTCGGCTTGAAGAGCGACGCGCCGGGATAGACCTGGATGGTCAGGCCAACGTTCGCGTCCTTCGCCTCCTTGGCGATCATCTGCACCATGTCGTCGCGCACGTCGCCCTTGCCGCCCGGAAACTGGTGCGATGCGCGCAGCGTCTGCGCGCCGGCCATCGTGCTACCGAGCAGCGCCGCAGCGGCGAGCGACGCTAGGCTGCTTCGGCCGAGCTTTCCAAGTTCGAGCTTGAGCATCGTCTTCCTCCTCCGAGAGAAATAGGCCGCTATCGTAAGGCTATATCACCTTGGAAGCACGCAGCCGGGCGAGCTCGGCCGCGTCCTTCCCCAGGACTCCTCGCAGTACCTCCTCCGTGTGCTCGCCGAGCAGCGGCGGGGCCTGGCGGTATTCGACCGGGGTGGCGGAAAAGCGCATCGGGCTCGCAACGAGCGCCAGCCGGCCAGCCACCGGATGCTCGAGCTCGACGCGCACGCTACGCGCCTTGACCTGCGGCTCCTCGAACACCTGGGCGATGTCGTTGATTGGCCCGTTCGGCACGCCCGCCGCCTCGAGCAGCTCGAGCCATTCGCGCTGGGTCTTCTTCCTGAATACGTCCGCGAGAAGGCGCGTGAGCTCGCTGCGATTCTCGACCCGCTTGCCGTTGGTTGCGAAGCGCGGATCGGCGGCGAGCCCGGGACAGCCCGCCGCCTCGCAGAACTTTCGATACAGGTTGTCGTTGCCGCAGGCGAGGATGACCTCGCCGTCGGCGGCGCGGAACGGCTGGTAGGGAACGATGTTCGGGTGCAGGTTGCCGATGCGCTTCGGCGGCTCGCCGGTCGCGAAGTAGTTCGTGTTCTGGTAGGCCAGCAGCGCGATCTGCGAATCGAGCAGCGCGAGGTCGAGATGCTGGCCCTCGCCCGAGCGCTCGCGATACGCGAGCGCCGCGCAGATCGCGATCGAGGCATACATGCCGGTAATGATGTCGGCGATCGGTACGCCCGCCCGCATCGGTTCGCCGCCGGGCGAGCCGCTCGGCTGTCCGGTAATGCTCATCATGCCGCCCATGCCCTGGATCATGAAGTCGTAGCCGGGACGCTCGCGGTACGGGCCGGTCTGCCCGAAGCCGGTCACCGAGCAATAGACGAGCCTCCGATTCACCGCCTTCAGCGCCTCGTAGTCGAGGCCGTAGCGGGCGAGGTCGCCGTACTTGTAGTTCTCGATCAGCACATCGCTTTTGGCCGCGAGCTCGCGCACGATCGCCTGTCCTTCGGCAACCGAGATGTTCAGCGTCACGGATTTCTTGCCGCGATTGGCGGAGGTGAAGTACGCCGAGTCCTTGGTGTCGCGCCCGGCTCGGTCCTTGACCCAGGGCGGCCCGAAGGCGCGCGAGTCGTCGCCGCTGCCGGGCCGCTCCACCTTGATCACCTCGGCGCCGAGGTCGGCCAGGTTCTGTCCCGCCCAGGGACCCGCGAGCACCCGGGACAGGTCGAGGACGCGGATATGCGAGAGCGGGCCGGCCATGGGGATGGCGAGTTTAACTCGCTAGGATGGAGCGCCTATGATCCGTCACATCGTTCTTTGGCGCCTTAAGCCCGACGCGCACGGCCGTTTCGCGGAAATCGGCGCGGCTCTGCAAGGCCAGGTCGGGCGAATTCCGGGCCTGCAGCGCATCGAGGTCGGGCGCAATTTCGGGACCGCGCGCCATGCGGTCGATTTCGCGCTTTGCTGCGATTTCGAGAGCCGCGCCGCGCTAGCGGCGTATCACCGCCATCCCGTCCATCTGGAGACGCGGGCGATCGTCGATCCGCTCATCGCCGAGCACTGGATCGTCGACTACGAGGCCTGATCACCAGACGCCGACCAGCATGCGCACCGCGAACCCGTAAAGCAGCAACGCAAATACGGTACGCAGGCGCTTGATCGGCAGCGAGTGGGCAAGACGCGCGCCGAGCGGCGCGGCGAGCATGCTGGTACACACGACGAGCGCGAGCGCCGGCAGGTAGACATAGCCGAGGCTCGGCCATGGAAGCCCCTCCGCGCTCAAGCCGTGCACGATATAGCCCGCCGTTCCGGCGACGGCGATCGGCAGGCCATTCGCCGCTGCGGTGCCAATCGCGCGCCGCAAGGGTACCTTGCACCACGTAAGGAACGGGATCGTAAGGAACGCACCGCCGGCTGCGAGCAGGCTCGATACCCCACCGATCACGGTACCCGCGGCAAACAGGCCCGCCGCGCCGGGCAACTCGCGGGTCGTGGCGGGCTTCAAGTCGAGGAGGATCTGGGTTGCGGCGTAGAACACCAGCGCCGTAAACATGACCGCGAGCGGCCGGGTCGGTATCCAGCCGGCGACTAGCGCCGCGACGAACGACCCGGCGAGCATGCCGGGCGCCATGGCGCGGGCGATTTTCCACTCGACGGCGCCATGGCGGTGATGCGCCCGCATGCTAGACACGGACGTGAACACCATGGCCGCGAGCGCAGTGCCAAGCGCGATGTGCAACAGATGCTCGCTCGGCATGCCGGCGTCGGCGAAGACGAGCACGAGCAGCGGAACCATCACTACGCCGCCGCCGATGCCGAGCAGCCCGGCAGCGAAGCCCACGAGCGCGCCGATACCGAGGTAAGCGGGCCAATGCATCAGGCGAGCAGGTGCTGCACGAGCTCGGCGAAGCCGGCCCCGGCGCTGGCCAGCGTGACGAACTTCGGCTCGGCGGCGAGCCTTCCGGCGAAGCGGCGTACGTTCGCCACGCCGACCGATTTTTCAAAGTAGCCGAACATCGGCGCATCGTTGGGCGAGTCGCCGGCATAGACCAGGCTGGAATTGGCGACGTCCACATCGAGTGCGAATCGCTCGGCGAAGAGGCGGCGCGTCATGGCTAGCTTGTCGTAGTCGCCGAGCCAGCCGTTCACGTGAATCGAGCTCACTTTGGCGGTCAGGCCGGCGGCGCGCATGAGCTCGGCGATGCGTTGCGCCTGCTCGAGCGGCAGCGGCGGCACGTCCTCGCAGTAGTCGATGGCAAGGTCCGTCTCGCGATACGGCTGGTCGGCCGCCAGTGCAGCGCCGGGCACCGAGCGCAGGATCGATTCGGCGAGCGCTTCGAGCCGCCGTCGCTTCTCGCGCCGCACTTCGGGTCGGTCGGCGTAGCGCCTTTGCAGCTTCCGGTCCGCAAAAAAGAAATAGAAGGCGCCGTTTTCGCCGACCACGGCGTCGACCGGCCACATGCGCGCGATGTGGTCGCACCATCCGGCAGGCCGGCCCGTGACCGGCACGACGATCTTGCCCGCCGCGTGCAGGCGCTCGAGCGCGGCATAGGCAGGGCTGGTGAGCTTGCCGTCCGTGGTGAGCGTGTCGTCGATGTCGACGAGCACGCCTCGTATGCCGCGCGCGTCGAGCGACGAAAGGGGCTTCATCGGCCAAGCACCTCGGCGACGCGCGCGCGCTGCGCGGCGCTCATGTGCAGGCCGCATTTGGTCCTGCGCCACAACACGTCCTCTGCGCTCAGGGCCCATTCGTGCGCGACCAGATAATGCAATTCTCGCTCGGTCAGGCCGCCGCCGTAGTGCTCCCCGATCATTCCGTCCCCCAGCACCTCGCTCGCAAGCTCGCCGTGGCGGCGAAACACGCCGCGCACCACGATGTCGGGCAGCGTGCGGTAGCGCTCGGAAACCCTTTGCCGCGCCTCCGCCCGGCTCGCAAAGTTGCTTCCCGGCAGCGCCTCGCGGTCGGTCCAGCGGCCTTTCAGCGCCGGAAAATAGGGCGCGAGCTGTTCCAGCACCTGCTCCGCAAGCCGCCGGTAGGTCGTGATCTTGCCGCCGAAAACCGACAGCACCGGCGCGCCGCCCTCGTCGTAGAGCCGAAGCGCATAGTCGCGCGTGACGGCCGAAGGGTCGCGGCTGCCGTCGTCGTGCAGCGGCCGCACGCCGGCGTAGCTCCAGATCACGCTCGGGCGATCGACGGGGCGCGCGAAGTAGCGGGCGACCGCGCGGCAGAGATAATCCACTTCCGCTTCGCTCGGCGTGCCGTCGTCGGCGTCGTCGGTCGCCACGTCGGTCGTCCCGATGAGGCTGAATTGCTCCTCGTACGGAATGATGAACACGACGCGCCCATCCGCGTTCTGCGTGATGAACGCGTGGTCGCCCTCGTAGAGCTTCGGCACGACGATATGGCTGCCCTTGACGAGGCGCACCGCGTCGGCGCTCGACTGGTGCAGCCGCTCGCTCAGCACTTCTTTGACCCAGGGGCCGGCCGCGTTGACTATGGCGCGCGCCTCGAGTTGCTCGCCGCTCGAGAGGCGCACCCGCCAGGCGCCGTTCTCGCGCCGCGCCGCCAGGCACTCGGTGCGCACGAGCACGCGCGCGCCGCGGCGCGCGGCATCGAGCGCGTTGGCGACGACGAGACGGGCATCGTCGACACGGCAGTCGGCGTAGACGAAGCCGTGCTTGAATCCCGGGCGCAGGCCGGACGAATAGGGCGGCGCGTCGAGGCGCACCGCCTGCGATGCCGGCAACACCGAGCGGCGCGCGAGGTGGTCGTAGAGGAACAGGCCGAGCCGGATCATCCAGCGCGGCCGCAGCTCCGGGACCTGAGGAATGACGAAGCGGGTCGGCCACGCAAGGTGCCCGGCGATACGCAGCAGGATCTCGCGCTCGGCAAGCGCCTCGTGCACCAGCCGGAACTCGTACTGCTCGAGGTAGCGCAGTCCCCCATGGATCAGCTTGGAGGAGGCCGACGAGGTCGCCGAGGCGAGATCGGCGCGCTCGACGAGTGCAGTAGCGAGGCCGCGGCCGGCGGCATCGCGCGCGATGCCAGCGCCGTTGATGACGCCGCCGATTACGAGGAGGTCATACTTCACCGCGCGGCGCACTATAGCTGATCGCGCGCCGCCTTCGGTTGCGGGGGATTACGTGCCCGTCGCCTTCTTCAGCTGGTCGAGCTTGAGGACCTTGACCTGCGTTTCGGAATTGGCGGATTTCGACTGGGTGCGTTCGCGCGCCTGCTGCTGGCGACGAATCTTGTCGAAGGTCTTCCTGACGTCCGTAGCGAAGCTCGGGCGGTACTGGAAGTCGGAGTCCAGAATGTGTTTCATGCGCTCTCCTGCGTTGGCCGCATGATTTTTTCAGGCCCGAAGGCCATCCATGCTGTCGGCAGCGTAGTCCCCGCGGACTACCGGGGACCGGCTATTTCTTGCGCAGACGACGGATTGCTGCAAGCTGGGCGGCCAGCAGAGCCATCTCCGCCTCCACCGTCGCGACCTCCTGGCGGTCCTGGGCCCGAGCGCGCGTTTCCTCGGCCCGCTTGAGCGCCTCCCCGGCTTTGGCCTCGTCCAGGTCGGCGCCGCGGATCGCCGTATCGGCGAGCACCGTGATGAGGGTCGGCTGCACCTCGAGGATGCCGCCTGCGACGAAGATGAGCTGCTCTTCCCCGCCGCCGGCAGGACTGATGCGCACGGCACCGGGCTTGATGCGCGTGATCAGCGGCGTGTGGCGCGGATAGATGCCGAGCTCGCCCGCCTCGCCGGGCAGCACGACGAACTCCGCCTCGCCGGAGTAGATCGCCTCCTCGGCGCTCACCACGTCGACGTGGATGGTATTCGCCAACGCGCGCCCTTACTTCTTCTCCGCCGCCGGCCTTGCCGCAGCCGGCTTCTCGGCGGCCGGCTTGGCCGCCGGCTCCTGCAGCGACTTCGCCTTGTCGATCGCTTCCTCAATGGTGCCGACCATGTAGAACGCCTGCTCCGGCAGGGCGTCGCATTCGCCGTTGACGATCATCTTGAAGCCCTTGATCGTGTCCTGCAGCGCGACGTACTTGCCGGGCGTGCCGGTGAAGTTCTGCGCCACGGTGAACGGCTGCGACAGGAAGCGCTGGATCTTGCGCGCCCGCGCCACGGCCAGCTTGTCCTCCGGCGAGAGCTCGTCCATGCCGAGGATGGCGATGATGTCGCGCAGCTCCTTGTAGCGCTGCAGCGTGGCCTGCACCGCGCGCGTCGTGCCGTAGTGGTCCTCGCCGATGGTGTTGGGGTCGACCTGGCGCGAGGTGGAGTCGAGCGGATCGACCGCCGGATAGATGCCGAGCGCGGCGATATCGCGGGAGAGCACGACCGTCGCGTCCAGGTGGCCGAAGGTCGTCGCCGGGCTCGGGTCGGTGAGGTCGTCGGCAGGAACATAAACCGCCTGGATCGAAGTGATCGAGCCGGTCTTGGTCGAGGTGATGCGCTCCTGCAGCTTGCCCATCTCCTCGGCGAGCGTCGGCTGGTAGCCGACCGCGGAGGGCATGCGCCCGAGCAGCGCCGAGACCTCGGTGCCGGCGAGCGTGAAGCGGTAGATGTTGTCGATGAACAGCAGGATGTCGCGTCCCTCGTCGCGGAACGCTTCCGCCATCGCCAAGCCGCTGAGGCCGACGCGCAGCCGGTTGCCCGGCGGCTCGTTCATCTGCCCGAACACCATCGACACCTTCGACTCCTCGAGGTTGTCCTTCTTGATCACCTCCGCCTCGATCATCTCGTGGTAGAAGTCGTTGCCTTCGCGCGTTCTCTCGCCCACGCCAGCGAATACCGACTGCCCGCCGTGCTTGGTGGCGATGTTGTTGATCAGCTCGAGCATGGTCACGGTCTTGCCGACGCCCGCGCCGCCGAACAGGCCGATCTTGCCGCCCTTGGCAAAAGGACAGATCAGGTCGATCACCTTGATGCCGGTCTCGAGGAGCTCGATCGAAGGCGAGAGCTCGTCGAATTTCGGCGCCGTCTGATGGATGGAACGCCGCTCGCTCGACTTGATCGGTCCCTGCTCGTCGATCGGGCGCCCGAGTACATCCATGATACGGCCGAGCGTGCCCTTGCCGACCGGCACCGAGATCGGCTGGCCGGTGCCCTTGACCTTCATGCCACGCCGCAGCCCGTCGGAGGACCCGAGCGCGATGCAGCGCACCACGCCGTCGCCGAGCTGCTGCTCGACCTCGAACGTGAGGCCCTTCTCGACCAGCGGGTTGTCGCCGGCCTCCTCGAGCACCAGCGCGTCGTAGATGTTCGGCATGTGCTCGCGCGGAAACACGATGTCGATCACCGCGCCGATGGATTGGACGATGGTTCCTTGTGCTGCCTGTGCCTGCGCCATGTTCTCGAGTCCTATACAGCGGCTGCGCCGCCGACGATTTCAGAGAGTTCCTTGGTGATGCCCGCCTGCCGGTTCTTGTTGTAGACGAGGGTCAGCTCGTCGATCAGGTTCGCCGCATTGTCCGAGGCGGCCTTCATCGCCACCATGCGCGCCGACTGCTCGGAGGCCATGTTCTCCGAGACCGCCTGATAGATGAGCGCCTCGATGTAGCGCGTCATCACCTGGTCGAGCACTGCGCGCGCTTCCGGCTCGTAGAGATAGTCCCAGACGGTCTCCGGGGAGCCCAGCCGCTCGCCCGAAAGCGGCAGCAGCTGCTCGACCACCGGCTCCTGCTTCATGGTGTTGATGAAGCGTGTATAGGCGAGCATCAGCCGGTCGAAGCGGTCCGACGTGTAGCCGTCGAGCATCACCTTCACCGCGCCGATCAGCCTCTCCATTTGCGGGCGGTCGCCGAGCTGCGTCGCCTGCGAGACGATGTTGGCGCCCAGCCGTTGCATGAAGCCCAGGCCCTTGGCACCGATCGCGCAAACGTCGACTTCCTCGCCCTGCGTCTGCCACTCCTTGTACTGCGCGAGCACCATGCGCAGCAGGTTCGTATTGAGCGCCCCGCACAAGCCCTTGTCGGTGGTGATGACGATGACGCCGACCCGCTTCACCGTGTCGCGTGCCGCGAGGAACGGATGGCGATACTCCGGATTGGCGTGCGAGATGTGCGCCGCGACGGTGCGGATCTTGTCGCCGTAAGGGCGGGCGTGGCGCATGCGCTCCTGCGCCTTGCGCATCTTCGAGGCCGCGACCATCTCCATGGCCTTGGTGATCTTCCGCGTGTTCTGCACACTGCGGATTTTCAGCCGAATCTCCTTGGTTCCCGGCATGGCCCCGGTTCTCCTTAATACGAGCCGTTCTTCTTCCAGTCCTCGATTGCGCTCTTCAGCGCCTTCTCGTCTTCAGGCGACAGATCCTTCTTCTCCTCCATGGTGGCGACCAGGCGGGCGTACTTTTGCTTGAGGTAATCGCGCATCGATTTTTCGGCGGCAAGCGCCTTCTTCACGTCGACATCGTCGAAGTAGCCGTTGTTGACGGCGAACAGCGTGAGCGCCATCTCCCACACCTGGAGCGGCTGGTACTGGGGCTGCTTCATCAGCTCGGTCACCATGCGGCCGCGCTCGAGCTGCTTGCGGGTCGCCTCGTCGAGGTCGCTCGCGAACTGCGCAAAGGCGGCGAGCTCGCGGTACTGCGCCAGCGCCAGGCGCACGCCGCCGCCGGTATCGCGCCGTTTCATGATCTTCGTTTGCGCCGCGCCGCCGACACGCGAAACGGAAATGCCGGCGTTGATCGCCGGCCGGATGCCGGCATTGAAGAGATCGGTCTCGAGGAAGATCTGGCCGTCGGTGATCGAGATCACGTTGGTCGGCACGAACGCCGTGACGTCGCCCGCCTGCGTCTCGATGATGGGCAGCGCCGTGAGCGAGCCGGTCTTGCCCTTCACCGACCCCTTGGTGAACTACTCGACGTATTGCGGGTTCACCCGCGCCCCGCGCTCGAGCAGGCGCGAGTGCAGGTAGAACACGTCCCCCGGATAAGCCTCGCGGCCGGGCGGCCGGCGCAGCAGCAGCGACACCTGGCGGTAGGCCCAGGCCTGCTTGGTCAGGTCGTCGTAGATGATGAGCGCATCCTGCCCGCGATCGCGGAAGTATTCGCCCATCGTGCAGCCCGAGTAGGGCGCGATGTACTGCATCGCCGCCGACTCCGAGGCCGACGCGGCGACGACGATGGTATACGCCATCGCGCCGTGCTCCTCGAGCTTGCGCACCACGTTGGCGATGGTCGACGCTTTTTGGCCGATCGCCACGTAGACGCAGAACAGATCCTTGCCCTTCTGGTTGATGATGGTGTCGATGGCAACCGCCGTCTTGCCGGTCTGGCGGTCGCCGATGATCAGCTCGCGCTGGCCGCGTCCGATCGGCACCATGGAGTCGATCGCCTTCAGCCCGGTCTGCACGGGCTGCGACACCGACTGCCGGGCAATCACGCCCGGCGCGACTTTTTCGATGACGTCGGTGAGCTTGGCGTTGATCGGCCCCTTGCCGTCGATCGGCTGGCCGAGCGAGTTGACGACGCGGCCGAGCAGCTCCGGGCCCACCGGCACCGACAGGATGCGGCCGGTGGTCTTGACCGTGTCGCCCTCGGTGATGTGCGTGTACTCCCCCAGGATAACCGCGCCGACCGAGTCGCGCTCGAGGTTGAGCGCCAGGCCGAAGGTGCTCTTCGGGAACTCGAGCATCTCGCCTTGCATGACGTCGGACAGGCCGTGGACGCGGCAGATGCCGTCGGTCACGGAGACGACCGTGCCCTGCGTGCGCATCTGGGCGCCGGCGTCGAGGTTCTGGATGCGGCTCTTGATGAGCTCCGAGATCTCGGAAGGATTGAGTTGCATGCGGGCTCCTTAAGCTTTCAATGCGGTCTCGAGCGCCGCCAGCCGCGCGCGCGCCGAGCCGTCGATCACCTTGTCGCCGAGCACGATGCGCACGCCGCCGATCAGCTCCTGGTCGAGCGATACCTGCGCGCGCACCTTGCGGCCGGTCTTTTTTTCCAAGCGCTGCACCAGATCTTGAACCTGCGCCGGGGAGAGCTGGAAGGCCGATTGCACCTCGGCCTCGAGCACGCCCTCGCGCTCATTCTTGAGCGATTCGAACTGCTCGCGGATCTCGGGCAGCCGCTCCAGGCGGCCGTTGGCCGCGAGCACGCGAACGAAGTTCTCGGCCTCGCCGTTCAGCTTTCCGGCCAGGATCGCGAGGAACAGTCCGGCGACCTGCGCGTCGGACAGGTTGGGGTCGCCGATAGCGGCGCGCACGCGCTCGTCCGCGGCAACCTGCGCAAGCGCGGCGAGCATATCCGCCCAGCGCGCGAGCGCTCCGGCTTCGTCGGCAATGCGGAAGGCCGCTTCGGCATACGGCCGCGCGATGGTGCTCGGTTCCGCCATCAGAGCTCGCGCTTGATGGTTTCGAGCAGATCGGCGTGCGCCTTGCCGTCGATCTCGCGGCGCAGGATCTTTTCGGCGCCGGCAACGGCAAGCGAGGCCACTCGGTCGCGCAGCTGCTCGCGCGCGCGCGTCACTTCCTGCTCGATCTCCGCCTTGGCCGCGGCGAGCTCGCGGCCGCCTTCGTCCTTGGCCGCCTGCCGCGCCTCGTCAATGAGCTGCGCGGAGCGCC
>CAYZFN010000020.1:0-11750 GCA_964477695.1 uncultured Enterobacteriaceae bacterium | reverse complement strand
GCCTGCACGAGAGCACGATCTCGCGCGTCACGACGCAGAAGTACATGGCGACGCCGCGCGGCACCTTCGAGCTCAAGTACTTCTTCGGCAGCCACGTCGCCACCGAGGCGGGCGGCGCCGCCTCCTCGACCGCGATCCGCGCGCTGATCAAGCAGCTGGTCGCCGCCGAGGACGCCAAGGCGCCGCTGTCCGACGCGCGCATCTCGCAGATCCTCGGCGAGCAGGGTATCGTCGTGGCGCGCCGCACGATTGCCAAATACCGCGAGTCGCTGCAAATTCCGGCCGTCAACCAGCGAAAGGCCTTGTGACATGAACCTCAACGTGAGCGGTCATCACCTCGAAGTGACCCCGGCGATCCGCGACTACGTGCGCTCCAAGATCGAGCGCGTCACGCGCCACTTCGACCACGTGATCGACGCCCACGTCATCCTTACCGTCGACAAGCTGCGCCAGAAGGCCGAGGTGACGCTGCACGTGCGCGGCAAGGACCTGCATTGCGAGTGCGAGGAAGACGACCTGTACGCGGCGATCGATCTGCTCGCCGACAAGCTCGACCGCCAGGTGCTACGCTACAAGGACAAGCGGTACGAAAAGAGGGTATGAGCCTCGTCGCCAAGCTGCTCGCCCCGAACCACGTCGCCGTCGACCTGCCGGTGTCGAGCAAGAAGCGCCTGTTCGAGCAGGCCGGCCTCCTGTTCGAGAACCAGGACGGCATCGCGCGCAGCCTCGTGTTCGACAGCCTGTTCGCGCGCGAGCGGCTCGGCTCGACGGGGCTCGGCCAGGGCGTCGCCATCCCGCACGGCCGCATCAAGGGGCTGAAGGAGGCGCTCGGCGCGCTGCTGCGCCTCGCGCAGCCGGTGCCGTTCGACTCGCCCGACGGCCAGCCGGTGAGCCTCGTGTTCGTGCTGCTCGTGCCGGAGAAAGCGACCGAGAAGCACCTGCAGATCCTCTCCGAGCTCGCGCAGATGTTCTCCGACAAGGCGCTGCGCGAGGCGATGGGGCAGGCCGCCGACGCCGCCGCGCTGCACCAGCTGCTCACCGCATGGGAGCCCGATGCTGCAGGTCAACGCCGCGCGGCTGCATGAGGACAACCGCGAGGCGCTGTCCCTCGCCTGGATCGCGGGGCGCGAAGGCGGCACCGCGGTGCGCCGCGAGGCGGCGGCGACCGCCGCGCTGATCGGCCACCTCAACTTCAGCCACCCCAACTCGATCCAGGTCATCGGCGTCTACGAGGCCGAGCTCGCCGAGCGCCACAACGCCGCGCGGCGCGCCGACCTGGCCGCCCGGCTGATCGCCACGCATCCGGTGATCGTCATCTTCGCCGACGGCGTGCCGCCCTTTGCGGAGGTCATCGACAAGGCGAAGGAAGACGGCCATACCGCCGTGTTCGCCACCGCGGTGAGCGCGGCGCGCGTGATCGAGACGCTTTCGCACTATCTCAGCAAGGCGCTCGCCGAGACGACCGAGCGCCATGGCGTGTTCATGGACGTGCTCGGCCTGGGCGTGCTCATCACCGGCGAGTCGGGCGTCGGCAAGAGCGAGCTCGGCCTCGAGCTCATCAGCCGCGGCCACGGCCTGGTCGCGGACGACGTGGTCGAAGTGTCGCGCATCGCCGCCGGGACGATCGAGGGCCGCTGTCCGCCGATGCTCAAGGAGTTCCTCGAGGTGCGCGGCCTCGGCCTGCTCAACATCCGCACCATCTTCGGCGAGACGGCGGTGCGGCGGAAGATGAAGCTGCGTCTCATCTGCCACCTCGAGCGCCCGCATCCGGGCGGCCGCGACCAGAGCGAGCGGCTGCCGCTCGCCGAGCTCTCGGAGGAGATCCTCGGTGTCACCGTGCGCAAGGTGATCATTCCGGTGGCCGCGGGGCGCAACCTCGCCGTGCTGGTGGAGGCGGCGGTGCGCAACGAGATCCTCAAGCTGCGCGGCATCGACTCGACCGCGGAATTCCTCGCCCGGCAGAAGCAGCAGATGAGCCCGGACCCGGACGACTGATGCAGCTGGTCCTCGTCAGCGGCCTCTCGGGCTCGGGAAAAAGCATCGCGCTCAATGTCCTCGAGGACGCCGGCTACTACTGCGTCGACAACCTGCCGGCGACGCTGCTGCGCGAGACGGTCGACTGGCTCGCCGACTCGGGCCACGAGCGCGCAGCGGTGAGCATCGACGCGCGAAGCGGCGCGCTGCCCGCGCTGCCCGAGCACATCGCGCGGCTCAAGGATCGCGGCGTCGACTGCCGCGTGCTCTACCTCGAGGCCAACGCCGAGGCGCTGCTGCGCCGCTTCTCCGAGACGCGCCGGCGCCATCCGCTCGCCGGCCTCGGCCTGACGCTGCCCGAGGCGATCGAGCGCGAGCGCACGCTGCTCGCGGGCATCGCGCCGCTCGGCCAGCGCATCGACACGAGCGAGCTGCAGCCGCGCGTGCTGCAGAACTGGATCCGCGACCTGCTCGGCATCGGCGCCGGCACGCTGACGCTGGTCTTCGAATCGTTCTCCTACAAGGACGGCATCCCGCTCGACGCCGACTGGGTGCTCGATGCGCGCATGGTCGCCAATCCGCATTACGACCCGCAGCTGCGGCCGTACACCGGCCGCGATGCGCCGGTGATCGAGTTCCTGAAGAGCGACGCGTCGGCGCAGCGCTGGCTCGACGACGTGCGGCGGCTGCTCGGGCGCTGGCTGCCCGAGATCGTGCGCGAGAACCGCAGCTATGTGTGCGTGGCGATCGGCTGCACCGGCGGGCGGCACCGCTCGGTTTACCTCTCGGAAGAGCTGGCCGAGGGATTCCGCGGCGACTGGCGCGTGCTGGTGCGCCACCGCCGCCTGCTGAAGGAGGCGCCGTAGACGAGCTGCCGCTCTTCCCGCTGCAGGCGGTGCTCTTCCCGGGCGGCCGCCTGCCGCTGCGCATCTTCGAGACGCGCTACATGGACATGGCGAAGGCCTGCCTGCGCGACGGCACGCCATTCGGCGTGTGCCTGATCGTCGAAGGCGCGGAAGTCGGCGAGCCCGCGACGCCCGCGCCGGTCGGCACGCTGGCGCGCATCATGCAATGGGACATGCCGCAGCTCGGGCTGCTGCACGTGGTCGCCGAAGGCGGCCGGCGCTTTCGCATCCGCAACCGCCGGGTGCAGCCCAACGGCCTCGCGCTCGCCACCGTGGATCTTCTCGCCGAAGAGACGGACGCGCCGATCGCGCGCGAGGGCGCACGCTGCGTCCGCCTGCTCGAGCGGCTGGTCGGCGAGCAGCCGGAGCTCTTCCCCGCGCCGCATCGGCTCGACTCGAGCGCCTGGGTGAGCGCGCGGCTGATCGAGCTCCTGCCGCTGCCGCTCGAGGCCAAGCAGGAGCTGCTCGAGCTCGACGAGGCGGCGGCGCGCCTGGCGCGGATCAGCCGCCTGCTGCGCGCAAACGCGCAATCAGAGTCCTGACCGGCGCAGGCACGGCAGCGCGCTCGAGCGCGCCGAGCGTCATCCAACGGCCGCCTTTCTTGCGCACGGCACGGTTCACCTCCCGGAGGACCGGACGAATGGCGAGGCGAAAATGCGTGAAGCCGTGGTCGATCGCCTCGAGCGGCCGGTCGCCCGGACGCTTCCCACCGGAGGGAAAGCACCACAGCCCGCCCCAGATGCCGCTCGCCGGGCGGCGCTCGACCAGCACCCGGTTCCGGTGGCGCAGCACGAGCCACGTCACGCTCTTCTGCGGCAGCGCGGCACGCGCTTTCTTCGCCGGCAGGCGCTCCTGCCAGCCGCGCCGGTTCGCTTCGCAAAGCGTGGCGACGGGACAGCGCGCGCACGCGGGTCGCGCTCGCGTGCAGACGGTCGCGCCGAGATCCATCAGTCCCTGCGTGTACGCTTCGACGTCACGCCGCGGCAGCAGCCGCTCGGCGAGCGGCCAGAGCTCCGCCGACTGGGCAAAGCAGCGCGCGAGCACCCGGCGCACGTTGCCATCGAGGATCGCTGCACGCTCGCCGAAGGCGAACACCGCGATCGCCGCCGCCGTCGAGCGGCCGATGCCGGGCAACGCCTCGATATCCCTCGCCGTGCGCGGAAACCCGTCGGCGGCGATTCGCTTCGCCGCCTCGTGCAGGTTGCGGCCGCGGGCGTAATAGCCGAGGCCGCTCCAGAGCCGCAGCACCTCGTCCTGCGACGCGCGCGCAAGCGCCTGCACGTCCGAAAAGCGCTGCAGGAAGCGCTCGTAATAGGGAATGACCGTGCCGACCTGCGTCTGCTGCAGCATCACTTCGGAGAGCCAGATGCGGTAGGGATCGCGGGTGCCCTGCCAGGGCAGGGCGTGCCGGCCGTGCGCGCGCTGCCAGGCGACGACGCTTTGCGCGAAACTCATCGGGTAACATTCTCGCAGAGCTATGGCTGCCTTCGTCCTGCGCCGTCTCGCACAGGCCGTGCTGGTCATGGCTTCGGTCGCGTTCATCGCCTTCGCGCTGTTCCGCTTCGTCGGCGACCCGGTGCTTTTCATGCTCGGCCAGGACGCGACGCCGGAAGACCGGGTCCGCATGTCGCGCCAGCTCGGGCTCGACCGGCCCTTCTATGTCCAGTACGCCACGTTCGTCGAGCGCGCCGTGCAGGGCGACTTCGGCCTGAGCCTGCGCCAGGTGCAGCCGGTGTCGACGCTGCTCAAGGACCGCCTGCCCGCGACGCTCGAGCTCTCGCTCGTCGCGGCGCTGTTCGCTCTCGCCGCGGGGATCCCCATGGGAGTGATCACGGCCTTGCGCCCGAAAGCGCTCGTTTCCCAGGCGCTGCTCGCCGTGTCGCTGATCGGCGTGTCGCTGCCGACCTTTCTCATCGGCATCCTGCTGATCGTGCTCTTCTCGGTGCAGCTCGGCTGGCTGCCGTCCTTCGGCCGCGGCGAAACCGTGCAGCTCGGCTGGTGGAGCACCGGGTTTCTTACGGCCTCCGGCCTGAAGGCGCTGGTGCTGCCTTCGATCACGCTGGGGCTCTTCCAGATGACCCTCATCCAGCGCCTCGTCCGCTCGGAGATGCTGGAAGTGCTGCGTACCGACTACATCCGCTTCGCGCGGGCGCGCGGGCTCACCGACCGCGCCGTCCATTTCCGGCACGCGCTCAAGAACACGCTCGTGCCGGTCATCACGATCACCGGGCTGCAGCTCGGCTCGATCATCGCCTTCGCCATCATCACCGAGACGGTGTTCCAGTGGCCGGGCATGGGCCTCTTGTTCATCCAGGCGGTGAGCTTCGCCGACGTGCCGGTCATGGCCGCTTACCTGTGCCTGATCGGGCTTTTCTTCGTCATCATCAACCTCGCCGTCGATCTGCTCTACTATGCCGTCGACCCGCGCCTTCGCGTGCAGCCCCAATGACCAGTCCCGTAGAGCGCATCCGCCGCTACCACGCCGAGCTTAAGGAGCTGCGGCGCGACCTGCATGCACATCCCGAGCTCGCCTTCGAGGAGAGCCGCACCAGCGCGCTGGTCGCGGAGAAGCTGGCGAGCTGGGGCATTGAGGTGCATCGCGGCCTGGCCAAGACCGGCGTGGTGGGTGTTGTCCAAGGACGCAAAAGCAACGGAAAAGCGGTGGGGCTGCGCGCCGATATGGATTGCCTGCCGGTCCAGGAAGCGAACAGCTTCGCCCACAAATCCCAGAACGCCGGTCGCATGCACGCCTGCGGCCACGACGGCCATACAACCATGCTGCTCGGCGCGGCGCGCTATCTCGCCGAGACGCGCGGCTTTGACGGCACGGCCTACCTCATCTTCCAGCCGGCCGAGGAAGGCGGCGGCGGCGGGCAGGTGATGGTGCGCGAAGGATTGTTCCAGCGCTTCCCGGCGAACGAGGTGTACGCGCTGCACAACTGGCCCGGGCTCCCACCCGGCAAGATGGCGGTGCGCGCGGGGCCGGTGATGGCGGCCACCGACGAGATCGAGATCACGGTGCGCGGCCGCGGCGGGCACGGCGCGCTGCCGCATCTCGCGGTCGATCCCGTGGTCGCGGCAGCGCAGATCATCTCGGCTCTGCAGACCGTGGCGAGCCGCAACGTGAACCCGATCGACTCGGTGGTGGTCAGCGTGTGCTCGCTGCAGACGAGCCAGGTCGGCGCGTTCAACATCATCCCCGATGCCGTGACGCTGATCGGCACGGTGCGCAGCTTCCGCCCCCAGACGCGCGAGCTGGCCGAGCGCCGGGTGACGGAGATCGCCAGCCGGATTGCCGAGGCTTTGGGCGCCAGCGCGACGATCGACTACCGGCGCGGCTACCCGCCGACTGTGAACAGCGCCCGCGAAGCCGAGTTCGCGGCGCGCGTCGGGCGCCGGCTGTTCGGCGACGACAACGTCATCACCGATCACGAGCCGACGATGGGCGGCGAGGATTTCTCCTATCTCCTGCACGAGCGTCCCGGGGCCTATGTGTTCCTCGGCCAGGGCGGGCTCGAGCACGGCTGCATGCTGCACAACCCGGCCTATGACTTCAACGACGAGGTGATCCCGCTCGGCGCGGGCTACCTCGCCGCCCTGGTGGAGGAAGCCTTGCCCCTGAAGTAGCGAAGTGCTTTCCGGAGGAGGAGGACGAATCATGCTTCGAATGCTGTTGGCCCTGGCCGCGCTCGCTTCTGCGGCCGCCTTGCCCGCGCAGGCCGTGACGCTGCGCTGGGCCGCGCAGAACGACATCCTGACGCTCGACCCGCACTCGCAGAACCATGCCACGACGCACGCCGTCATGCAGTACGACTACGAGGGGCTCACCCGCTACAGCAAGGATTACCAGATCGAGCCTTGCCTTGCGCTGAGCTGGCAGCAGCTTTCCGATACGCACTGGCGATTCCATCTGCGCCAGGGCGTCAAGTTCCACGACGGCTCGCCCTTCAGCGCCGACGACGTGGTGTTCTCGTTCAACCGGATCCGCGAGCCGCAGGGCACGAACCAGATCTATGTCTCGGGCATCAAGGAGGTGAAGAAGGTCGACGACCACACGGTCGACTTCCTGCTCGACGGGCCGAACCCGGTCTTGCTGCGCAACATCGTCGACTTCCGCATCATGAGCAAGGCCTGGGCGGAGAAGAACCGCTCGCAGCACATCCAGGACTACGCCAAGAAGGAGGAGACCTTCGCCTCGCGCAATACCAACGGCACCGGCCCGTACATCATCAAGAGCTGGGAGCCCGACAAGCGCATCGTCTTCACCGCGAACAAGAGCTGGTGGGGCAAGCTCGACGGCAACGTCACGGACGTGATCTACACGCCGATCAAGTCCGACGCGACTCGCGTCTCGGCGCTGCTCTCGGGCGAGGTCGACCTCGTGACCGACCTGCCGACGCAGGACGTCGAGCGGCTGCGGCGCGAGGCGAGCCTGAAGATCCTCGACGGCCACGAGGTGCGCACGATCTTCATCGCCATGGACCAGCACAACGCCGAGCTCAAGTACTCGAGCGTGAAGGGCAAGAATCCCTTCAAGGACGTGCGCGTGCGCCGCGCGCTCAACCTCGCCGTCGACCGCGAGGCGATCAAGCGCGTGACGATGCGCGGCCTGTCGATTCCCGCCGGCATCATGATCGCGCCCGGCGTGCACGGCTACTCGAAGGACCTGGACCTGGTGCCGAAGGTCGACGTAGCCGAAGCGAAGAAACTGCTCGCCGAAGCGGGCTACCCGGACGGCTTCGACTTCACGCTCGACTGCCCGATCAACCGCTACGTGAACGACGAGAAGATCTGCCAGTCGCTGGTCGCGATGTGGGCGCGCGCCGGCCTCAAGGTGAAGCTGAACGCGATGCCGTTCTCGAACTTCATCCCGAAGATCCTGAACTTCGACACCAGCGCGTACATGCTCGGCTGGGGCGTACCCACCTTCGACGGCCTCTACACCCTGCAGTCGCTCGTGCGCACCAAGACCACCGGGGCCGACGGCAGCTTCAACCTCGGCCGCATCAGCGACCCGGAGCTCGACAAGATCATCGACGCCCTCAAGGTCACGACCGATACGACGAAGCGCGATGCGCTGCTCAAGGAAGGGCTGCAAAGGACGCGCGACGAGGCCTACTATGTGCCGCTGCATCACCAGATGCGGCCCTGGGCGATGAAGAAGAGTGTGAGCATCTCCTACAGCCTGGACGATCGGCCGCAGGCGCGCTTCGCCACGGTGAAGGAAGCCAGCGACTCCGCCAAGTAATGATCCGAGCGCTCTGGGGGAGCGACCTCGCCTGGAGCTTCCGGCGCTCACCGGTCACGGTGGGCGCCGCGATCGTCACGGTCGTCTGCGTCGGCGCGGCGCTGTTTGCGCCCTGGCTCGCGCCGCAGAATCCGTTCGACGTCGGCACGCTGAACCTGAACGACGCGTTCCTCCCGCCCGCCTGGGAGGCGCGCGGGCTGGCGCATTACCCGCTCGGCACCGATGACCAGGGCCGCGACATCCTATCGACGATCCTGTACGGCGCGCGCATCTCGCTCGGCGTGGGTATCGCTTCTGTCCTGTTTTCGTTGCTTATCGGCGTAACCGCAGGACTCGCCGCAGGGTATCTGGGCGGCCGCGTCGATGCGCTGATCATGCGCCTCGCCGATGTGCAGCTTTCCTTTCCGGCGATCCTGATCGCGCTCCTGATCGACGGCTTCGCGCGCGCGGCGCTGCCGCCCGAGAGCCAGGATGCCATCGCCATCCCGGTGCTCGTGCTGTCGATCGGCTTCGCCGGCTGGGTGCAGTACGCGCGCACTGTGCGCGGCTCGACGATGGTCGAGCGGCAGAAGGAGTACGTGCAGGCGGCGCGCGTCATCGGCCGGCGTCCGCTCGCCATCATGCTTACGCACGTGCTGCCGAACGTGCTCGGCCCGGTGCTGGTCATCGCGACGATACACATAGCCACCGCGATCATCACCGAGGCCACGCTGTCCTTCCTCGGCGTCGGCGTGCCGGCCACGCGGCCCTCGCTCGGCACGTTGATCCGCGTCGGCAACGAGTTCCTCTACTCCGGAGAATGGTGGATCACGCTGTTCCCCGGCGCCGCGCTGATCGTGCTGGTGCTGGCGGTCAACCTGCTCGGCGACTGGCTGCGCGACGCGCTCAATCCGAAGCTGCGATGACGCTGCAGGTCGACAACCTGACGGTCCAGTTCCCGACCCGGCGCGGCGCGCTGACGGCGGTCGACGGCGTGTCGTTCTCGATCGCGCCCGGCGAGGTGCTAGGCGTGGTCGGAGAGTCGGGCGCGGGCAAGTCGGTGACCGGACTCGCCATCATCGGCCTGCTCGACCCGCCCGGGCGCATCGCCGCGGGCGAGGTGCGGCTTGAAGGACGGCGCATCGACAATCTGCCGCCCGAGGAGCTGCGCCGGCTGCGCGGCCGGCGCATCGGCGTCGTGTTCCAGGATCCGCTCACCTCGCTCAACCCGCTCTACACGATCGGCGCGCAGCTCGAGGAGACGATCCTCACGCATTTGCCGCTCAGCCGGCCAGCTGCCCGGGGAAGGGCTTTGTCGCTGCTGAAGGAAGTCGGCATTCCGGCGCCGGAAGCACGCTACGCGAACTATCCGCACCAGTTCTCCGGCGGCATGCGCCAGCGCGTGGTCATTGCGCTCGCGCTCGCCGCCGAGCCGCGCGTGATCATTGCCGACG
Source organism: uncultured Enterobacteriaceae bacterium (assembly GCA_964477695.1). Classification (GTDB taxonomy): domain Bacteria; phylum Pseudomonadota; class Gammaproteobacteria; order Burkholderiales; family SG8-39; genus SCGC-AG-212-J23. Next base: position 2,190 of record CAYZFN010000020.1, on the reverse strand, counting down.
AGCCGACCACGGCGCTCGATGTCTCGATCCAGGCGCAGATCATCGCGCTGCTCAAGCGCCTCGCGCGCGAGCACGGCACCGCGGTGATGCTCATCACCCACGACATGGGGGTCATCGCGGAGACCGCGCAGCGCGTGGCGGTCATGTACGCCGGGCGGATCGTCGAGATCGGTCCGGTCGACGCGGTGATCCACGCGCCGCAGCATCCCTATACCGGCGGGCTCATGGGCTCGATTCCGAAGATCGGCGCGCGCCGGCGGCTGGTGCAGATCGACGGCGCCATGCCGCGGCCGAGCGCGATTCCGCCCGGCTGCGCCTTCCATCCGCGCTGCCCGCGCCGCTTCGAGCGCTGCCTGGCCGAGCGCCCGACGCTCGCTCCGGCCGGACGCAGCGCCGCCGCCTGCTGGCTCCATGTCGCTGCTCGCGCTTGACGGCGTAAGCCGCGATTTCGACGTCTCCGCGCCGTGGCTCGAGCGCCTGCTCGAGCGCGAGCCGCGCCGCACGCTGCGCGCCGTCGACCGGGTCAGCTTCGCCATCCAGCGCGGCGAGACGCTCGCCCTGGTCGGCGAGTCCGGCTGCGGCAAGTCCACGCTGGCGCGGCTCATCGTCGGCCTCTATGCGCCGAGCGAGGGCCGCATCGTTTTCTCCGGGCGCCGCCTGCAGATGATCTTCCAGGATCCGTACGCGAGCCTGAACCCGCGCTGGCGCGTGCGCGACATCGTCGCCGAGCCGATCCGCTTCCTCGGCACGGCGCAGCGCGTCGACGAGCTGCTCGCCCGCGTCGGGCTTGCGCCGGACGACGGCGAGAAATATCCGCACGAATTCTCCGGCGGGCAGCGCCAGAGAATCTCGATTGCCCGCGCGCTTGCCGGCGAGCCCGATTTCCTGGTCTGCGACGAGCCGACCTCGGCGCTCGACGTCTCGGTGCAGGCGCAGATCCTGAACCTGATGAGCGACCTGCAGGGCCGCCTCGGCCTCACCTACCTCTTCATCTCGCACAACCTCGCCGTCGTGTCGCAGGTCGCCGAGCGCGTTGGCGTGATGTACTTCGGCCGCATCGTCGAGCTGGCGCAGGCGGCGGAGCTGTTCGTCCGCCCGCGCCATCCCTACACGCGCATGCTGCTCGACGCCGTGCCCGACCTCGCGATGAGCGGCCGGCCGCGCACGCCGGTCGCCGGCGAGGTGCCGAATCCGCTCGCGCCGCCGGGCGGCTGCGCCTTCCATCCGCGCTGCCCGCATGCGACCGAGCGCTGCCGCCGCGAGACGCCGGCGCTCATCGGCGGCGTCGCCTGCCACGCGGTCGAAGAGCGCCGTCTCTAGCGGATATTGGCGACGCCGAACGGCACGTGGCCGGCGGGCACGTACGCGCGCGCCGCATCGACGTGGCCGCGCTGGTCGTCGAAGTAGAAGTCGGGCTCGAAGGCGCGCAGGAACTCGCCCTTCCCCAGCCCGCCGAGGAACATCGCTTCGTCGACCGCCACGTTCCATTCCATGAGCGTGCGCACCGCGCGCTCGTGTGCGGGAGCGCTGCGGGCGGTCACCAGCGCGGTCCTTACCTGGATTGTCTTCTCCTCGGCGGAAGCGACTTGCAGGCGATGCAAAGCCTCGAGCAGCGGCTTGAACGGCCCGGGCGGCAGCGGCAGCAGCGCCTTGGCCGTCTCGTGCTCGGTGAACGCGGAAAGGCCGTCCTGCTGGTAAATGCGCTCGGCCTCGTCGGAGAAAAGCACCGCATCGCCGTCGAAGGCGATGCGCAGCTCGCCGGCATGGCGGCTCGCCGCCTGCGCCGACTCGGGGTACACGCGCGCCGCCGGGCAGCGCGCATCGAGCGCCGCCATGACGTCGGCTTCGTTGGCCGAGAGAAACAGGTTCGCCTTCAGCGAGTCGAGGTAGCGCCACGGGCTGCGGCCGCGCGTGAACACGCCGCGCTCGAGCTGCAGGCCGGCTTGCTTCGCGGAGCGGAACACGCGCAGGCCGGAGACCGGGTCGTTCTTGGAAAGCACCACTACCTCGACGCGCTGCGCCGCCGCCGTATTGAAGGCGAGCAGCTTCTGCACCAGCGGAAACGCCACGCCTTCGCGCGCCGGCACGTCGAGCCGGCCGTACTGCAGCGCGATGTAGGCTTGCTCGCCGTCGCGGTCGAACACCCGGTTCTCTTCCTCGAAGTCGAACAGGGCGCGCGAGGAAATCGCG
>CAYZFN010000019.1:0-6856 GCA_964477695.1 uncultured Enterobacteriaceae bacterium | reverse complement strand
CAAAGCTTCGTCGGCTTTGCGCTGCAGGAGAGCTACGGCGAGTTCCGCGACGCGATGGTGGTTCGCCAGCAGGACGAGCGCAAGACCGCCGGCATGATCACGTTCATCAAGGAAGGCGCCAACTGGAAAATAGCCGAGATGTGAAAAAAAGGGAGACGACCATGAGACGGCAAAGGGGGGCATCGAGGGTGATCTTCGTCGCGCTGGCCGCACTCGGAGCGGCCGGCGCGGCCGGCTTCTACGCGTGGGAGGAGAAGCAGGCGGGCGAGCGCGCCGCGGCCGAGCTCGCCCAGGCGCGCGCGCAGCTCTCCGCCGCAGCAGGCGAGGCGCGAGCGGCGCGCGAGCAGGCAGACGCCGCGCGCAAGGAATTCGACGTGCAGAAATTGCAGCTCGACCAGCTCACCGCGGAGCGCGATTCGACGCGCGCTTTCCTCGAAGCCGAGAAAGCGCACACCGAGCGCCTGCGAGGGGAGCTCAAGCTCGCGCAGGACCAGCTCGCTTTCCTGCGCGCGCGCGGTTCGGCCCTGGCATCGCCGGGCGTGCGCCCGACGGTCGTGCAGCCGCGTCCCCTGGAGATCCGCGCCGCCCCGAGCAGCGGCTCGCGGCAGGCGGTGCGTGCATCGCCGGCCCCCGCGCCCAGCCAGTGATCGTCGTTCATCACCTGAACAACTCCCGCTCGCAGCGCGTGCTGTGGCTGCTGGAAGAGCTCGGGCTCGGCTACCAGATCAAGCGCTACCAGCGCGACCCGAAGACGCTGCTCGCGCCGGCCGCGCTGCGCGAGGTGCATTTCCTCGGCAAGTCGCCGGTGCTCACCGACGGCGAGCTGACGCTAGCCGAGTCGGGCGCGATCATGGAGTACCTCGTCGAGCGCTACGGCAAGGGCCGCTTCATTCCGCCGCCCGGCACCCGCGAGCGGCTGCGCTATGTTTACTGGATGCACTTCGCCGAGGGATCGGCCATGCCGCCGCTGGTCATGAAGCTCGTCTTCGACCGCATGGAGAAGGGCCCGATGCCGTTCTTCGTGCGTCCCGTTGCGCGCGGCATCGCCGCGCGGGTGAAGAAAGGCTTCATCGAGCCGAACCTCGCGCGGCAGCTCGACTTCATGGAAGCCGAGCTGGAGAAGAGCCGCTGGTTCGCGGGCGGCGAGTTCACCGCGGCCGACATCCAGATGAGCTTCCCTCTCGAGGCGGCCGCGGTGCGCGGCGGCCTGGACGCGAAGCGGCCGCATCTCATGACCTTCCTCGAGCGCATCCATGGCCGCGAGCCCTATCGCCGCGCGCTCGAGCGCGGCGGCGAATTCCAGGTGCTCTCCTAGCATTGAACGAGCGTTTCGCGATCGCGGTCCACGGCGGCGCCGGCACGCTCCCGCGCCGCGCGATGAGCGCGCCGCTGCGCCGACGCTACGAGCACGGCCTCGAGCGCGCGCTCGACGCGGGCGCGGACGTGCTGGCGCGCGGCGGCGCGAGCCTCGACGCGGTGTGCGCGGCGGTGGTCGAGCTCGAGGACTCGCCGCTTTTCAATGCCGGCCGCGGCGCGGTGTACAACGCGGAAGGTCGGCACGAGCTCGACGCCGCGGTAATGGACGGCGCCACGCTGGCGGCCGGGGCGGTCGCCGGCGTGAGCCGGATCCGCAACCCGGTGCTCGCGGCGCGGCTGGTCATGGAGAAGAGCCGCCACGTCCTTCTGGCGGGCCGCGGGGCCGAGCGCTTCGCCCTGCACAACGGGCTCGCCATGGCGCGTCCGGGCTATTTCGCAACGCGCAGCCGGCTGGCGGCGCTGAGAAGGAATCAGCAAGGCCATCATGGCACGGTCGGCGCAGTGGCGCGGGATCGCTCGGGCAATCTCGCGGCCGCGACCTCCACCGGCGGCTACACCGGCAAGCTGCCCGGCCGCATCGGCGATTCGCCGATCATCGGCGCCGGCACATACGCCGACAACCACGCCTGCGCGGTCTCGGGGACCGGCCTCGGCGAGGCTTTCATCCGCGCGGTGGCTGCGCACGACGTGGCGGCGCGCATGCGCTACGGCCGGGAGAGCCTCTCGGCCGCGGCACGCAAGGTGCTCGGCACCGTAGCGCGCCTGGGCGGCGACGGCGGCCTCATCGCAGTCGACCGGCGCGGACGGATCGTCATGCCGTTCAACAGCCAAGGCATGTACCGCGCGGCCATGGATGCGACCGGCCGCAGGACTGTCGCCATCTTCGGCTGATGCGGGCTCCGCTCTTGCATAAGGACGCACCATGAAAGCCCTCGCCGCCGCGCTCTGCCTCGCCCTCGTCGCGTGCGTCACGGCCGACGTGCCCCCGTCCGCTGCCGTGAGCCAGCTCGCGCCCAACAGCCGCCTGCGGGCCGCCCTCGGGACCGACGACACGGTGTCGCGGGATGTGGCGCGGGAGCTGGCCCGGCGCCTGCGCGTGCCGCTCGAGGCGACGACTTTCGACGCGCCGTTCGACGTCGCGTTCGTCGGCCCGGAGCAGGCGCGCGCCGCGCAGCTCGATTTCACGACACCCTACATGATCCTCGACGGCGCGCCGCGCGTGATCGCCCTCGGGCGCGGCAAGCCGGAAGCGAGCGAATACCTGCGCACCTTCGTCGACGAGCTGCAGGCGGGCGGCTTCGTCGCCGCGGCGATCGACCGCCGCGGATTCAAGAATCGCGCGAGCGCGCCCTAGACGAAGTGCGCCGCCGCCTAGCGCGCGCCCCTTGATCGTCGAGCTTCGCTACGCGCCCCTGCCCCTGATCGGCGCGCTCGCCGTGCACTTCTGGTTCGTGGTGCGCGACGACGCGGGCGCATGCTCGCGCTGGGAAGTGTGGCAGACGCCGGCCGCCGGGGGCACGAGCATCGGCCACGTGCATCGCGACCTCAAGGGTCCCGACGACGGCGTCGGCGGCGGACCGTCCCGGATTGCCGCCGTATGGAAAGATGCGATGGCCGAGAGAATTGTTCAGGTGCTGCGATCCATCGAGCGCTATCCGCACTGCCGGGTGTACCGCTACTGGCCGGGCCCCAACAGCAACACGTTCGCAGCCTGGGTATTGCGCGAGGCGGGCATCGAGTACGCTTTTCCGTGGCAGGCGTTTGGCGCTCGCTTCGGGAGGCAGAAACGATGAGATGGTTTTTCCTGACGCTGATGGTGCTCGCGGGCGGCGTTTACGCGCAAGAAACGTATCCGGCCCGCCCGCTCAAGCTGATACTGCCCTTCCCGCCGGGTGGCGGCACCGACATCCTCGGTCGGCAGATCGCCGAGAAGCTCTCCGAGAAGCTCGGCCAGCCGGTAGTCACCGAGAACCGCGGCGGCGCGGGCGGCAACGTCGGCGCCGAGGCGGCGGCGCATTCCGCGCCCGACGGCTACACATTGCTGCTCGCCGCGCCGTCGCTCGCGATCAGCCCGACGCTCTACCCGAAGCTCGCCTACGACCCCGTGAAGGACCTGCAGCCGATCACGCTCGTGGCGACGATCCCGAACGTGCTCATCACGCAACCCTCGCTCGGTCCGGCGCTCGGGGATTTCATCGCCACGGTGAGGGAGAAACCGGGCGAATACAACTTCGGCTCGGGCGGCTCGGGCACATCCAACCATCTCGCGGGCGAGCTCTTCAACCTCGTCGCCGGCACGAAGCTCGTTCACGTCCCGTACAAAGGCGTGAACCTCGCCATGCAGGACGTGCTCGCCGGGCGCATCCACCTCGTCGTCATCGGCTATCCCGCGGCCGCGCCGCACATCAAGGCGGGCAAGCTGCGCGCGCTCGCTGTGATCGCGCCGCACCGCCTCGCGGCACTGCCCGACGTGCCGACCGCCGCCGAAGCGGGCCTCGCGGACTTCCAGGTCACCACCTGGTACGGCATCTTCACGCCCGCCGGAACGCCGCGGCCGATCGTCGAGCGCCTGAACCGCGAGCTTGTCTCGATCCTGAATTCCTCCGAGATGAAGCAGAAGCTCGCGCTGCAGGGCACCGAGGTGCGCACGAGCACCCCGGAGGAATTCACCGCCTACCTGAAGGAAGAGGTCGCGAAGTGGGCCGACGTCATTCGCAAAGCCGGCCTGCATTCGGGGGCAGGGTCGTAATGGTGCCGTTGGCAATTGGAGTCTTACTCGCGTTCTCGGTCGGCATATTCGCTACCGGCACCGGCCTGGATCGTGACCGAGCCTTCTATCCCGTCGTCACCATTGTCATCGCCGCTTACTACGTTCTATTCGCCGTCATGGGGAATTCCATGCAAGCTCTGGTGCTCGATGCCCTGGTTTGCACGCTGTTCCTCGTCGTCGCGGTAGCCGGATACAAGCGGTCCCTATGGATCGTCGTGGTTGCGCTTGCGGGTCACGGAGTTCTGGACCTCGCCCATGCCACTGTCATCTCGAATCCCGGCGTGCCATCTTGGTGGCCGCAATTTTGTCTCGCGTACGATGTGTCGGCGGCGGCGTATTTGGCATGGTTGCTCAAGGCCGGTCGTGTTCGCGCCGCAATCTCTAGATGAGGGTTCCAGCGCTGCCGGAATGCCTGCCGCGCCGCGGCAACGCCTTCTCGGGCGCCGTATCGCGCGCGCTGCTCGGCGCTTGGGGATGGCGAATCGAAGGCGATTTTCCGCCACGGCCGAAGCTGGTGGCGATCGTCGCGCCGCACACCTCGAACTGGGATTTCGTGGTCGGCATCCTGGCCGTGTTCGCGATCGGCATCCGCGTGCGCTTCCTTGCCAAGCACACGCTGTTCAACCGCTGGCTCGGCGGGTGGATGCGCTGGTTCGGCGGCATGCCGGTCAACCGCGAGGCGCCGCAGGGCCTAGTGCCGCAGGTGGTCGAGGCGATCGAGAGAGCCGACGAGGTGTTCCTCGCCATCACGCCCGCGGGGACTCGATCCAGCAGCAAGCCGTGGAAGAGCGGCTTCTACCACATCGCGGTCGCCGCGCACGTGCCGATCCTGCCCGTGGTCTTTGACGGACCGAATCGCGCGATCCGCCTGCTCCCGCCGTTCGAGCCGAGCGGCAGCTACGAGGCCGACCTGCCGAAGCTGCTCGCCTTTTACGCCGGCGTGCGCGGGCTGAAGCCCTGACTTATCCAAGCCAGGGACGGACCACGTTTTCGACCGGCTACCCTCTTCATGGGATGGGCGCTTGCCGTGCTGCGGCATATCCTGAGGGCTGAGCTTCGCCATGGCTGTGTTTGACGTGACGCAATCGACCGGTTGCGGCGGCCGTGTAAGAAAGAGGGCTTATTCACCTGCGAGGGGACGGGCGTGTGCCTCAAGTCGCTTCCTTCTGGCCAAAACTGAATCTCCTTCTTTGCATCCTGCTGATGAGCGGCGTGCAAGGATGCGCAACAAACCGCGACAGCGCATCGGTTGCGCCGGGGCGGGATATATCCAGCCTGAAGAAACTCCTTGTCATTACATCGGTGGCGGAGGAGCGCGGCACGGACCGGATCATTGCGAACGCGCTCAAGAAAATGGGGTTCGAGGCTTCAATCGGGCCCGATCGCGCGGCTCGGAAGGATGTCGATGCCGTCGTTACGTATCGAGCGCAGTGGGGTTGGGACCTGACCCCTTATCTGCTCGAATTGACCATATTCATTCGCCAAGCTCAGGACGACGCGCTTCTCGCCGTTGGTAACTCCTACCACACCTCTGTAACGAGAATGTCGGCAGACGAAATGACGCTCGAGGTGCTTACGAACATTTTGAAGGCAGCGAAGAAGGACTAGCGAAGCGAGTGGACAGGCGCACGACTTGGAGGTTCTCATGAAGACCGTCGCAAATGCTCCTTCGATGGATCCAAACAACAGATGGCGCGCCGCTATTGCGTGCACAGTTCTCCTTTCGGCATGCGCCACGGGTCCTGGAAACGTGGTTGTCAGCTTGCAGCCGTACTCACCGCAAGCGCTGGCGACTCCCGCGGCGGCGAAGACGGCGACGATTCGCGTCGACTCCGTCAAGGACGCGCGAGCCGACGCGGTTGGTGGCTTGATTGGAGAGCGGAAGGGCTACGGCAACATGCCGATGGGGAGCATCGAATTGCAACCCAACCCTATCGAGCTGATCGGCCAGCTCTTGAGGGCTGAACTCACGCAGATGGGATACAGCGTGGTCGCTTCCGATGCGCAGCTCGCGGTCGGAACGCAGCTCCTCAAGTTCGAGGTCGTCACGCCCGCCACCGCGGTCTACTGGGACATCAATGGCACGATTGAAATCGCCCTAGTGGCGAATGCAGGAACCGAGAAGAAGCACGATGCTCGGTACTCCTCCACCTGCACCGATCGCACGTACGTATGGCCAAGCGAAGAAGTCATCGGAAAGGTCATCACCGAATGCATCAGCTCCATCGGAGCCAAAATCCGAAATGATACAACCCTGGCCAATCTTCTTCGCAGCTAGCCGAATCCGGACTCCGTCCCGAAATTACTCGGCAGTTCGGGCTCCGTCCCGGATTAAAGGTGGTCTGTCCCTGGTTATTGGTCGAGGGTGCTCGCGGCGAAGATCTCCTCGAGCGCGACGTGCCGCGGCGTGAGGCCCTGCTCATGCGAGTACTGCGCGGCCGTCTCGAGCACGAGGCGGTTCGCCTTGACGCCGTGCTTGAGCAGCGGCCTGGCCAGCGCTTCGGCCGGGACCAGGCCGGTCGCGACGTGGTACTGCGCCTGCTCGAGGCGCTCGCGCTCGGCGATGTCGTTGGCGCGCTCGAAGGCCTTCAGCAGATTGAGCACCACCCAGGGATGGCGCTCGGCGAGGCTGCGCTTCACGACCATGCCGTGGTTGATGGGCAGGAGGCCGGTCTTGCGGTAGTAGCGCACGCCCTCGGCGAGCGGATCGGCGAAGAGCGGACGGACGTCCGGGTGATGCCAGAGGTCGGCGGTGCTGCGATCGACGAG
>CAYZFN010000018.1:0-4719 GCA_964477695.1 uncultured Enterobacteriaceae bacterium | reverse complement strand
CGTCAACGTCTTCGCCAGCCCCGGCACCCCCTCCACCAGCAGGTGCCCCTGCGCAAGCATCGCCACCAGCACCCGCTCCAGGAAATGGTCCTGCCCCACCACCGTCTTCTTCACTTCGTAGAGCACGCGCTCCATCAGCGTCGAGGGCTGGTCCATCGGTCTCCTTGTCGGCTCAGAAAGGCGGCAGTCCGGCGGCGCCGGCCGCGGTTTCGATCGGCACGGCGAACGCAATGCCCGAGAAGCCGGCCTTTTCGCCCGGGCTGAGGATCGCGGTGACGATGCCGATCACCTCGCCGGCGGCGTTGACGAGCGGGCCGCCCGAGCTGCCCGGATTGGCCGCCGCGTCGAACTGGATGAGGTCGTGCAGGCTGTGCTTGCCATCGGGCGACGCGTACTCGCGCCGCAGCCCGGAGATCACGCCCGCCGACACCGAAGGGCCGATGCCGTACGGGAAGCCGACCGCGGTGACGTGCTCGCCCTCGATCAGGTTCTTCGCCGAGCGCAGCGTCGCGGCCTTGAGGTCGTCCGGAATCTGCTTCGCCTCGAGCACCGCGAGATCGTTCTCGGGCTGCGCCACGGAGACCGTCGCTTCCGCCTCGAGGCCGTTCTCGAACATGACGAACACGCGGCTCGCGCCCGCGACCACGTGCAGGCAGGTGAGGATGACGCCGCGATCGATGATCACGACGCCGGAGCCCGTCGCGGTGCGCTGCGCGCCTTCGTGGCCGCCGTGCGCGACTTCGCCGTCGTCGTCCTGCTGGACGTCTTCGGTGATCGCCTTGATGCGCACGATGGAGGGCCGCACCGCCTGGTAGGCGCGGATCGCGGGCGAGGGAACCGGCTTCTTCTCCAGCGTGCGCGCGACCGCGTCGTCGATGTCGTCCTGCGTGAGCCGCTGCGGCGGCGGGGTGAACGCCGCCTGTCCGAACACGACGGCGAGCGAAACCAGCGCGCCGGCGAGCACGAGCGCCGCCTTTTCGTGACGCCTGTAGAGCCGGCGCCACGCGCGCTCGCGTGTTTCGTTTACGCTCGGACGGGATTCGCTTTGTAGCTGCTCTTTTTCAGCCGGGGTTTTCCCGACCTGATGCCGGGCGGAACTGCTGTATAGGCTCTTTCTCATCTGCCGCTTCTGTCCCGTGAACCGCCGCGCAGATGCATCGACCGGAAAAGATTGTGACAGTTCCTACGGGTAGTCTGCGACGCGAGGAGCGTTGTCCGGCAGCGGGATGAATTCAGGGTCCCCGGGCACGCTGCCGAAACGCCCGGCCTGCCAGTCGTCGGCGGCCTGCGCGATGCGCCGCGGGCTGGAAGAAACGAAGTTCCACCACAGCGTGCGAGCGCCGTCGAGCGGCTCGCCGCCGAAGAGGAGAAGCCGCGCGCCGCCCTGGCACGCGAGGCGCACGTCGTCGCCGGCGCGAAAGACGAGCAGCTGTCCCACCGGGTAGCGGTTGCCGTCATATTCGATCGCGCCTTCTGCGACATAAGCTGCTCGTTCCTCGTAGGCAAAGTCCAGCGCCAGCTGCGCGCCCGATTCGAGGAGCGCGTCGGCATAGAACATCGCGCCCAGCGTTGGCACGGGAGAGCGCGCGCCGCGCGATTCGCCGAGGATCAGGCGCATTCGCAAGCGCTTCTCATCCAGCAAGGGCAGTGCCGGACCCGGGAAGTGCACGAACGCGGGCGCCGCTTCCTCGTGCGCGCGCGGCAGCGCGACCCAGGTCTGGATGCCGAACACGCGCGAGCCCGGTGCACGCAGCTCGCGCGGCGTGCGCTCGGAGTGCACGATGCCGCTACCCGCTGTCATCCAGTTCACGTCGCCGGGACGGATGCGCTGCACGGTGCCGAGGCTGTCGCGATGCTCGATCTCGCCTGCGAAGAGATACGTGACCGTCGCGAGGCCGATGTGCGGATGCGGCCGCACGTCGAGCCCCTGTCCCGGTGCGAGAGCCGCCGGTCCCATCTGGTCAAAGAACACGAACGGGCCGACGGCTCGGCGGCGGGCGTCGGGGAGGGAGCGGCGCACGGTAAAGCCGTCGCCAAGATCCCGGGTGCGCGGGACGATGAGCGCTTCGAGCATATCGGCGAAAATACCACCATGCCCTTCACTTCAGCGCTCGGCGACATCGGCCACGTCATCCAGCTCGCCATCGCGCCGGTATTCCTGCTTACCGCTATCGGCACCCTGCTCAACGTGCTGTCCGGCCGGCTCGGCCGGGCGGTCGACCGGCGCCGCACGCTCGCGGCAGCCATGGCGGACATGGATTCCCGCCTGTCCGAGACGGCGCGCGGCGAGCTGGCCTTCGTGCAGCAGCGGGTGCGCATCATCTACGCCGCGATCGCGCTCGCGGTCGGTTCGGCGCTGCTCATCTGCCTGCTGATCGCCATCGCCTTCATCGATGCGCTCACCACGTTCAACTTCTCGCGCACCGTCGCGCTGCTCTTCGTGCTGTCGATGCTCGGCCTGATCGGCAGCCTGGCGCTCTTCATGCGCGAGATCTATCTCGGCGTGAATACCATCGCCTGCCCGTTGCGCTGACCCACAGGAAAAGAGGAAAAGGCATGGCCAAGCTGCGACACATCGCGATCAGCGTCCCCGACCCGGAAAAGGCGGCGCGCTTCTACGAGCAGGCCTTCGGGCTGCAGCGCGTCGGCGGCACCGACTGGCACGGCGCGCACGGCGTGTACCTGAGCGACGGCGTGATCAACCTCGCGCTGCTGCACTACAAGAAGGAGGAGTTCGCCGGCAGCCGCGGCCGCGACTTCGTCGGCGTGCACCATTTCGGCTTCATCGTCGAGGACCTCGCCGCGACCCGCAGCCGCATCGAGGCGGCGGGCGGACGGCACTGGATGGGCGAGCCGCCTGATGGAGCAAGTTCGAAAGGGCAAGGCGGCGGCTTCTACGAGGTCAAGTTCCACGATCCCGACGGCGTCGCCTTCGACATCACCGCCAACGGCTGGACGGGCGCGAGGAAAGACTAGCCGCGCGATGAAGCGCCCTGCCGCGCTCATCGCGCTCGCCGCGGCGTGGCTCGCCGTGGCCGTCGACGTGCTCTACGGCGGGCCGATCTCCACGCTCGACGTCTGGCTCGCCGATCACGTGCTGCTGCCGCGCCGCTCGCCCGTGGCGCTCGCCATGCTCTTCTGGACGAACCTGCATTCTCTCGTCGCGATCGCGCTTTACGCGACGGTATTCGGTCTCCTCCTCGCACGCCGCCGCGCCTGGGAATGGGTGACCGGCATAGTGCTCGCCGTGCCGGGCGGCATGCTGCTCAATGCCGTCCTCAAGCTCGCGGTGCAGCGCAGCCGACCGGTGCTCGACAACCCGGTGCTCGCGCTCGAGACCTACAGCTTTCCGAGCGGCCATACCGCCGCGGCAACGGTGTTCTACGGCATGCTCGCCGCCTACCTGGTTTCCCGGTTTCCGAAATACCGGATCGCCTTCGTCTCGGGCGCCGTGGCCCTGGTCATGTCGGTGAGCTATTCGCGCATGGCGCTCGGCGTGCATTACTTCGGCGACGTGGTGGCGGCGCTGCTCTCGAGCGGTGCCTGGCTCGTTATTTGCCTTCGCGCCGTGCATGCCCGGCACACTTCCCATCCTCGTTAACGGCTCTTCCGGCTCCGGCCAGGGCGACAAGATCGCCTTGCAGATCGAGCAGGCCTTCCGCGCTGCCGGCGGCCGGCCGCGAGTCGAGCTCGCAAACGGGCAGTCGCTCCAGGATCTGGCCAGGCAGCGGCTTTCGGAGCGGCCAACAAGGCTGATCGCCGCCGGCGGCGACGGGACGATGAACGCGGTCGCCTCGGTGCTCGCGGGAAGCGACACCGCGCTCGGCGTGCTGCCGCTCGGCACGCTGAACCACTTCGCGCGCGAGCTCGGCGTGCCGCTCGATCTCGCCGACGCGGCCCGCACCGCGCTCGCGGGCTGCGTGCGCGAGATCGACGTCGGCGAGGTCAATGGCCATGTGTTCCTGAACAATTCGAGCATCGGCCTCTATCCGGCGATCGTGCACCGGCGCGAGAAGCAGCGCCGCCGGCTCGGCCGCAGCAAATGGCACGCGATGCTCTGGGCCGCGCACAACGTGCTGCGGGTGCATCCGTTCCTCGACCTGCAGCTCGAGCTCGCCGGCGTCGCGCACCGCCGGCGCACGCCGTTCGTGTTCATCGGCAACAATGTGTACAAGATGCAGGGCTTCGACATCGGCGCGCGCGAGCGCCTCGACGAAGGCGTGCTGAGCCTCTACCTCGCGCACCGGCGCGGGCGCCTCGGGCTTTTGCTGCTCGCCCTGCGGGCGATCCTCGGCCGCCTGTACGAGGGCCATGATTTCGAGGCGGCCACCGTTCGCGAGCTGCGCATCGACAGCCGGCACAAGCGCCTGCTCGTCGCGCTCGACGGCGAAGTGCGGGCGATGGAGCTGCCGCTCGACTTCCGGACCCGGCCTCGCGCGCTGCGGGTCGTCGCGCCATGAGAGTGATCGTGCATCTGTCCGATCTGCACTTCGGGCGCATCGCTCCAAACATCCTGGAACCGCTTGCCGGGTCGATCCTGGCGGAAAAGCCGGACGTCGTCGTCGTCTCCGGTGACCTTACGCAGCGCGCCCGCCCGGCACAATTCCGCGAAGCGCGCGCCTTCCTCGACCGCCTGCCCGGGGCGAAGGTGGTGGTGCCCGGCAACCATGACGTGCCGCTCTACAACGTGTATCAGCGATTCTTTCACCCGCTCCACAA
>CAYZFN010000017.1:0-8703 GCA_964477695.1 uncultured Enterobacteriaceae bacterium | reverse complement strand
CGTCAACGTCTTCGCCAGCCCCGGCACCCCCTCCACCAGCAGGTGCCCCTGCGCAAGCATCGCCACCAGCACCCGCTCCAGGAAATGGTCCTGCCCCACCACCGTCTTCTTCACTTCGTAGAGCACGCGCTCCATCAGCGTGGCTGGCTGTTCCATGCCTTTCTCCCTAGAACGGCGAAAGCCCGATGCCGGCGGCGGCATTCTCGATCGGCACCGCGAAGCCGATGCCGATGAACACGCGCTGCTCGGTCGGATTGAGAAGCCCGGTGACGATGCCGATCACCTCGCCCTCGGTGGTGACGAGCGGCCCCCCGGAATTGCCCGGGTTCACCGCGGCGTCGAACTGGATGAGGTTGGTGAGAAGGCGCTGGCCCTCGGGCGAGACGTAGTCGCGCTTGAGGCCCGAGATCACGCCCGACGAAGCGGAAGGGCCTATGCCGAACGGATAGCCGACGGCGAGCACCTCGTCGCCCGAACGCAGGCCCGCGGTCGAGCGCATGGTCGCCGGGACGATATCGTCGGGCAGCTCCTTCGCCTGCAGCACCGCGAGGTCGTGCTCGGGCCGCGTGCCGATCACCTCGGCCTCCGACACCAGGCCGTCGAAGAAGGTGACGTGGATGCGCTTTGCGCCCGCGACGACGTGCAGATTGGTGAGGATGATGCCCGACTCGACCATGATCACGCCGGTGCCGCGCGCCGGCTCGTCGTGGCCCTCGATCATGCCCTTGGTGCCCTCTTCGCCGTCGTCCGCCCGCGAAGTGACGAGCACGACCGAGGGACGGATCTTCTCGTACGCGTCGGCCGCGCCCGGCTTGGGCGGGATGGCCTCGATCGCCTCCTTGATCGCCGAATCGACCTCGTGCTGTGTCAGGCCATGCGGCCGCAGCAGATTCGCGGACAGGAGCGCCAGGGCGACGAGCCCGATCGCCGCCAGCACCGGCATGCGAAGCCGTCGCCAGCGCCAGCGCCGCTTCCTCGGCTGCGCGGCAACCGCCTGCGGCGCCTGCGCCTGCATCGGCCGGCGCGACTGGCTGTAGATTGCCGATCTCCTGTTCACGGGGGAAAGTATATGCTTCCCGCCGCCATGAAAATCACGCGACTCGAAGCGTACATATTGCGCGCGCCGGACGACGCTCGCCCGCACTGGGTGAGCCATTTCGTCGTGCCGAAAGCGAACGAAATCCTCGTGCGCCTGCACACCGACCAGGGAATAGAGGGCATCGGCATCGCCACCAGCTATACGCCGATCGAGGCGGCGATCCATGCGCTGCGAACCGGCATCGGCGAGCGGGTCGTCGGCGCCGATCCGCTCGCGCCCGAGGCGCTCTACCAGAAGCTGTTCGCGCTCACGTGGCAGCGGGTCGCGGCGGAAAAGAAATGGACGCGCGAGGCGCTGGTGCGCATTTCCGCCGCGCTCGACATTGCCGCGTGGGACCTCGTGGGCAAGGCGGCCGGCCTGCCGCTCTACCGCTTGTTCGGCGGCTATCGCAACGTCGTTCCGTGCTACGTCACGTGCGCCTATTACCGCGACGGCAAGACGCTAGCCGAGCTGCGCGACGAGATGCAGATGCTGAAGGCGCAAGGCCACACCGGCTTCAAGGCCAAGGCCGGCGGTTTGCCGCTCGCGCAGGACATCGAGCGCCTCGCCCTCGTGCGCGAGGTGATCGGAGCTGACAAGGACCTGATGGTGGACGTGAACCGCGGCTGGGACCTCGCGACCGCGATCGAAGGGGCGCGCCTTCTCGAGCCGCTGAAGCCGCGCTGGCTGGAGGAGCCTGTGCGCTGGGCGGACGACCGGCGCGAGCTGAAGCTGCTCGCGCAGAAGACGCGCATCCCGCTCTCGGCCGGCGAGAGCGAGCTCACCTCCTATGGCTGCCGCGCACTCCTGGAGGAGCAGGCCATCCAGATCCTGCAGTTCGATTGCACCATGATGGGCGGCTTCACCGAGGGGCGGAAGCTCGCGGCGCTGTGCGAGCTGAACCACGTGCAAGTCGCACCGCACCACGACTGCTTCGTCCACGCGCACATCGTGGCGGCGAGTCCGGCGGGATGCATCGTCGAGTCGTTCACCGATCCGGAGCGCGATCCGCTGCAGGCCGAGCTCTACGAGGATCCGCCGCGCATCGCGGGCGGCCTGCTCTACCTCAAGGAGCAGCCCGGGCTCGGGCTCAGCCTCTCCGAGCGGGCGCTGAAGAAATTCGGGGAGCGGATTCTGTAGTTTCTTCCACTACGCCGTAGAGGCGCGCTCGCGTCGCGTAGCACACCGCGCAGCGCACCAGCCCGCCGTACAGCCTGCCCGCGGGCCGCGTTTCCTCGAGCACCGCCGGCTGGATGCGGTCGCACACGTCGCAGTAGACGTTGGCCGGCTCAAGGATCGTGAAGGCGAGGAAGCCGCACTCGGCGCATTGCGCCTTGGTGCCGAGGCTCGGCTCCGTCATGACCAGGCGCTCGAATCGCACCGGCTTGATGGCGGTGCAGCACGCGCAGTAAACGTGAGTGGCATCCATGCTTGCCAAGGGGCAAGAGACGTGCCATACACGGCTCCATGGCGGACAAGAACGAGACGCTGCGCTGGCCCACTCGGCTCGATCCGGGCGGCATCCGCCAGCGGCTCGATCTCGTGCGCGAGGCGGCGAAGAGCGAGAACCTGCCGAAGCTGCTCGAGCTGTTTCCCGACCCGGCGAAGATGTCCGCAGCCGAGATCGGCACGGCGGTCATCGCCGCGCTGTCGTGGCTTCAGGACAAGCCCGGGCATCGCGCCATCACCCTGCAGCTCGAGATGGTGGCGATGAACCTCAAGCACCTGAAATAGCGCGCCGGGGAAATTTCTTCACGGGCGACCGTAGGCGATTCGGCGCATACTCCGGCGGGTCCACTGCCCAAGGGAGAGGGTGATGCTTCGTTCCGCCGCTTGCTTGCTGATCGTCCTCGCCGCCGCCGGCTGCGCGCGCTCCGACATGACTACCGGCCGCTACAGCATGACCGAGGAGCCCTACAACATCCGCACCCTCGACGTCGCCGCCGCGCCCGCGCCGCTCGACCCGACCCGGCCCATCAGCGATCGCGACTGCAGCAAGGCCATCGACATCGGCGGCGGCAACCTGCGCTGCCGCTGAGCCGGACGGAAAAGGGGTCAGGAACCTTTTTCTGCCTGGCGATCCTTCGGTTCGCCGAAAAAGGTTCCTGACCCCTTTTCCGAGGATGATCGCGTGATTCCACGTACGCTGTTTTCTCCCGAGCACGAGACGTTCCGCGACAGCGTGCGCCGCTTCATGCAGGAGGAGGTGGCGCCGCACGACGAGCGCTGGCAGGAGCAGGGCTACGCCGACAAAGCAGTGTGGCGCAAGGCCGGCGAAAACGGCTTCCTCTGCCCGAGCATGCCGCCCGAGTACGGCGGCGCCGGCGCCGACAAGCTCTACAGCGTGGTGCTGATCGAGGAGCAGGCGCGCGCGAACAACTCGACCCTCGGCTTCGGCCTGCACTCCGAGATCGTCGCGCCCTATCTCCTCGCCTACGGAGCCGCGGCGCTGAAGAAGAAATACCTGCCGAAGATGGCCTCCGGCGAGATGATCGGCGCCATCGCGATGAGCGAGCCGGCGGCGGGCTCGGACCTGCAGGGCGTGAAGACCACGGCGCTGCGCAAAGGCGGCTCGTACCTCCTCAACGGATCGAAGACGTTCATCACCAACGGCTGGAACTGCGACCTCGTGATCGTCGTCGCGAAGACCGATCCCACCAAAGGCGCGAAAGGCACGAGCCTGCTCGTCGTCGATACGTCGATGAAGGGCTTCAGCAAGGGCAAGCGGCTGAAGAAGATGGGCCTCAAGGGACAGGACACGGCGGAGCTGTTCTTCGACAACGTCGAGGTGCCGGCGGAGAACCTGCTCGGCCAGGAGAACAACGGCTTCATCTACCTCATGCAGGAGCTGCCCTGGGAGCGCCTGCAGATCGCCATCGCCGCCGCGGCCAAGGCGGAAGCGGCGATCGAGTGGACGCGCAGCTACGTGAACGAGCGCAAGGCCTTCGGCCGCACGGTCGCGAGCTTCCAGAACACGCGCTTCAAGCTCGCGGAGCTTGCCACCGAGGTGCAGGTGGCGCGCGTGTTCGTCGACCGTTGTATTGAATTACTTATGAACAAAACCCTGGATGCTGCGACTGCGTCCATGGCCAAGTACTGGGTCAGCGACCTCGAGTGCAAGGTCATGGACGAGTGCCTGCAGCTGCACGGCGGCTACGGCTACATGTGGGAGTTCCCGATCGCCCGTGCCTACGTAGATGCGCGCGTGCAGCGCATCTACGGCGGCACGAACGAGATCATGAAGGAAGTGATCAGCCGCTCGCTCGGCCTCGGGCCGCAGTCCTAGCCCTTCACGCGCGCACGAGCGCGGCCGCAAGCTCCTTCGGCATGTCGACCATGACGTCGTGGCCGCACGGCATCTTCTTCACCTCCCAGCCCGGCTTGCCCTCGTAGAGCTGCGCGAAGTAGCGGAACGGGCTCGGATCCCAGCCGTCGGCGAGGATGTAGAGGCGCCGCTTCACCTCGTTGACCTTGCCGGTGAGGAGGAGCGGCATCTCGAAGGTCGCGAGCGCCTGCGGCACGCAGCGGCGCTCCACCCAGGCGCGATTGCGCTCGGCGACGTTGAACATCGCCGGCGGAATCGGCTGCATCATGTGGCCGCTGCGGAAGGCGCCGAGGAATTGCGCGGCAACCTCGGGCGGCAGCGCCTTCGGCAGCAGGCCGTTCAGCGAATCGCCGTGCTGCGGCACGAACGCGTCGAGGTAGACGAGCGCGCGGATGCGCTCGGGCATGCGGTCGGCGACGCCGGTGATCACCATGCCGCCGTACGAATGCCCGCACAGCACGACGTCGCGCAGCTCCTCGGCTTCGATGCAGCCGGCGACGTCGCGAATGTGGGTCTCGAGGGTGATGTCGCCGTGCGAGGCGTGGAAGCGCTCGCCGAGGCCGGTGTGCGTAGGGGTGTAGACGTCGTGCTCCATCGCGCGCAGGGCCTTCGCGGTGTCGCGATAGCACCAGCCGCCGTGCCAGGCGCCGTGAACTAGGACGAAGTTTGCCATTGGCTTTTCCCTCCTTGCGAAAACCGCTCGCGCAGTTTGGCTTTCCAGAACTTCCCCGTCGAGGTGCGCGGAATCTCGGCGATGAACTCGTAGGCATCGGGTAGCTGCCACTTGGCGAAGTGCTTGGCCAGCTCGGCGTTGAGCTCCGCGGGCTGCGCGCTCTTGCCCTGCTTCAGCACGACGCAGGCGAGCGGCCGCTCGCCCCATTTCTCGTGCGGGATGGCGATCACCGCGGCCTCGGCGACCGAAGGATGCGCCATCAGCGCGTTCTCGAGGTCGACCGAGCTGATCCACTCGCCGCCCGACTTGATCAGATCCTTGGTGCGGTCGGTGATACGCACGTAGCCGTGCGGATCGACGCTCGCTACATCGCCGGTGCGCAGCCAGCCGTCTTCGGCGAAGCGGCTCCGGTCCTCGACGCCGTGGTAGGAGCCGGTGATGAACGGTCCATAGACCTGCACTTCGCCGACCGCCTTGCCATCCCACGGCGCCACGCCCTGGTCGCCGACGATCCTCACGTCGACCAGCGGGATCGGCACGCCCGCCATCGCCCTGCGGCGGAATTGCTCGTCCTGGTCCTCGAATCCCGGTTTTACGTAGGCGATCGTGGCGACCGGCGAAGTCTCGGTCATGCCCCAGCCCTGGAGGATGCTCACACCGTGGCGCGCGTAGGCGCGGATCAGCGACTCGGGCACCGCCGAGCCGCCGACCAGCGTGCGCAGCCCGGGGGGAAACTTCCAGCGTCCGGGCTGCGCTTCGTAGGCCTGGATCATCGCCAGCCAGATCGTCGGCACGCCGAACGAGAGCGTCGGCCGCTCGGCCGAGAACAGGTCGAGCAGGTCCTCGGGATGCAGGTGCGGACCGGGAAAGACGATCTTCGCGCCGAGCGCCACCGCGCCGTAGGGAATGCCCCAGCTGTTGGCGTGGAACATCGGCGTCACCGGCAGGACTACGTCACGCGAGGAAAGCGCCCAGTTGTCGGCGAGCGCGGCGGACAGCGTGTGCAGCACCGTCGAGCGGTGCGAGTAGACGACACCCTTCGGCTTGCCGGTCGTGCCGCTCGTGTAGCACATGGCGATGGGGTCGTCTTCTTCATGGGCCACATACTGAAACTCGGCGGAGCCGGCACCCGCCAGCAGACGCTCATAGTCGTCGAAGTCGGCGTCGACCGGCCTGCCGCTGAACGGAAAGACGATCACCCGCTCGAAGCGATGTCCCTTGGCGAACTGCCGGTAGAGCGGCAGCAGCACATCGTCGACGACGAGGAAGCGGTCCTTGGCATGGGCTGCGATCCAGCCGATCTCCTCGGGCGCGAGGCGCAGGTTGAGCGTATGCATCACGCCGCCCGCCGCCGGGATGCCGAAGTAGCACTCGAGGTGTGCGTGGTGGTTCCAGCACAGCGTCGCGACGCGCTCGCCCTTCTTCAGCCCGAGCGCCTGCAGTGCTCCAGCCAGGCGGCGTGTGCGCGCATAAAAATCCGCATACGTCTGGCGGCGCAGCGACTTGTCGGGCAGCCGCGAGACGATCTCGGAAGCGCCGAACAGGGTCCCCGCGCGCTCGAGGAAATGGTTGAGCGACAGCGGGACCCGCATCATGGTCGAGAGCATGGCCTCCTCCTCAAAAAGGCGCGCCGGATCGCCTTTTTGAGCTTATTGTGGCGAGGCTTGGAGATCAACGCCGATTTTGGCCGCCGCGCCGCGGTCCATGCCGCGCGGATGAGCTGGTCGCCCTCCCCCGTGCCCGGGGTCGAGCGGCGCATGCTCGACCGGGTCGGGAACGAGGTGGCGCGCGCGACTTCGCTGGTGCGCTATGCCGCCGGCAGCCGCTTCACCGCGCACACCCACGGCGGCGGCGAGGAGTTCCTGGTTCTCGAAGGCGTCTTCCAGGACGAGAACGGCGACTATCCGGCCGGCACCTATGTGCGCAACCCGCCCGGCTCGCACCACCGGCCGGCGTCCCACCACGGCTGTGTCCTGTTCGTGAAGCTTAGGCAGTTCGACCCTGCCGACCACATCCCGGTACGGGTGCCGACCTACTTCCGCCCGATGCCGCTCTGCTCGCGCCCGGGTGAAGAAGTGCGCCTCGAGCATTGGCAGCCGGGCGCCAGCATCGAGCTCGCCGTGACCGGGGGCATCGAGCTGCTCGTCCTCGACGGCAGCTTCGACGAGGACGGCGAGCACTTCTCCCGGCACTCCTGGCTGCGCCTGCCCGCCGGTGCCTGGCTAAGCGCGCTCGCCGGGCCGCAGGGCGCCCAGCTCTGGGCGAAGTCCGGGCACCTCGCGCCTACAACGCTTCAACGAGGGTGACGTTGGCGATGCCGCCGCCTTCGCACATCGTTTGCAGGCCCCAGCGCTTGCGGCGCGCGTGCAGCGCCGCTATGAGCGTCGCCATGAGCTTGGTGCCGGTCGCGCCAAGCGGATGCCCAAGGGCAATCGCGCCGCCATTCACGTTCAGCTTCGCCGGGTCGGCGCCGGTCTCGCGCAGCCAGGCGAGCGGCACGGAGGCGAACGCCTCGTTCACTTCGTAGAGATCGATATCGCCGATCTTCATGCCGGCGCGCTTGAGCGCCTTGCGCGTCGCCGGAATCGGCTCCTCGAGCATGATGACCGGATCGCCCGCGCTCACCGCGAGCCCGTGGATGCGGGCGCGGGGCTTCAGGCCGTGCGCCTTGAGCGCCCGGGCGCTGACCACCAGCGCCCCGGAGGCGCCGTCGCAGATCTGGCTCGCATTGGTCGCGGCGATCTTGCCGCCCTCGACGATCGGCTTCACCGTGGCCATCGCTTCCGCCGTGGCGTCGTAGCGGATCCCTTCGTCGACCGTGTGGCTGCCGAGCGGCACGATCTCGCCCGCGAACGCGCCTTCGCGCGTCGCCGCGGCAGCGCGGCGATGGCTTTCCAGGGCAAAGGCATCCAGCTGCTCGCGGCTGAAGCCGTACTTGTCGGCCATCATCTGCGCGCCTGTGAACTGGCTGAACTGCGTGATGTGGTAGCGGTCCTTGATGCGCTGCGACCACGGCCCGATGCCGATGCCGGCCTTGAGCGGCAGCTGCGTCGCCGTGCCCATGGGCACGCGCGTCATGCTCTCGACGCCGGCGGCAATCACCACGTCCTGCGTGCCCGACATCACCGCTTGCGCGGCGAACTGCAACGCCTGCTGCGACGAGCCGCACTGGCGATCGATCGAGACCGCAGGCACGCTGTCGGGGAGCCTGGACGCCATGACCGCGTTGCGGCCGATGTGAAAGGCCTGCTCTCCGACCTGGCTCACGCAGCCCATGATCACGTCCTCGACCGCCGCCGGGTCGACGCCGCTTCGCTCGACCAGCGCGTTCAGAACCTCGGCCGCCATGTCCGCCGGATGCCAGTCGGCCAGCTTTCCGCCGCGCCGGCCGCCGGCGGTGCGCACTGCTTCGACGATATAGGCTTCGCTCATAGTCGAACATAATTGTCCCCCATGGCGGGGGTTTACGACATCGTCGTCGCCGGCGCCGGCATCGCCGGCCTGAGCGCCGCCCTGGCGGCAGCGCGCCTGGGAAGGAAGACGCTGGTGCTCGCCGGCGATGTGCTGGGCGGCAACCTCCTCAGCATCGAGAAAGTCGAGGGCTATCCGGGCTTTGCCGAGGGCGTG
>CAYZFN010000016.1:0-24383 GCA_964477695.1 uncultured Enterobacteriaceae bacterium | reverse complement strand
GAGCTCGCGATCGAGGTCGGCCGCCTCGTGCGCGAGCGCCTCGCGCGCTTCGAATGAAGCTTGCGTTCACCAAGATGCACGGCGCGGGTAACGACTTCGCCGTGCTCGATTGCACTGACAAGCCCTTCGCCCTCACAGCTGGCCAAATACGGGGATTGTCGGACAGGCACCGCGGCGTGGGTTTCGACCAGCTGCTGGTCGTCGAGCGGCCGAAGAGCGCCGAAGTCGACTTCCGCTACCGCATCTTCAACGCCGACGGCGGCGAGGTGGAGCAGTGCGGCAACGGCGCGCGCTGCTTCGTCAAGTTCGTGCACGCCAGGGGACTGACGAAGAAGCGCGAGATCCGCGTCGAGACGCTCGGCGGGCTGATCCGGCCGCGGCTCGAGGACGACGGCGAAGTGACCGTCGACATGGGCCGCCCGCTCTTGCAGGGCAGCGAGAAAGTGCGGGTCGACGACGAAGAGGTCGAAGTGGAGCTGCTGTCGATGGGCAATCCGCACGCGGTGCAGGTGGTGCGCGACGTGCAGGCGGCGCCCGTCACGACGCAGGGACCGCGCCTCGAGCGGCACCCGCGCTTCCCGCACGGCGTGAATGCCGGCTACCTGCAGGTGCTCGACCGGCAGCACGTCAAGCTGCGCGTCTGGGAGCGCGGCGCAGGGGAGACGCTCTCGTGCGGCACCGGCGCCTGCGCTGCTGCCGTTGTCGCGATTTCCCGGAAGCTCGTCGACTCGCCAGTAAGCATAGAGACCCGCGGCGGCCGTTTGACCATCGCTTGGCCCGGCGGCGACAATGCCGTGCGCATGAAAGGGCCGGCGGCCATCGTGTTCGAAGGAACCGTGGAGATATAAGAGCAAGATGAACCCAGACGACCTCGCGCGGTTCCTGCGCGCGAACCCGAGCTTCTTCGACCAGAATCCCGAGCTCCTCGAATCGCTGCACGTGCCGCATCCCTACGGTGGCCGGGCCATTCCGCTCGCCGAGCGGCAGACCGTCGCGCTGCGCGAGAAAGTACGCACGCTGGAAGGCCGGCTCGGCGAGCTGATGCGCTTCGGCGAGGACAACGACGCGATCAGCGAGAAGGTGCACCGCCTCGCGGTGGCGCTCGTCGGCACGGCGGACTTCCCGGCGCTCGTGCGCTCGCTCTACTTCCACCTGCGCGAGGACTTCGCCGTGCCGCACGTCGCGCTGCGCGTCTGGGGCAAGTCGGTGCCGGTGGATTTCGACGAGGCAAAACCGGTCGACGACGCGCAGCGGCGCTTCGCCGATACGCTCGGCGGCCCCCAGTGCGGGCCCGCGGGCGGCAATCCGTTCACGCCCTGCTTCGCCGAGGCCGCCGAGCACGTCCGCTCGATCGCGCTCGTGCCGCTCGGCGAGACGGCGGTGTTCGGCGTTCTCGCGCTCGGAGCCGAGGACCCGAAGCGCTTCTATCCCGACATGGGCACGCTTTACCTGCGCCGCGTCGGCGAGCTGTGCGCGGCCGGGCTCAGCGCACGACTGTAATCCATGGACGCGGATAAGCATGTCCGCGACTACCTCGACGCGCTGAAGCACCAGCGCCGGCTCTCGCCGGCGACGTTGCGCAACTATGCACATGCGCTTGGGCTCTTGCAGAGCCTGGTCAAGGATCAGCCACTGAAAGATATCCAGGCTGCGCAGATCCGCCGCTCGGTCGCGCTGCTGCACGGCAAAGGCCTGTCGCCGCGCACGCTAGCCCTCGTGCTTTCGGCATGGCGCGGCTGGTTTCGCTGGCTGGTCCGCCATCGCGGCCTGCGCGCCAACCCGGTGCTCGGCATCCGCGCGCCGAGGGCGGCGCGGCCGCTGCCCAAGGCGCTCTCCGTCGAAGCGGCGCAGAAGCTGCTCGAGGGCGGCGAGGCCGCCGACCCGGCGTCGCTGCGCGATCGCGCGATGTTCGAGCTGCTCTATTCGTCGGGCCTGCGCGTGGGCGAGCTCGTCGCGCTCGACGTGGACGACGGGCGGCTCGATCTCGCGCAGGGCGAGGTGACGGTGACCGGCAAAGGCTCGAAGACGCGCAGCGTGCCGGTCGGCGCGAAGGCGCGCAGCGCCTTGGCGTCCTGGCTGGCAGCTCGGGGCTCGATCGCCAGGCCGGAAGAGAAGGCGCTGTTCGTCGGCAGCCGTGGCCGGCGCATATCCGCCGCCGTCGTCGCGGCGCGGCTGAGGCGTTGGGCGCGCCTGGCCGGCTCGTCGCAGCACGTGCATCCGCACATGCTGCGCCATTCCTTCGCCACGCACGTGCTGCAATCGTCGCAGGACCTGCGCGCGGTGCAGGAAATGCTCGGCCACGCCAGCATCTCGACCACCCAGGTGTACACGCACCTCGACTTCCAGGCGCTTGCCAAGGTCTACGACGCCGCGCATCCGAGGGCACGGAAAAAGTGATTTCTTTAAAGAAGGGCCGTGAAAAATCGCTGCGCCGGCGCCACCCGTGGATCTTCTCCGGCGCGATCGAGAAAGTGACCGGCAAGCCGGGTTCGGGTGACAGCGTCGAAATAAAAGACAGTTCGGGAAAGCTGCTGGCACGTGCGGCGTACAGCCCCAAGTCGCAGATTCGCGCGCGTGTCTGGACATTCGATCCGGCGCGGGAGGTCGATGCCGGCTTCTTCCGGAGCCGCGTGACGCAGGCGCTGGCCCTGCGCGAGGCGCTACCCGCGTCGCGGCACAGCAATGCGCTGCGGCTCGTGCACGGCGAGTCGGACGGGCTGCCGGGGCTCATCGTCGACCGCTACGCCGACGTGCTGGTAGCGCAGTTCCTCGCCGCCGGGGTCGAGCGCTGGCGCGATCCGATCCTCGATGCGCTGGTCGAGCTTTCGGGCTGCGCCGCGGTGTACGAGCGCTCCGACGCCGAGACGCGCAAGCTCGAGGGGCTCCCGGCGCGCGTCGGCTTCGCGCGCGGCGACCGGGAGGCCAAGCGCTGCCCGATCATCGAGTACGGTCTCAACTTCCGCGTCGACGTGGAGGAGGGGCAGAAGACCGGCTTCTTCCTCGACCAGCGCGAGAACCGGCAGCGCGTGCGCAGCCTGGCCGCGGGCCGCGAAGTGCTCGACGGCTTCTCGTATAGCGGCGGCTTTGCGATCAACGCGCTGGCCGGCGGCGCGAAGCGCGTTACGGCGGTCGAATCCTCGGGCGATGCGGTGCAGATCGCGCGGGAAAACCTGGCCGCGAATTCCCTCGACGCCGCGAAGGTCGAGTTCGTGCAGGCCGACGTTTTCGCGCAGCTGCGCAAGCTCCGCGACCAGGGCGCGAGCTTCGATCTCGTCGTCCTCGACCCGCCGAAATTCGCGCCGACCGCCGCGCAGGCTCGGAACGCGGCGCGCGCCTACAAGGACATCAACCTGCTCGCGTTCAAGCTGCTGCGTCCGGGCGGCCTGCTCGCGACCTTCTCCTGCTCGGGCGGCGTCGACGCCGCGCTCTTCCAGTCGATCATCGCCGGCGCCGCGCTCGACGCGGGCGCCGAGGCGAAGATCGTCGAGCGCTTCAGCGCCGCGGCCGACCATCCCGTCGCCCTCGAATTCCCCGAAGGCGAATACCTCAAAGGCCTGCTGGTCCTCAAAACCTAAACAGGGACAGACCACCTTTTTTCGTCAACGCGGAGCCGGGCCGCGGCGTTTCATCCGACATGCCGAGACACGCGCGCATCATGGTTGCCGGGGCCGCGGTGCACCTCCTTCAACGCGGCAATAACCGCGCGGCTTGTTTCTTCACGCCTGAGGATCGGCAGTTTTATCTTTTTCACCTTGCCAGGTTCCTGCCGCGCGCGCGTTGTTTCCTTCATGCGTTCTGTCTCATGACCAATCACGTCCACTTGCTCGTAACCGCGCATGCCTTGGACAGTTGCGCAATATTGATGAAGAGCATCGGGCAACTTTATGCGCAATACGTGAACAAGAACTACAAGCGGACCGGCAATCTCTGGGAGGGGCGCTTCAAGTCCTGCCTGGTGCAGTCGGAAAGCTATCTGCTCGTGTGTCATCGCTATATCGAGCTAAATCCGGTTCGCGCCGGTCTGGCGCAAAGCGCGGCGCTTTATCCATGGTCGAGCTTCCAGGCAAACGCATGTGGTGCGTCATGCGACTATCTGACGCCGCATGACGAATATATGCGTCTGGGCGCCGAATCGCGCGAACGGCAGGCGACATACCGGGACTTGTTCGGCACCGTCGCTGCACCCGAATTCGACGAGATCCGCCGCGCCACCAACGCGGGCTACGTCTTCGGTGACAAGCGATTCAAGAGCGTGATGGCACGTGCGGTCGGGCGCCGCGTCGAACATGGAATTCCCGGACGACCGGCGCGACAGGGAGATACATCAGGCTCCGAGCTCTTCCCCGGATAAAAGGTGGTCTGTCCCTGATTAGAAGAAGGGGTTCGGGCGGCCGACGAGCTGCTCCAGGTAAATCATTTCCTCGTTGGTATGGCGCTCCACCGGCATGGCGAGGATGCTGCCGTCGGCGTCGATGCGTCGCGCGGTATGGTGGCGGCTCTGGATCTCCGCCGAATGGTCGTTCTTGTCGAGGCCGGCGATCTCGGTCGTACCGAAGCAGGTGCAGAGATAGGTCCAGCGCGACGCGGCTTCCAGGTAGACGCCCGTGCCGCGGATGCCGATCGTCGAGGTCGGCGTGACGAGCTGGCGCGCCGGGCCGCGCGAGAAGGTGGCGCCGAACGCGCCGCCCGCGAAGCGCAGCAGGTCGATCACGCTAGACGCGGCGTCCACGGTATCGAGGCGCAGGCGGCTGTTCGGGCGCAGGAAAAAGGCATCCTGGCCGACGGTGAACCAGATCTCGCCGTCCGCGCCGGTGCTTATCGTGTGCCCCGACTCGATCGCCGTGTCGCGGGCGACCGGGGAGTCGTTGACATAGACCTCGCCGGCGAAGCGCCGCACGCGCCCGTAGGAGGGCGCAGCCCACGTGCGCAAGGGCAGGCAGGCAAGGGTGCCGAGAAGGAGACGCCGTCGGTTCATCGGTAGAATCCCCCACCATGCAGGAGACGAGCATGGTCCCGGTCACCATCCTGACCGGATTTCTCGGCAGCGGCAAGACCACGCTGCTCAACCGCATCCTTAAGGAAGACCACGGGCAGCGCATCGCCGTGATCGAGAACGAGTTTGGCGAGACCGGGGTCGACAGCGAGATCATCGAGAAGTCCGACGAGCAGATCGTCGAGATGAACAACGGCTGCATCTGCTGCACCGTGCGCGGCGACCTGATCCGCATCCTCGGCGCGCTGAAAGAGCGGCGCGACCAGGGCGCGCTCAAGTTCGACCGCGTGGTGATCGAGACCACCGGCATGGCCGACCCCGGACCGGTGGCGCAGACGTTCTTTACCGACGAGGAGATCGGCAACTACTACCTGCTCGACTCGATCATCACGCTGGTCGACGCGAAGCACGCGCCGCAGCAGCTCGACGAGTTCCACGAGGCGCAGGAGCAGGTGGGCTTTGCCGACCGCATTTTGATGTCGAAGACGGATCTCGTTTCGGAAGACCAGGTCAAGACATTGTCCGAGCGTATCCGGAGGATGAATCCGAGGGCGCCGATCAAGCCCGTGCACTTCGGCAACGCACCGATCGCGGAAGTGCTCGACATCCGCGGCTTCAACCTGAACGCGATCCTCGACCTCGATCCGAACTTCCTCACCGACATCGCGCACGAGCACCACGACGAGGTCGAGTCGTTCGTGTTCAAGTCCGACAAGCCCTTCAACGGCGAGAAGCTCGAGCAGTTCCTGTCCGGCATGATCCAGGTGTATGGCCCGGACCTGCTGCGCTACAAGGGCGTGCTGTGGATGAAGGGCAATCCGCGCCGCGTCGTGTTCCAGGGCGTGCACATGATGATGGGCGGCGACCTCGGCAAGCCCTGGAGCAAGGCCGAGAAGAAGCGCTCGGTGATGGTGTTCATCGGCAAGAAGCTGCCGAAGGACATCTTCCTCGCCGGTCTCGAGGAATGCCTCGCCAGATAGTCGCGCGCGTCTTGCTCGTCTGCGCGATCCTGCTCGCGCAGCAGACCGCGCTGGCGCACGACTTCTGGCATGCCGCCGGGCAAGCCAGCTCCAAGAGCAGCGATGGGAAAAAGCTGTGCGACCTGCACGACCTCCTCGGCACGGTGCTCGGCGCAGTCAGCCCATCCGCGCCGCATGCCGAGCTGCTTTCGCTTTGCGACATCGCGTTCGTCGCTGCGGCCTCGTCCGCGGCGCAGTACCGCCCGCTCGCTCCGCAGTCTAGGGGCCCGCCCGCGCTCTCCTGAAGCGGTTCACCCCCGCGCGCCGCAAGACGCGCAACGTTGTCCATTCTCGGGAGAGAAGCAAATGCAGCGAGCTTTGTTGTGGGCCATGGCGCTCAGCGTGGCGACGCCTGCCGCGCAGGCGCAGCCGTCGCCGCCCGCGGCGCAGAACGCCTTCAATCCCGCGCTGTCGGTCATCCTGAACGGCGTCTACGCCGACCTGCAGCGCGATCCGCAGACCTATCACATCACGGGCTTCGTGCCGACGATGGGCGAGGTGGCGCCGCCGCCGCGCGGCTTCAGCCTCGGCGAGTCGGAGCTCGCGCTCTCGGCCAATATCGATCCGCTGTTCCGCGGCACGCTGATCGCCGCCATCGCGCCCGACGACAACAGCATCGGGGTTGAGGAGGGCTACATCGAGACGACGGCGCTGCCGCGCGGCTTCACCGCGAAGGCCGGGCGCTTCTTCTCGGCGGTCGGCTACCAGAACCAGCAGCATCCGCACGCCTGGGATTTCACCGACGCGCCGCTCGTGCTCAAGGCGTTCCTCGGCGGGCAACTCGGCGAGGACGGCGTGCAGGTGCGCTGGCTCGCGCCCACCGACCTCTACTGGGACATCGGCGCCGAGCTCGGCCGCGGGCGCGCCTTCCCGGCGAGCGTGCCGAAGGGGGGCAAGAACGGACTCGGCTCGCTGAATCTCTTCACCACCGTCGGCGGCGACCTCGGGGAGAGCCTGGCGTGGCAGTCGGGTGTCTCGTACTTCAGCACCGATCCGCAGGACCGCACGTACGAGGATCCGGCGGGCGTGACCAATGCCTTCACCGGCACGAGCCGACTCTGGGCGCTGAGCGGCGTGCTGAAGTGGTCGCCGCGTGGCAATTCGACGGTGCGGAACTTCAAGCTGCAGGGCGAATATTTCCATCGCGACGAGGAGGGCCAGCTCACCCTCGACGCGACGGGAGCGGCGCTGGCGGGGCCGTATTCGTCGCGCCAGTCGGGCTGGTATGGGCAAGGCGTCTGGCAATTCATGCCGCAGTGGCGCGCCGGCTACCGCTATGACCGGCTCGACTCGGGCAGCTACGTGCCGACCAAGCACAGCGTCATGGTGGACTGGAACCCGAGCGAGTTCAGCCGCGTGCGCCTGCAGCTCGCGCGCGACTACTCGCGCATGGGCGAGCCCGACAACCAGCTGTTCATCCAGTACATCGCCAGCCTCGGCGCGCACGGCGCGCACAAGTTCTAGGACGAGCGCCATGAGAGCCGTCATCGCTTTCCTGCTCCTCGCCTTGTGCACGCCTGCCTTCGCCGCGCTCAAGATCTTCGCCTGCGAGCCGGAGTGGGCCGCGCTGGCGCGCGAGATCGGCGGCGACAAGGTGAGCGCCGTCGCCGCCACCTCGGCGTTCCAGGATCCGCATCGCATCGAGGCGCGGCCGAGCCTGATCGCGCAGCTGCGCAACGCGGACCTGCTTTTCTGCTCGGGCGCGCAGCTCGAGATCGGCTGGCTCCCCGTGCTGCTCTCGCAGGCGGGAAATTCGCGCGTGCAGCCGGGCACGCAGGGCTATCTCGAAGCCTCGCAGTTCGTGGAGCGGCTCGACGTGCCGACGGTCGTCGACCGCTCGCAGGGCGACATCCACCCCGGCGGCAATCCGCACATCCACACCGATCCGCGCAACATCGCCAGGGTGGCGGCGGCGCTCGGCGAGCGGCTGGCCGCGCTCGATCGCGACAACACGAACTATTATCGCGGCCGCACGGTGACGTTCGGCGAGCGCTGGCAGGCGGCGATCGAGCGCTGGCAGCAGCAGGCCGCGCGCCTGAAAGGCGTGCCGATCGTCGAGCACCACAAGGCGTTCAGCTATCTCGTGCGCTGGCTCGAGCTGCGCGAGATCGACACGCTCGAGCCGCTGCCGGGCATTCCGCCGACCACCGCGCACCTCGTCGAGCTCGTCGAGCGCATGAAGCGCGAGCCGGCCAAGGTGATCATCTACTCGAGCTACGACGATCCGCGCGCCGCCGACTTTCTTTCCCAGCGCACCGGCATCCCGAAGGTGATGCTGCCGTTCACGGTCGGCGGAAGCCGCGCGGCGTCGGACCTGTACGGCTACTTCGACGACCTGATCGCGCGGCTGAACGCCGCGGTGCCATGAAGATCGACACCGCCGCCCTGTCGATCCTCTGGCCGGCGCTGCTCGCCGGGCTGCTCGTCACGGCCACGCACGTGCCGCTCGGCATCCAGGTGCTCAAGCGCGGCATCGTGTTCATCGATCTCGCGGTGGCGCAGATCGCGGGGCTGGGGGTGATCGTCGCCGACTGGCTTGGCTTCGAGCCGCAGGGCGCCGCGGTCCAGGTCGCGGCGCTCGGCGCGGCGCTCGCCGGCGCGCTCGCGCTCAACTGGAGCGACCAGCGCTGGCCCGAGGTGCAGGAGGCGATCATCGGCGTGACGTTCGTCGTCGCGGCGAACGCGGCGATCCTGCTGCTCGCGTCCAATCCGCACGGCGCCGAGCACCTGAAGGACCTCCTGGTCGGCCAGATCCTGTGGGCAGATCCGGCCAAGCTCGCAATAGTCGCGCTCCTGTATGCGCTCATCCTGTACCTGTGGAACCGCTGGCACGCGCGCTTTTACGTACTTTTCGCGTTCGCGGTCACGGCTTCGGTGCAGCTGGTCGGCGTCTATCTCGTGTTCGCCACGCTCATCGTGCCGGCGCTCGCCAGCCGGCATTTCGGGCGGCGGCGGCTCCTGGTCGGCTATGCGCTGAGCGCCGCCGCCTATGCGGCCGGGCTCGCCGTGTCGCTCGTCTCCGACATGCCGCCCGGGCCGCTCATCGTCTGCATCATGACGCTGCTCGGTCTCGGCGTGTTCGCGACGCGGTTGAAATCCGCCGCCTGAAGCGCCATCTTTGAGGCTATTCCCATGGAAACCTTCCACGGCACGACCATTCTTTCCGTGCGCCGCGGCGCGTCGGTCGCGCTCGGCGGCGACGGCCAGGTGACGCTCGGCAACGTGGTCGTCAAGGGCGGCGCGAAGAAGGTGCGCCGCCTGCACCACGACCGGATCCTCGCCGGGTTCGCCGGCGGCACCGCCGACGCGTTCACGCTGTTCGAGCGCTTCGAGGCGAAGCTCGAGAAGCACCAGGGCAACCTGATGCGCTCGGCGGTCGAGCTGGCCAAGGACTGGCGCACCGACCGCATCCTGCGCCGCCTGGAGGCGATGCTGGCGGTCGCCGACCGCGAGCATTCGCTGATCATCACCGGCGCGGGCGACGTGCTCGAGCCCGAGCACGGCATCGTCGCCATCGGCTCGGGCGGGCCGTACGCGCAGTCCGCCGCGCGCGCGCTCCTTGACCACACCAATCTTTCCGCAAAAGAGATCGTCGACAAGTCGCTCGCCATCGCCGCCGACCTTTGCATCTACACCAATCATCAGCGCAGCATCGAAGTCCTCGAATAAAGGGGTCAGACCCCTTTTCCGGAGGTTTGAGTTGTGAGCAGCATGACGCCGCAGGAAATCGTCCACGAGCTGGACAAGTACATCATCGGGCAGGGAAGGGCGAAGCGCGCGGTCGCGATCGCGCTGCGCAACCGCTGGCGCCGCCAGCAGGTCGCCGAGCCGCTGCGCCAGGAGATCACGCCGAAGAACATCCTGATGATCGGCCCCACGGGCGTCGGCAAGACCGAGATCGCGCGCCGCCTCGCGCGCCTCGCCGACGCGCCGTTCATCAAGGTCGAGGCGACCAAGTTCACCGAGGTCGGCTACGTCGGGCGCGACGTCGACACGATAGTCAGGGACCTGGTGGAGATCAGCGTCAAGCAGACGCGCGAGCAGGCGATGCGCCGCGTGCGCACGCGGGCTCAGGATTCCGCCGAGGAGCGCGTGCTCGACGTGCTGGTCGGCTTCCGTTCCGGCGAGGCGGACAACGTCACGCGCCAGAACTTCCGCAAGAAGCTGCGCGAGGGCGCGCTCGACGACAAGGACGTCGACGTCGAGGTCGCCGCCGTGCAGCCGCAGATGGAGATCCTCGCGCCGCCCGGCATGGAGGAGCTCACCTCGCAGATTCAGGGCATGCTGTCCGGCCTGGGCGGCGGCCGCAAGCGCCTGCGCCGCATGAAGGTGCGCGAGGCGATGCAGGTGCTCACCGAGGAAGAGGCGGCTCGCCTCGTCAACGACGACGAGCTGAAGACGCGCGCGCTGGCGAACGCCGAGCAGAACGGCATAGTGTTCCTCGACGAGATCGACAAGATCACGAGCCGCGCCGAGGTGCAGGGCGCCGACGTGTCGCGGCAAGGCGTGCAGCGCGACCTGCTGCCGCTGGTCGAGGGCACGACGGTGTCGACGCGCTACGGCATGGTCAAGACCGACCACATCCTGTTCATCGCCTCGGGCGCCTTTCACCTCGCCAAGCCCTCGGACCTTATCCCCGAGCTGCAGGGCCGCTTCCCGATCCGCGTCGAGCTCGACCCGCTCTCGGTCGAGGACTTCGAGCGGATCCTGGTCGCGACCGACGCGAGCCAGGTGAAGCAGTACCAGGCGCTGCTCGCGACCGAGGGCGTCGAGATCGACTTCCGGTCCGAGGCGATCCGGCGCATCGCCGAGATCGCCTGGCAGGTCAACGAGAAGACCGAGAACATCGGCGCGCGGCGCCTTTACACCGTGCTCGAGAAGCTGCTCGAGGAAGTATCCTTCGAGGCCGGCAAGCGCGGCCCGGGCAGGATCGCCGTCGATGCCGCGTACGTCGATGAGCGACTGGGCGAGCTCGCTAGAGACGAGGACCTTGCGCGCTACGTTCTCTGAGCTCGCTCTCGAGGCACTCCGGGCACAGGCAGCCGCGCCCCGGCAGCGGCTCGAGCGGCGGCAGGCTCGCGCACCAGCACCCCGCCTCGCCGGCGCCGCACCGGAACTCGCGGCCGCACACCGCGCACCCCCTTGAAACGCCGCCGGCCGTCCCTACCTTGGAATCAACCGGGGCCACTGCCCCACCGAGATAGGAGAGCCATATGGCCACTGTAACCCGCTTCGACCCGGTGAACGAGCTGGTCGACGATCTGTTCAAGGGCTTCTTCGTGCGGCCGCTCGCCGCGTTCGAAGGCCGAGGCGACGGCGGCGTCGCGCTGCCTCGCGCCAAGGTCGATGTCGCGGAGAAGAACGGCGCTTACCTGGTGACCGCCGAGCTGCCGGGTGTCAAGAAGGAAGACATCCACGTCAACATCGACGGCGCGCAGGTCACGCTGGAAGCCGAAGTGAAGCGCGAGAAGGAAGCCGCGAAGGACGAGCGCGTGCTGCACAGCGAGCGCGTCTACGGCAAGGTGATGCGCAGCTTCGCCCTGCCGCAGGAAGTCGACGAGGCGAAGGCCGAGGCGAAGTTCAAGGACGGCGTCCTGGAGCTCACCCTGCCCAAAAAAGCACCCGCCTCGCGCAAGCAGATCAGCATCCAGTAGGTTTTTCCGTAAAATCAGGGGGCGCGATGAACGCCCCCTTCCAGCACAGCTCCCAGGCCGCCGACAAGGCGCGCGTGCTCGCGGAGGCGCTGCCCTACATCCAGCGTTTCCACGGCAAAACGATCGTCGTCAAGTTCGGCGGCAACGCGATGATCGAGGAGGAGCTGAAGGCCGGCTTCGCGCACGACGTGGTGCTGCTCAAGCTGGTCGGCATGAACCCGGTGGTGGTGCACGGCGGCGGCCCGCAGATCGAGGAGCTGCTGCTGCGGCTCGGCAAGAAGGGCGAGTTCGTGCAGGGCATGCGCGTCACCGACGCCGAGACGATGGACGTGGTGGAGATGGTGCTCGGCGGGCAGGTCAACAAGGAAGTGGTCGAGCTGATCAACCAGGCGGGCGGCAAGGCGGTCGGGCTCACCGGCCAGGACGGCGCCTTCATCCGCGCCCGCAAGATGGTTCTCGCATCGAAGGAGAACGGCCACATCGATCTCGGCCAGGTGGGCGAGATCGAGTCGATCAATCCGGCGGTGATCCACGCGCTGGAAGGCGGCGGCTTCATCCCGGTCGTCGCGCCGATTGCCACCGGCTCGGACGGCACGACCTACAACATCAACGCCGACCTCGTGGCCGGCAAGCTGGCCGAGATCCTGCGCGCCGAGAAGCTCGTCGTCATGACCAACACGCCGGGCGTGCTCGACAAGGAAGGTCGGCTGCTCACCGGCCTTACGCCGAAGAAGATCGACGACCTCGTAGGCAAGGGCGTCGTCTCGGGCGGCATGCTGCCGAAGATCGGCTCGGCGCTCGACGCGGCGCGCAACGGCGTCAAGAGCGTGCACATCATCGACGGACGCGTGCCGCACGCGCTGCTCCTCGAAGTGCTCACCGACCAGGGCGTCGGCACGCTCATTCGTAGCAAGTAGGAATAGAAGCGGACGTGCGAATCGCTAGGCTCCCGCCGTCGCGGCGGGTGTGGATCTTCGACCTCGACAACACGCTGCACGATGCGCGGGTCCGCATCTTTCCGGACATGCATCGGCAGATCAACGAGTACCTGCAGCGCTATTTCGGCGTCGATGCGGCCAGCGCGGACGCGATCCGCGAGAGCTTCTGGCGCACCTACGGCACGACGCTGAACGGGCTGATGCGCCACCACGGGGCCGACCCGCGCCATTTCCTGCGCGAGACGCACGTTTTCCCCGAGCTGGCCGACATGGTGGTGCGCGAGAACGCGCTCAAGCATGCGCTCGCCCGGCTGGGCGGGCGGAAGCTGGTTTTCTCCAATGCGCCGCGCCATTACGTGGAGGAGGTGCTGCGGGCGATCGGCCTGTGGCGCTATTTCCAGGCGGTCTACACGATCGAGGACGCGCGCTATCGCGGCAAGCCGGCGCTGCACGGCTTCCACGCTTTGCTGCAAGTGCACCATCTCGACCCGCATCGCTGCGTCTTCGTCGACGACGCGCTGGAGAACCTGCGCTCGGCGCACCGGCTAGGCATGTCCACGGTATGGGTGAGCGCCGAGCGGCGCCGGGTGCCGTTCGTCGACCTGCGCGTCGCTTCCGTGGTCGACCTGCCTCGCCTAGTTTTCCGCCAAGGCTGAGTCTAGAATGAAGTTAAGAATCACTTCGTCCCTCTCCCTTGCCCCGCGCCAAAGGCGAACGTCGGCTGGACATTCTCAAGGCACTCGCGCAGATGCTCGAGGCGCCGAAGTGGGAGAAGATCACCACCGCCGCGCTTGCCGAGAGCCTCGGCGTCTCCGAGGCGGCCCTGTACCGCCATTTCGCTTCCAAGGCGCAGATGTACGAGGGGCTGATCGAGTTCATCGAGAGCTCGGTGTTCACGCTAGCGAACCGCATTACCGAAGACGAGGCCGACGGCCGCCGCCAGGCCGAGAAGCTCACCGAGATGCTGCTCGCCTTCGCCGAGAAGAATCCCGGCATGGTGCGCGTCATGACCGGCGATGCACTGGTCGGCGAGCACGAGCGGCTGCAGGTGCGCATGAACCAGTTCTTCGACCGCTTCGAGGCGACGCTCAAGCAGTCGCTGCGCCTCGCCGAGGAGGGCGATGCCGCCGGCCGGGCCGGCGCGATGGTGCGCTACGCGATCGGCTGCATGCACCAGTTCGGCAAAAGCGGCTTCACGCGCAAGCCGAGCGAGAGCTACTCCGCCCAGCGCAAATACCTGCTGTCCTAATCAGGGACAGACCACCTTTTCTGCAGGCGGAATTCGGGGACGGAGCCCGAACTCATCGCCATGCAGTCGAGGGACGTTCAAGAAACGTGGTCTGTCCCTGATTAGGGGTTGTTGCAGACGGTGCAGGACGGGTCTTTCACGACCTTCATCGTGCGCCACTCGGCGCTCTTGGCGTCGATCACCATCAGGCGCCCGGAGAGCGGCTCGCCGATGCCGGCGAGCAGCTTGATCGCTTCCATCGCCTGCATCGCGCCGACGACGCCGGTGAGCGGCGCGAGCACGCCCATGGTGGAGCACTGCACTTCCTCGAATTCGCCTGCCTCGGGAAAAAGGCACGAGTAGCACGGCGAGTCGGGCTGCGAGAGGTCGAACACCATGAGCTGCGCGTCGAAGCGCATGGCAGCGCCGGACACCAGGGGCTTTCGGTGGGCTACACAGGCGCGGTTCAGCGCATGCCTGGTCGCGAAATTGTCGGAGCAGTCGAGAACGATATCGGCCTGCCTTACCAGATCGCCGAACTCGGAGACTCTCTTCTGCAAGGGGACGACGGCGACATCCGGATTCACTTCGCGCAGCGCCTTGCGCGCGGCCTCGACCTTCGGCGTGCCGATCGAGTCGGTGCGGTAGAGAATCTGCCGCTGCAGGTTGGTGAGGTCGACGCTGTCGCCGTCGGCGAGCGTGAGGCGCCCGATGCCGGAAGCGGCGAGGTAGAGCGCGGCGGGGCAGCCGAGGCCGCCCGCGCCGAGGATCAGCGCCGAGGCGGCGCGCAGCTTCTCCTGCCCCTCCACCCCGAACTCGGGGAGGAGGATGTGGCGGCTGTAGCGGAGAAGCTGCTCGTCGTTCAGTCTTTGGTGGACGTCGTCGCGGCCTGCTGCTGCGCGACCGTGGGCGACTGCTGCTGCACCGGCTGGCCCTTCAGGAAGGCGACCGCCTGCTGGAGCTGGAAGTCGTCCTTGCCGCCAAGCTCAAGCGGCTTCTGCTCGGCCGGCGAGGGCGTCGTCGGCTTGGCGCGAGTGACCGTCGCTTCCTTCTTCGGATCCTGCTGCGCCTGGGCACGCGTGTTCTCGAGGTGGCGCTGCAGGTCGGCTTCGCGCACGCGGATCGCGGTGTCGCTCGGATCCTCGACCATGATGTCGGGCGTGATGCCGAGCGCCTGGATCGAGCGCCCGCTCGGCGTGTAGTAGCGCGCGGTGGTGAGCTTGATCGCGGTGTTGTTGCCGAGCGGCATGATGGTCTGCACCGAGCCCTTGCCGAAGGTCTGCGTGCCGATCACCTTGGCGCGCTTCGAGTCCTGCAGCGCGCCGGCGACGATCTCGGAAGCCGAGGCCGAGCCGCCGTTCACGAGCACGACCATCGGCACGCTCTTCACCGCGGCCGGCAGGCTCTTCAGCACGTCGTCGCCGCGCCGCGCGTAGTCGTCGGGCACGGCGTAGAACTTCTTGCGCGAGTCCTCGGCCCGGCCGTCGGTGGAGACGACGAGCGACTTCGCCGGCAGGAACGCGGCGCTGACCGCGACCGCGCCGTGCAGCAGGCCGCCCGGGTCGTTGCGCAGGTCGAGCACCAGTCCTTTCACCGGGCCCTGCTTGAAGAGCGCGTCGATCTGCTTGACCATGCTCTCGGGCGTCTGCTCCTGGAACTGCGAGACGCGGATCCAGGCGTAGCCCGGCTCGAACATCTTCGACTTCACGCTCTGCACGTGGATGACCGCGCGCGTGAGCGTGACGACGATCGGCGCGCTTTCGCCCTTGCGCGAGATGGTGAGCGTGATCTGGGTGTTGGGCTTGCCGCGCATCTTCTTCACGGCGTCGTTCAGGGTCATGCCCTTCACCGGCGTCTCGTCGAGCTTGACGATCAGGTCGTTCGGCTTGATGCCCGCCTTGAACGCCGGCGTGTCCTCGATCGGCGAGATCACCTTGACGAAGCCGTCTTCCATGCCGACCTCGATGCCGAGGCCGCCGAACTGGCCCTGCGTGCCGACCTGCAGCTCCTTGAACGCTTCCTGGTCCAGATAAGCGGAGTGCGGATCGAGGCCGGTCAGCATGCCGTTGATCGCCTCGGTGATGAGCTTCTTGTCCTCGACCGGCTCGACGTAGTTGGTCTTGATCGCGCCGAACACTTCGGTGAACGCGCGCAGCTCGTCGATCGGCAGCGCCGAGCGCGTGGCGCGGTCGGCGATCGCCTGGAAGTTGAGGCTGACGAGCACGCCGGCGATGGCGCCGATCAGGATGAATCCGAAACTGCGAAGCTTTTGCATAGTGGGAATCGCGCTGCCTATTTGAGCTGGACCCACTGCCGCGGGTCGAAGGGGCGGCCTAAATGCCGCATTTCAAAGTATAAACCGGTTTCCTCGTTGCCACCGCTCGAGCCCGTCGTGGCGAGCGGCTCGCCGCTTTCGACGACGTCGCCGACCTGCTTCAGGAGCGCCTCGTTGTTGGCATAAATCGACAGGTAGTTTTCCCCGTGGTCGACGATCAGCAGGTTGCCGAAGCCGCGCATCCAGTCCGCGTAGACTACGCGGCCGCGCGCCACGGCGCGCACCGGCTGACCTTCGGGGGCGCGAATAAAGAGACCCCCGAACCGCCCCGTCAGTTCCCCGCGCACCGGAAGCCGCAGCCGCCCGCGCAACCGGGAAAATTGCTCATCGTTGGGCGCCGAAGGCACCACCCGCGCAAGCTCCGCCACGAGGCGCGCCAGCCGCGCTTCGTCGGCCTTAAGTCCCTTGATTTCCTTGCGCCCGCGCCGCAGCTCGCTGCCCAGGCTGGCGAGTACGCGGCCTTTCTCCTGACGTTGCCTGACAAGGCGCGCACGATCGGCGCGGCGGGCGTCCTCCAGCTCGCCGAGCCGGACGCGCTTCGCCTGCGCTTCTTCGGCGAGCTGCGCGAGCCGCCACAGGCCCTCGCGGTAGCCGGCGATGAGCGCCGCGGCGGCGCGCGAGAGATCGGCAGCATATTGCAGGCGCCGTCCCAGCGCGCCGGGATCGTCGCCCGAGAGCGCGACGCGCACCGCGTCGGGCGCGCCGCCGGCGTAGCGGGCGATCAGCATGCGTTCGACCGCCCGCTGCTGGGCCGCGAGCCGCTGCTCGAGCGCCTGCTGATGGCCGGCGAGGCGCGCCGCGTCGCCGCGCACGGCGCGGCTCTCGGAGGCTATCCCCGCCAGGGCTCGATTGGCGTCGGAAATCGCGCGCTCGGAGTCGCGCAGCGCGTCGCGCGCCTCGCGCTGCGTCGCTTCCTTTTTCTGCAGCTCGGCGGTGAGCGCGTCGATGCGCTTCCTCAGGGCGGCGAGCTCCTCCTGCCTGGGCGCCGCCTGCACCGCGCTTGTCGTGAACAGCAGCGCGAGCAGGAGCGGGCGGATCAGACCCTGACCTTGCCCTGCGCGGAAACCGCGGCGATGCGCTGCGCGACTTCCTCGGGGTTGCCGAGGTAATAGTGCGTCCTCGGCTTGAGCGAGTCGTCGAGCTCGTAGACGAGCGGGATGCCGGTGGGGATGTTCAGGCCGACGATCGCCTCGTCGCTGATGTTGTCCAGGTACTTGACGAGCGCGCGCAGCGAGTTGCCGTGCGCGGCGACGAGCACGCGCTGGCCGCCGCGGATCGCGGGCGCGAGGGTGCTGTTCCAATAAGGAAGCACGCGCGCCACGGTGTCCTTCAGGCATTCCGTGCGCGGCACCGCTACGCCCTTGTAGCGCGGATCGTTGCCTTCGTAGCGCGGATCCTTGGCGTCGAGCTCGGGCGGCGGCGTGTCGTAGCTGCGCCGCCAGACGAGGACCTGCTGCTCGCCGAACTTGGCCGCCATCTCGGCCTTGTTCAGGCCCTGCAGCGCGCCGTAGTGGCGCTCGTTCAGCCGCCAGCTCTTCTCCTCGGGCAGCCACATCTGGTCGAGCTCCTCGAGCGCGATCCAGAGCGTGCGGATCGCGCGCTTGAGCACCGAGGTAAAGGTGAGGTCGAAGCGGTAGCCGTCCTTCCTGAGCAGGCGGCCGGCGGCGCGCGCCTCGCCGATACCGTCCGGCGACAGGTCGACGTCGGTCCATCCCGTGAAGCGGTTTTCGCTGTTCCAGACGGACTCGCCGTGGCGTAGCAGCACGAGCCGGTGCATGTGCCGATTATAATCAGTCGCTTCCAGTGCCCACCTTCCTCGACTTCCTCCGGCAGAACTATCTGCTCGTCCTCGTCGCGCTTGTCTCCGGCGGCATGCTCGTGTGGCCGTACCTTCGCCGCGCGAGCGGCGGCCCGTGGGTGACGCCCGCGCAGGCGACGCATCTCATCAACCGCGAGGACGCTTCCGTCATCGACGTCCGCGACGCGGCGGAATACGGCGCCGGCCACGTGCTCGGTGCGAAGAACATGCCCGTCGCGCGGCTCCCTGCGGCCGGCGCGGAACTTGCGAAGCGCAAGGCGAAGCCGCTGATCGTGTATTGCGCGAGCGGCGAGCGCTCGACCAAGGCCGCGGCGGCGCTGCGCAAGCAGGGCTTCGAGCGCGTCTTCAGCCTCGCCGGCGGCATGAAGGCGTGGCAGGACGCCGGGCTGCCGGTCGAGAGATGAAGGCGAGAGTTCTGATGTACTGCACCGCCGCCTGCCCCTTCTGCCAGGCGGCCGAGCGCCTGCTGGTCGAGAAAGGCGTCGCCATCGACAAGGTGCGCGTCGACCTCGAGCCGGCGCGGCGCGCCGAGATGACGCAGAAGGCAAACGGCCGGCGCACGGTGCCGCAGATCTGGATCGGCGCTCGCCATGTCGGCGGCTGCGACGATCTCTACGAGCTCGAGCGCAAGGGCGAGCTCGATCCATTGCTCGAGAAACGAGCCGAGGCTTCCAGATGAGCGAAGCGCAAAACCCGCAGCAGCAGCCGGCCACCTTCCAGATCGAGAAGGTCTACGTGAAGGACCTCTCGCTCGAGATCCCGAACGCGCCCAAGGTGTTCCTCGAGCAGACGCAGCCGCAGCTCGAGGTGCGCATCGACACCGGCGCCGAGGCGTTCGCGGAGGGCTACTACGAGGTGACGGTAAGCGCCACGGTCACCGCGCGCATCGGCGAGCGCACGCTGTTCCTCGCCGAGGCGAAGCAGGCCGGCATCTTCGCCGTGCGCAACGTCCCCGCGCAGGAGCTCGACCCGCTGCTCGGCATCGCCTGCCCGAATGTCATCTTCCCGTACCTGCGCGAGACCATCTCCGACCTCGTGGTGCGCGGCGGCTTTCCGCCGGTGCTGCTGGCGCCGCTCTCGTTCGAGGCGCTCTACATGCAGCGCATCCAGCAGCAGCAGGGGACCGACAACGTCCAGATCGCGCGCAACTAAGTGAAGGTCGCGGTCCTCGGCGCAGGCGCCTGGGGCACCGCGATCAGCTGCGTGCTTTCGCGGCGCCTCGAAGTGCGCCTCTGGGCGCGCGATCCCGAGCGTGCGGCGGAGATTCGCGAGACGCGCGGCAACGAGCGTTACCTGCCGGGCATCGCGGTTCCGGCTTCGGTTTCCATCACCGATGACCTTGCCGCCGCCACGGCCGGCGCCGAGCTCGTGCTGGCGGCGACTCCGGTCGCCGGACTGCGCGAGCTCCTGGCGCGGCTGCGGGGCGAGACGGGCGTCGTTTGGCTCTGCAAGGGCTTCGAGGAAGGCACGGGCGCGCTGCCGCACCAGATCGCGGAAGAGACGCTGCGCCCGGGCGTGCGCTTCGGCGCGCTGTCGGGGCCTTCCTTCGCCGAGGAAGTGGCGCGCGGGCTTCCCTGCGCGCTCACGCTCGCCTCGTCCGACGCCGCGTTCGCGCGCGAAGCGGCCGAGCGGCTGCACGGCGGCCGCCTGCGCGTGTATTTCACGACCGACCTGGTCGGCGTGGAGATCGGCGGCGCGGTCAAGAACGTCATGGCGATCGCCGCCGGCATCTCCGACGGACTCGGCCTCGGGCTCAACGCGCGCGCCGCGCTCATCACGCGCGGCCTCGCCGAGATCGCGCGCCTCGGCGCGGCGCTCGGCGCACAGCCGGAAACGGTGATGGGCCTCGCCGGCATCGGCGACCTGATCCTTACCGCGACCGGCGACCTCTCGCGCAACCGCCGGGTCGGCCTCGAGCTGGCCCGCGGCCGGCCGCTGCCCGCCATCCTGACCGGCCTGGGCCATATCGCCGAAGGCGTTCGCTCCGCCAAGGAGGTGGCGCGCCTCGCCGCCGAGCGCAAGGTCGACATGCCGGTCACCGACGCGGTGAATGCCGTTCTCGCCGGTACCCTGTCACCGGCGGCCGCAGTGGAGGCGCTGCTCGCGCGCGAGCCGAAAAAGGAACGCTAAGCGCCGCCTGAAAAGCCGAGCTGGCGCCACGCCTCGAACACCGCGATGGCAACGGCATTGGACAGATTCACGCTGCGGATGCCGGGGCGCATCGGCAGGCGTACGAGATGCTCCTCTGCAAAGGTTTTCAAAACCGGCTCGGGCAGCCCGGTCGTCTCCGAGCCGAAGACCAGCACATCGTTCTCGGCGTAATGCACGTCGGTATAGAGGCGCGTGGCGCGCGTCGTGAAGGCAAACCAGCGGCCCTGCACCAATGCCTGGCGCACCGCGTCCCAGGAGCGGTGCACCTGCACGCGCGCGTACTCGTGGTAGTCGAGCCCGGCGCGCTTGAGCTGCCGGTCGTCCATAGTGAAGCCGAGCGGCTCGACGAGGTGCAGGCGCGCGCCGCTGTTCGCGGCGAGGCGGATCACGTTGCCGGTGTTGGGCGGGATCTCGGGCTGCACCAAGACGATGTGCAGCGGGACTGCGTCAATCATGGGGCGGGGTGCGGGCGACCACCCAGTTGACGACGCGCTCGGCGCCTGCGGCTTTGAGCGTGCGCGCGATCTC
The DNA here is from genome assembly GCA_964477695.1 of uncultured Enterobacteriaceae bacterium. Classification (GTDB taxonomy): domain Bacteria; phylum Pseudomonadota; class Gammaproteobacteria; order Burkholderiales; family SG8-39; genus SCGC-AG-212-J23. The sequence continues at coordinate 3,718 of CAYZFN010000016.1, read as the reverse complement.
GTTCAGCGTCGCGCCGGTGGTCATGACGTCGTCGACCACCGCCACGGTCGCGCCGGCGAGGCTGCGCCGGACGCGAAAGGCGCCGCGCACATTGCGCTGGCGCTCCTCGAGCGGCAGCTCGATTTGCGGCCGAGCGTCGCGGGTGCGCTCGCAAAGCTCGACCTCGAGCCGGCCTTTGCCGAGGCGGCGCGCGATCTCCACCGCCTGGTTGTAGCCGCGCTCGCGCAGCCGGGCGGCGGACAAGGGGACCGGGACAATGCAGCCGGCCTTTTCCGTGACCCTTTCGCCCAAAGCCGGTGCCAAGTAATTTGCCAAGGCGAGCTCGCCGCGGAACTTCAGCGCCTGCACCAGCGTGTCGGCGGGAAAGCGATACCAGAGGGCGGCCACCGTGGCGTCGAAATGCGGCGGCTCGGCGAGGCAGCGGCCGCACAGCGCGCCGCCGGGCGAGGCGAGCGCGCAGCGCGGGCACACCTCCGGCGGAAGCCACGGCAACTCGGCGGCGCACTCTGCGCAGAGCACTTCGCGCGCGCTGCCGCGGCATAGATAGCAGCTGCCGCCGAACAGTAGGCTAGCCAGGGTTTCTCGCATAACATTCCGCGCTCTATGTGGACTGTAGCCCAGCTCGGCGCCGATCTTGCCGCCGGCCGTACGACGAGCCGCGAGCTCGTCGAGCAGGCGCTCGCGCGCATTACCGACCCGGCCGGCGAAGGCGCGAGCGCCTTTATCAAGGTGTACGCCGAGAGCGCGCGCGCCGAAGCCGACTATTGCGACCGGCTGAGGAAAACGGGCGTGCGCCGCTCGCCGGTCGACGGCCTGCCGGTGTCGCTCAAGGATCTGTTCGATGTGGCGGGCGACGCGACGCGCGCCGGCTCCAGGATCCTCAATAAGCAAGCCAGGGAAGATGCCGGAGCGGTCGCGCGGCTGCGCGCCGCCGGCGCAATCTTCGTCGGCCGTACCAATATGGTGGAGTTCGCCTTCGGCGGGGTGGGCCTCAACCCGCACTACGGCACGCCGAAGAATCCGTGGGACCGAAAGAGCGGCCGGGTGCCCGGCGGATCCTCGTCAGGCGCCGGCGTCGCGCAGGCCGACGGGATGTGCGTCATGGCGCTCGGCTCCGATACGCGCGGCTCGATCCGCCAGCCGGCAGCGCTCTGCGGCGTCGCCGGCTTCAAGCCGACGGCGCGCCGCGTGCCGCGCGAGGGCGCGTTTCCGCTTTCCTTCACGCTCGACTCCGTCGGCCCGCTCGCGAACAGCATCGCGTGCTGTGCCGCCTACGATGCCGTGCTGGCCGGCGAGCAGGAGCCGACCCTGGTCGAGCTGCCGGCAAAGGGATTGCGCCTGCTCGTGCCGAAGTCCTCGGCGCTGGAAGATCTCGATCCCGAGGTGGAAAAGGCTTTCCAGCGCGCGCTGCAGCGCCTTTCCGCCGCAGGCGCGGTGCTCGCCGAGATAGCGGTGCCTGCGTTCGACCGCCAGGACCAGTATTTCAAGGGCGGCGGCATCGCCGGCGCCGAGGTCGTCTGCATCCACAAGCCTTTCGCGGACCGCATCGCGGAGTACGACCCACGCGTCGGCAAGCGCATCGCCATGGGCACCACGCTCTCGGGCGCCGAGTACGTCGCGCTCCTCGAGCTGCGCGCGGCCTTCATGCGCGAGGTCGAGCGGCTCGCCGCGCCTTACGACGCGATCGTCATGCCGACCACGCCGTGCATCGCACCGACGATCGCGCAGGCGAGCGCCAGCGACGAGGACTACTTCCGCTGGAACTTCCGCATCATGCGCAACAACGGGCTCGCCAATTTCCTGGACGGCTGCGCCGCGACGCTGCCCTGCCACACCCCCGGAACGGCGCCGGTCGGCTTCATGGTGTGCGGCACCGCGGGGCGCGACCGTCACGTGCTCGCGGTCGCCGCCGCCGTTGAGCGAACCCTCTCCCCCGCTCGATAGCGCCGCGGTACGGCGCGCGTTCGCGCGTGCCGCGCGCAGCTACCCGAATGCATCGCGCGTCGAGGCCGAGGTCGGCGCCCGGATGCTCGAGCGGCTCGACTACATCAAGGTCGCGCCGCGCCGCATCCTCGATGCGGGCAGCGGGCCCGGGCGCGATGCGGAGAGTTTGAAACGCCGCTACGCAGACGCGCGCATGGTGCTGTTGGATTCAGCGCTGTCCGTCCTGCCCCGCCCCAGCCTGCTAAACAGGATTTTTGGCAAGCATCCGCTCGCAGTGTGCGGCGCCATCGAGCGGCTGCCGTTCGCGCCGGAGAGCTTCGAGCTCGCCTGGTCGAACATGGCGCTGCACTGGGTGAACGATCCGCTCGCCGCGCTGCGCGAGCTCGAGCGGGTGCTCGCGCCCGGCGGCCTCGTCATGTTCAGCACGCTCGGCCCCGACACCCTTAAGGAACTGCGCGCCGCGGCCGGCGCAGCGCGCGTGCACGCTTTCGTCGACATGCACGACCTGGGCGACATGCTGCTCGCGGCCGGCTTCTCCGCGCCGGTGATGGACATGGAGATGCTGCAGGTCGATTACGCGAGCGGCGCGCAGCTGCTCGACGATCTGCGCGCAGGCGGCCAGACCAACGCGCGGCGCGACCGGCCGCGCGGACTCGCGGGACGCGGCTTCCTCGCCGAGTTTCGCCGTGTCGCGCTGCGCGCGACATACGAGGTGGTGTACGGGCACGCCTGGAAGCGGCCGGCAAGCGACACGCAAGTGAAAACCGTTCGTGTTTTCAAGCGCATTCCTTGAGAGCGCGCGCTCACCTGTGGTAATTTACGCGCCTTCCGTGAGCAAGCCACACTGCTCGATTTCTCCGGCGGGATTCGCCTGCGTCTTCGCATCGCTTGCTTGCGTCGTGCTCGCCATCGGCGCGGGCTTCGCAATGCTGGGCGCGTGGCTGGTGCTGCCGTTCTCCGGCCTCGAGGTGCTGCTGCTCGCCGGCGCGTTCGCGTGGCACGCGCGCTCGATCTCACTCAGGGACAGAAGAATATGAAGGGGTGGAAGCTGAAGAAGATCCTCGCCGCGCTGGCCGGCCTCGCCACGCTGTGCGCCTCCGGCGCGGCCCACGCGCTCGAATGGTATTTCCAGTCGCCGGGGTCGACGCTGGCGCGCGACATCGATCACCTGCACCAGTACGTGATGTGGCTGATCATCGTCATCTTCGTCGGCGTGTTCGGCTTCATGCTCTACGCCTGCTGGGCGCACCGGAAGTCGAAGGGCCATGCCGCCGAGCAGTTCCACGAGAACACCACGGTCGAGATCCTCTGGACCGTCATCCCGGCGATCATCCTCGTCGTCATCGCCTGGCCGGTCACCAAGGTGGTGATCGCGCAGAAGGACACCTCCAACCCCGACATCACCATCAAGGTGACCGGCTACCAGTGGAAGTGGGGCTACGACTACCTGAAGGGCGAAGGCGAGGGCATCAGCTTCGTGTCGATGCTCGCCACGCCGCGCGAGCAGATCAACAACAAGCAGCCGAAGAGCGAGAACTACCTGCTCGAGGTGGACCACGAGCTGGTCGTGCCGGTGAACAAGAAGATCCGCGTCATCACCACCGCGGCCGACGTGATCCACTCCTGGTGGGTACCGGCGTTCGGCGCCAAGCAGGACGCGATTCCCGGCTTCCTGCGCGACATCTGGTTCCGCCCGGAGGTGACCGGCACGTTCCGCAGCCAGTGCGTCGAGCTGTGCGGCAAGGAGCACGGCTTCATGCCGATCGTGGTGCGC
>CAYZFN010000015.1:0-25848 GCA_964477695.1 uncultured Enterobacteriaceae bacterium | reverse complement strand
TCGTTGATGATGTTCGACTCGTACAGGATGAGGTCGCGCTCGACGAGCACCGGCAGCCGGTTGTACGGGTTCATGACCGCGATGTCTTCCGGCTTGTTGTACAGGTCGACGTCGATCACCTGGAAGTCCATGCCCTTCTCGTACAGCACGAAGCGGCAGCGGTGGCTGAAAGGGCAGGTGGTGCCCGAATAGAGTTGCATCATGGCGGAGGTTCCGGGATCGCGAGGCGCGGCCGCGGCCGCGTTACTTCACGTCCTTCCAGTAATCCTTCTTCAGGAGATAGGCGAGGATGAACAGCACGCCGAGCACGAACAGCACGATGATGCCGGTCGGCCTGCGGTATACCGCCTTCGGCTCGCTGGCGTAAACGAGGAAGTTGACGAGGTCGCGCACCGTCGCGTCGTACTCGGCCGCCGATTGCGTACCGTTCGTCACCTGCGTCCACCGGTACTGTACGCTGCGGTGGCCGCCTTCTTCGCTCGGCTCGACTTCGAGGCGCCGCTGGCCCTGCAGGGTCCACAGCGCATGCGGCATGCTCACGTTCGGAAACACGGCGTTGTTCCAGCCGGTCGTGCTCTTCGGATCGCGGTAGAAGGTGCGCAGGTACGTGTAGAGCCAGTCCGCGCCGCGCGAGCGCGCCACGACCGAGAGGTCCGGCGGCGCGACGCCGAACCACGCCTTCGCCGCCTTCGCGTCGAACGGCGCCCGCATCGGCTCGCCCACCTTCTCGGCGGTAAACATGAGGTTGTCCTGGATCTGCGCATCGGTCAGCTCCAGGTCGCGCAGCGAGCTGTAGCGCATGAGCTGCATCCCGTGGCAGCCGAGGCAATAGTTGACGTAGGTGCGCGCGCCCGCTTGCAGGCTCAGGATGTCGCGCGGGTCGTGCGGCGAGCGGTCGAGGCGGTAGCCCTCCTCGGCAGCCAAGGCGGCGAGCGGGGCGAGCAGCAGTGCGATGAGAAAGTGTTTCATGCGTGGTAGGTGACCCGTTCCGGCAGCGGCTTGACCTTGTCGCGCGCGGTGTACCAGGGCATGAGGAAGAAGAACAGGAAGTAGACGATCGTGCACAGGCGCGCTACCCACGTCGCGATCTCGCGCGTGTCGAGGAAGAACGCGTCGAAGCCAAACTGGCCCCACACCGTGGTCGGCTCGGTACCGAGGAAGCCGAGGATCACGAACACCACGACGAACACCGCGAGCCAGATCTTGTACACCGAGCCGCGGTAGCGGATCGATTTCACCGGCGAGCGATCGAGCCAAGGCAGGAAGAAGAAGATCACCACCGCCACGCCCATCGCCACGACGCCCGGGAACTGCGAGTGGAAGAGCGGCGGCACGGCGCGCAGGATCGAGTAATACGGCGTGAAATACCAGACCGGGGCGATGTGCGGCGGCGTCTTGAGCGGATCGGCGGGGATGAAGTTGTTCGCCTCGAGGAAGTAGCCGCCCATCTCCGGCGTGAAGAACATGACGAACGCGAAGATGGCGAGGAACACCACCGCACCGGCCAGATCCTTGACCGTGTAATAGGGGTGGAAAGGAATGGCGTCGAGGTAGCGGCCATCGGAACTTTTCATTTTCTTCGCGTCGACGCCGTCCGGGTTGTTCGAGCCGACGTCGTGCAGCGCGAGCAGGTGCGCGACCACCAGGCCGAGCAGCACGAGCGGCAGCGCGATGACGTGCAGCGCGAAGAAGCGGTTCAGCGTCGCGTCCGAGACGACGTAGTCGCCGCGGATCCACAGCGCGAGGTCCGGGCCGATGAAGGGAATGGTGCCGAACAGGTTGACGATGACCTGCGCGCCCCAGTACGACATCTGCCCCCACGGCAGCAGGTAGCCGAAGAACGCCTCGCCCATGAGCGTCAGGTAGATCAGCATGCCGAAGATCCACACCAGCTCGCGCGGCTCCTTGTGCGAACCGTAGAGCAGGGCGCGGAACATGTGCAGGTAGACGACGATGAAGAACGCCGAGGCGCCGGTCGAATGCATGTAGCGGATCACCCAGCCCGCCGGCACGTCGCGCATGATGTACTCGACCGAGCCGAACGCCAGGCTCGCGTCCGGCTTGTAGTTCATCGTGAGAAAGATGCCCGACACGATCTGCACCACCAGCACGAGCAGCGCGAGCGAGCCGAAGTAGTACCAGAAGTTGAAGTTCTTCGGCGCGTAGTACTCGGCGGCATGGCGGCGCCACTCCTGCCCGAGCGTCGGCATGCGCGTATCGATCCACTTCCACAGCCCCACGGCCATGCCTAGGCTCCCTTCGTCTTTTCGTCCTCGCCGATCACCACCGTTCCGTCGGCGAGCACGGTGTACGGAGGCACGACCAGGTTGAGCGGCGCGGGCGAGCCCTTGAAGACGCGTCCCGCGAAGTCGAACTTCGAGCCGTGGCACGGGCAGTAGAAGCCGCCCGGCCAGTCGGCGCCCATCTCCGCCTTGGCGGAAGCCGGCTTCTCTTGCGGCGAGCAGCCGAGGTGGGTGCACACGCCCACCAGGACGAGCAGGTCGGCCTTCGCCGAGCGGAACTCGTTCTCGGCGTACTTGGGTTGCTCGGAGGCTTTGGACTGCGGATCGGAAAGGCGCGCCTCATCGGTCTTCAGCGACTCGATCATCTCTTTCGAGCGCCGCATCACCCAGACGGGCTTGCCGCGCCACTCGACAACCGCGAGCTCGCCCGGCGCAAGATCGGTAGTGTTGATGCTCACCGGGGCACCGGCGGCGCGCGCGCGCTCCGACGGCCACATGCTCATGACGAAGGGCACTGCGGCTCCCGCGGCCGCGGCACCGCCGACGACCGAGGTCGCCACCACCAGGTTGCGCCGCGACTTGTTGAGCTTGGGATCGGATTTATCGTGCTCGTTCATGGGGATGGCGTTTTTGGCAGAACCGCGAAAAGCCGGCGATTTTACCGGCGCGCTTTTCCGTTGTCCACGATTTGTGCTCTAAGCGCTTAGATTAGAAAGAGTTTTTGTATACTGGGCGAACTCTCATGCGGCGCTTTTGGCTCATCTTTGCGCAGGCCACGACGATCGCGGTCGCGGTGCTGTTCGTGGTGTCGACGTTCCGCCCGGAATGGCTGCCCGCGCGCGGCAACGCGCCGCTCTCGCTCGTGCAATCCCCCGGACCGACGCCGATCAGTGCGCCGGTGCGCGCCGTTTCCTACAACGAGGCGGTGCGCCGCGCGATGCCCTCGGTGGTCAACATCTTCACGTCGAAGGAGATGCGCGCCGAGCGCCACCCGCTGCTCAACGATCCGATCTTCCGGCGCTTCTTCGGCGATCAGCTGCCCGACGAGGCGAACCGGGCCTCGAGCCTCGGCTCCGGCGTGATCGTCACGAGCAGCGGCTACGTGCTCACCAACAATCACGTCGTCGAGACCGCCGACGAGATCGAGGTCGCGCTCGCCGACGGCAAGAAGCTGCTCGCCAAGGTGGTCGGCAACGATCCGGAGAGCGATCTCGCGGTGCTGCGCATCAGCGGCGAGAACATGCCGGCGATCCGCTTCGGGTCGTCCGATGAGCTGCGCGTCGGCGACGTCGTGCTCGCGATCGGCAATCCGTTCGGCGTCGGCCAGACGGTGACGAGCGGCATCGTTTCCGCGCTCGGCCGCACCGGCCTCGGCATCAACACCTTCGAGAACTTCATCCAGACGGACGCCGCCATCAATCCCGGCAACTCGGGTGGCGCGCTGATCGACGCGGCCGGCAACCTGGTCGGCATCAACACCGCGATCTTCTCGCGCTCGGGGGGCTCGATCGGCATCGGCTTTGCCATTCCGGTGTCCACGGCGAAGATGGTGCTCGAGCAGATCGTCAAGTCGGGCAGCGTCACGCGCGGCTGGATCGGCGTCGAGGTGCAGGAGATCACCGCGCCGATGGCCGAATCGTTCCGGCTCGACGATACGCGCGGCGCGCTCATCGCCGGCGTGCTGCACGGCGGACCGGCGGACAAGGCCGGCATCAAGCCCGGCGACGTGCTCGTGCAGGTGCAGGGCACGCCGGTCGCCGACCCGGCCGGCATGCTGAACCTGATCGCCGCGCTCTCGCCCGGGCAGAGCGCAAAGCTCAGGGTCAAGCGCCAGGGCAAGGATATCGACGCTAACATCACGGTGGGACGACGCCCGAAGCCGCAGGCGCGGGCCGAGTAAAACTCGCTAAAGGGGACAGAATGAAATTCATGCAGGGGGCCGCGGCGATTCTTCTCGCCGCGACGGCGGGACTTGCGCTCGCTCAGGACATCCGCATCGCCCACGTCTACGACAAGACCGGACCGCTGGAAGCGTACGCCAAGCAAAGCCACACCGGCCTGATGATGGGCCTCGAGTATCTGACGGGCGGCAAGATGGAAATCGCCGGCCGCCGGCTGGTCGTGCTGGAGAAGGACACGCAGAGCAAGCCGGACGTCGGCAAGGCCGAGCTTGCCGCGGCATTCGGCGACGACAAGGCCGATATCGCGATAGGGCCGGTGAACTCGGGCGTCGGCATTGCCATGCTGCCGGTGGCCGAGGAGTACAAGAAGATCCTGATCGTCGAGCCCGCGGTGGCGGACTCGATCACCGGCGACAAGTGGAACCGCTACATCTTCCGCACCGCGCGCAACTCGACGCAGGACGCCGTCGCCGGCGCCGCGGCGCTGCCGGCGAACGCGTCGATCGCGACGCTCGCGCAGGACTATGCGTTCGGCCGCGACGGCGTGAAAGCGTTCAAGGAGGCGCTCGCTGCGATCGGCTCCAAGGCGAAGATCGTGCACGAGGAATACGCGCCGCAGCAGACCACCGACTTCACCGCCCCGGCGCAGCGGCTCTTCGAGGCGCTGAAGGACAAGCCCGGGCGCAAGGTGATCGTCGTGATCTGGGCCGGTGCGCACCCGATGGCCAAGCTGATGGACCTCAAGCCCGAGCGCTTCGGCATCGAGGTCGCGCCGGGCGGCAACATCCTGCCGGTGATGAAGGGCTGGAAGGATTTCGCGGGCACGGAGGGCGCGATCTACTACTACTACGCCTTCCCGAAGAACAAGATGAACGACTGGCTGGTGAGCGAGCACGAAAAGCGCTACGGCCAGCCGCCGGACTTCTTCACCGCCGGGGGCTTCGCGGCGGCGAGCGCGGTCGTAACCGCGATCCGCAAGGCCGGTGGCACGGATACCGAAAAGCTGATCGCAGCGATGGAAGGCATGCCGTTCGACACCCCGAAAGGCACCATGACCTTCCGCAAGGAGGACCACCAGGCGCTGCAGCCGATGTACCACTTCCGCATCAAGAAGAGCCAGAAGAACGAGTGGGATCTGCTCGAGCTGGTGCGCGAGATCCCCGCTTCGCAGCTGCCTATACCGGTCCGCAACAAGTAGGCCGAACGGGATCAAAAGCGGGGGTGGAGCACCCCGTCCTCGAGACGCACGGCCTGACGGTCCGCTTCGGCGGACACGTCGCCGTGGACGCGGTGAGCTGCGCCTTCCGCCCCGGCACCGTCACCGCGATCGTCGGCCCCAACGGTGCGGGAAAGACCACCTACTTCAACCTCGTCTCCGGCCAGCTGCGCGCGACGAGCGGCCGCGTCCTGCTCTACGGCGAGGACATCACCCGCCTCAGCGCGGCGCAGCGCACCCATCGCGGCATCGGCCGCGCCTTCCAGCTGACCAGCCTGTTTCCGCGGCTGACCGTGCTCGAGAACGTGCGGCTGGCCGTGCAGTCGCGAGCGGGGCGCGGGCGCGACCTCTGGTCGACGTCGAGCCGACACGTCGAGCTGATCGAGAAGGCAGAGCATTACCTCGAGCGCGCGGCGCTGGCCGAGCGGCGCGGCGTCGTCGCCGCGACGCTGCCGCACGGCGACCAGCGCAAGCTCGAAGTGGCGATCCTGCTCGCGCTCGAGCCCGACATCTTCATGTTCGATGAGCCGACCGCCGGAATGAGCGTCGACGAAGTTCCCGTCATCCTCAATCTGATCCAGCAGATCCGTGCCGGCGGAGACAAGACCATCCTGCTGGTGGAGCACAAAATGGACGTCGTGCGCTCGCTCGCCGACCGCATCATCGTGCTGCACCAGGGCGCGCTGGTGGCCGACGGCGGGCCCGACGAAGTGATCGCCTCGCCGGTGGTGCAGGAGGCCTATCTCGGCGTCAGCGCCCGTGAGTGACGCGCTGCTCTCGCTCGCCGGCGTGAACACGCACATCGGCCAGTACCACATCCTGCAAGGCGTCGATTTCGCCGTCGCGCCGGGCTCGCTCAGCATGCTGCTCGGCCGCAACGGCGCGGGCAAGACGACTTGCCTGCGCACGATCATGGGCCTCTGGCGCGCTTCGGCAGGTCGCATCCGCTACGCCGGCGCCGAGTTGCGCAATCTCGACACCCCGTCGATCGCGCGGCTCGGCATCGCCTACGTGCCGGAGAACATGGGCATCTTCGCCGGCCTTACCGTGCGCGAGAACGTCGTCCTCGCCGCGCGCGGCGGCGAGCCCGACCAGCGGCGGCTGGAGTGGATCTTCGCGCTCTTTCCCGCAGTGAAGAAGTTCTGGAACAGCGCCGCGGGCAACCTGTCGGGCGGCCAGAAGCAGATGCTCGCCATCGCGCGCGCGATCGTCGAGCCGAGGAAGCTGCTGCTTGTCGACGAGCCGACCAAGGGGCTCGCGCCGGCGATCGTCGCCAACATGATCGAGGCGTTCCGCGAGCTGAAGCGCACCCAGACGACGATGCTGGTGGTCGAGCAGAATTTCGGCTTCGCACGCGCCCTCGGCGACGCCTGCGCGGTGATGGACTCGGGCCGTATTGTGCACACCGGGTCGATGGCGGCGCTCGCCGCCGACACCGCGTTGCAGACCCGTCTGCTCGGCTTGTCGCTCGCGTCGCACCAATGACGAGATTGCTGCCGCTCGCGCTGCTGCCGGCCTTGGCGCTCCTCGCGCTGCCTTTCGTCGGCAGCCTTCCGACCTGGGTCACGCTCACCGTCGCCGGGCTCGCCATGGGAATGATGATCTTCATGATGGCGGCGGGGCTGACGCTGGTGTTCGGCCTGATGGACGTGCTGAACTTTGCGCACGGCATCTTCATCTCGGTCGGCGCGTACGGCGCGGCGACGGTGCTCACCCGCCTGATGAGGCCGACGGAGGGCGCTTCGCTGGTCTCCGACCTGGCCGCCATGTTGCCCGCCGTAGCGGCGGCGATTGTCCTCGCCGCGTTGCTCGGGTGGTTCTTCGAACGCGTGCTCGTGCGTCCGGTGTACGGCGATCACCTGAAGCAGATCCTCATCACCATGGGCGGCCTGATCGTCTTCGAGCAGATGATCCACGTGCTCTGGGGCCCCGAGATCATCCCGCTGCCGCGCCCCGGCGCGATCACCGGCGCGTTCATCGTCGGCGACGCCGCCATCGAGCGCTATCGCGTCGCCGCCGTGGTCGTCGGCGCGCTGGTCTTCGTTGCGCTCTGGTGGCTGCTCAACCGCACGCGCATCGGGCTGCTCGTGCGAGCCGGCGTGGAGAACCGGGAGATGGTCGAATCGCTCGGCTACCGCATCCGGCGCCTGTTCGTCGCCGTGTTCGTCGCCGGCTCGGGCCTCGCCGGGCTCGGCGGCGCGATGTGGGCGATGTACCAGGAGCAGGTCACGCCGCAGATGGGCATGCAGGTGCTGGTGCTGGTCTTCATCGTCGTCATCATCGGCGGCCTCGGCTCGGTCGGCGGCTGCTTCGTCGGCGCTATGCTCGCCGGCCTGCTCGCCAACTACACCGGCTACCTCGCGCCCAAGCTCGCGCTCGGGTCGAACATCCTGCTCATGGTGCTCGTGCTGCTGTGGCGGCCGCGCGGCCTCTATCCGCTGGGGCGCGCGTGACGCGGCTCCTCTCCGGCGACCTGCCGCGCAGCCGCGTCCTCGCCGCGCTGCTCGTGCTCGTGCTGCTCGGCCTCGCGGCCGCGCCGTTCGTCTTTCCCGGTACCCGCTCGCTCAACGTGGCGGCCAAGGTCGCCGTGTTCGTGCTGCTCGTGGCGAGCTACGACCTGCTGCTCGGCTACACCGGCATCGTCTCCTTCGCGCACACGATGTTCTTCGGCATCGGCGGCTATGGCGTCGGCATCGCCATGGCCAAGCTCGGCGCGAACTGGGCAAGCCTGCTGCTCGGCGTCTCGGCCGCGTTCGCCCTCAGCGTCGCGATCTCGCTGATGATCGGCCTGCTGTCGCTGCGCGTGCGCGCGATCTTCTTCGCCATGATCACGCTCGCCGTCGCCGCCTTCTTCCAGATCCTCGCCTCGCAGCTCTCGGCCTTCACCGGCGGCGAGGACGGGTTGACGTTCCGCACGCCCGGCCTGCTGCGCGAGCGCCTGGTCGCCTATTACGCCGTGCTCGGCGTGGCGCTCGTGCTTTTCCTAGGCCTGCTGCGCGTCGTGAACTCGCCCTTCGGGCGCGTGCTGCTCGCGATCCGCGAGAACGAGTTCCGCGCCGAGGCGATCGGCTACCGCATCGTTCAATACCGCACCGTTGCCAACTGCCTGGCGGCGCTCGGCGCGACGGCCGCCGGCATGCTCTACGCCTTGTGGCTGCGCTACACCGGCCCGCAGACCACGCTCTCGTTCGACATTATGGTCGACATCCTGCTCATGGTCGTGATCGGCGGCATGGGAACGATGTACGGCGCGGTGCTCGGCGCGACGCTGTTCGTCGTCGCGCAGAGCTACCTGCAGGACCTGATGAAGCTCGCCTCGTCGGCGACGCAGGGGCTGCCCCTGCTGCCGAGCCTGCTGCACCCCGACCGCTGGCTGCTCTGGCTAGGCGTGCTCTTCATTCTTTGCGTGTACTACTTCCCGGCCGGCATCGTCGGCCGACTGCGCCGCTGAGGCGGCACGGGTGGTCACGAAGCGCGCGACCAGCAAGCCCGCCTCGTAGAGCAGGCACATCGGCAGCGCGAGCATGAACTGCGACAGCACGTCGGGTGGCGTAACCACGGCGGCGACCACGAACGCGCCGACAATGACGTACGGACGCGCCTCGCGCAGCTTGTCCACGCTCACCACGCCCAGGCGCACGAGCACGATCACCACGATCGGGATTTCGAAAGTCAGGCCGAAGGCGATGAACATCGTGATGACGAAGCTGAAGTACGCCTCGATGTCGGGCGCCGGCGTGATCGAGCGCGGCGCGAAGTTGTGGATGAACGTGAACACCCTGCGGAATACGAAGAAGTAGCAAAACGCCACGCCGAGGTAGAACAGCACCGTGCTGGCGATCACGATGGGCGCGGCGAGGCGCTTCTCGTGCTCGTACAGGCCCGGCGCGACGAACGCCCAAGCCTGGTAGAGAACGTACGGCAGCGCGATCATGAACGCCGCGAGCGCAGTGACCTTGACCGGCACCATGAACGGTGTGATCACCCCGGTCGCGATCATGCGCGAGCCCTCGGGCAGCGCGCTCATGAGCGGCGCGGCGAGCACATCGTAGATGTATCCCGAGCCGGGCCAGATGAACAGCGCCACGAACAGCACCAGCACCGCGGCGACCGCGCGCACCAGGCGCTGGCGCAGCTCGATCAGGTGCGAGAGGAAGCTTTCCTGGTCGCTCATCCGGCCTTGTGCTCTTCCTTGGGCTTGTCGGCCGGCTCAGCCGGCTTCTGCCCTTCGAGCGACTTGTTCAGGTCGTCGGCGGTCTTGCTCAGCTCCTTGTCGACCGCCGATTGCATCTCGCTCGCCGCCTGCTGCATCGAGTCGCGCATCTTGCGCAGCTCGTCGAGCTCGATCTCGCGGTTGATGTCGGCCTTGACGTCCGCGACATACCGCTGCAGGCGGCCCGCCAGGTGGCCGATGGTGCGCGCGACCCGCGGCAGCCGCTCGGGCCCGATCACGATCAGCGCGACCACGCCGATGACCAGCAGCTCGGAGAATCCAATATCGAACATGCGCTAGAGACTAAAAAGGCGCCCGCGGGCGCCTTGTGCGGAGCCGCACGCGCGGCTCAGGCCTTGTGCTCGCTCTTCGCGTGCACTTCGCCTTCCACCGTCTTGCCGCTGACCTGCGGCGGTTCGGCCGGCCGATCGGTGCCTTCGCGCATGCCGTCCTTGAAGCCGCGCACCGCGCCGCCGAGGTCGGTGCCGATGTTGCGCAGCTTCTTCGTGCCGAAGATCAGCATCACGATGACCAGAACGATCAGCCAGTGCCAAATGCTGAGCGAGCCCATGTTCCTTCTCCTAGCCTATGAATTCCTCCTCGACAGCATGGGGCCGAGAGGTTCGGGCCCGCCGAGGACGTGCATGTGGACATGATACACCTCCTGATGCCCCACCCGGCCGTTGTTGACGATGGCGCGGAAGCCGTCGCCGGCGCCCGCCTCGCGTGCAAGGCGCCCGGCGATGCCGAGCATCTTGCCGAGCACCGCATGGTGCGAGGGTTGCGTGTCGTAGAGCGTCGCCACGTGGTCCTTGGGAATGATCAGGATGTGCACCGGCGCCTGGGGGCGGATGTCGTGGAAAGCCATCACCTCCGCGTCCTCGTAGATCTTCTTGGCCGGGATCTGGCCGCGCGCGATCTTGCAGAAGATGCAATTCGGGTCGTAGCTGAGCGGATCGTTCATGGCCGTCGCTTCACTTCTTGCGCGCCGCTTTTTCGTCCAGGCCGGAAATGCCTTCGCGGCGATGCATCTCCGCCAGCACGTCGCCCGGCCCGAGGCCGTGCTTCGCCAGCACGATCATGGAGTGGAACCACAGGTCGGCGATCTCGCGTACCAGGTGCAGGCGGTCGCCGGCCTTCGCCGCGAGCACCGTCTCGGTCGCCTCTTCGCCGATCTTCTTCAGCAGACCGTCCTCCGGGCCAGCAAGGAGCTTCGCGACATACGAGCTTTGCGGATCCGCCCCTTTGCGCTCCTCGATCGTCGCGGCAATCCGCTCGAGGGTCTGATAGAGGCCCGTCTTCATTTCCTGTCTCATTTCTTGTAGATGAGCGAGGGATCCTTGAGCACCGGATCGATCGTCACCCACCTCCCGTTGTCGAGTTTGCGGAAAAAGCAGCTGGCGCGGCCGGTGTGGCAGGCGATGCCGCCCACCTGCTCCACGCTGAGCAGCACGGCATCGGCATCGCAGTCGAGGCGCACTTCATGCACGCGCTGCACGTGCCCCGATTGCTCGCCCTTGCGCCACAGCGCGCGCCGCGAGCGCGACCAGTAGACCGCCTCGCCGCGCGCCACGGTCTCGCGCAGGGCGTCGCGGTTCATCCACGCCACCGTGAGCACGCGGCCCGTGCCCGCGTCCTGAGCGACGGCCGCGATCAAGCCTGCTCCGTTCCACGGGACTTCGTCGAGCCAATCGCTCATAGACGAACCTCGATGCCGCGCTCGCGCATATGCTCTTTGGCCTGGCGCACCGTGAAGTCGCCGAAGTGGAACACGCTCGCGGCGAGCACGGCATCGGCTTCGCCCTCGAGAATGCCCTCGGCGAGATGCGCGACGCTGCCGACGCCGCCCGAAGCGATCACCGGGATGCCTACCGCGCGCGACACGGCGCGTGTCAGCGCGACGTCGAAGCCCTCGCGCGTGCCGTCGCGATCCATGCTCGTGAGCAGGATCTCGCCGGCGCCCGCCGCCTGCATGCGCCGCGCCCATTCGACCGCGTCCAGCCCGGTCGGCCGGCGGCCGCCGTGCGTGTAGACCTGCCAGCGCTCGCCGTCGCGCTTCGCGTCGATCGCGACGACGATGCACTGGTTACCGACGATGCGCGAGGCTTGCGCGACGAGCTCGGGCGACAGGACAGCGGCCGTATTAATCGACACCTTGTCGGCACCGGCGTTGAGCAGCCGGCGCACGTCCTCCAGCTTGCGCACCCCGCCTCCGACGGTGAGCGGAATGAACACCTGCGACGCCACCGCCTCGATCACATGCAGCAGGATGTCGCGCTCGTCGGAGCTGGCCGTGATGTCGAGGAAGCACAGCTCGTCGGCGCCTTCGGCGTCGTAGCGCGCGGCGATCTCCACCGGGTCGCCTGCATCGCGCAGGTTCACGAAATTCACGCCCTTGACCACCCGGCCGGCGGTGACGTCCAGGCAGGGAATGACCCGCTTTGCGAGAGGCATCCTTAGCTCTTGCCGAGGGCCTTGTCGGCCGCGGCCTGCGCCGCCTTCAGGTCGAGCTTGCCTTCGTAGAGCGCGCGCCCGGCGATGGCGCCGATCACGCCTTCGGGCACGAGGTCGCGGCAGATCGCCTGCACGTCGGCGATGCTGCTCAGGCCGCCCGAGGCGATGATCGGCGTCTTGGTCGCCTTGGCAAGGCGCAGCGTCGCTTCGAGGTTGATGCCGCCCATCATGCCGTCGCGGCCGATGTCCGTGTAGACGAGCGCCTCGATGCCGTAATCCTCGAACTTCTTCGCCAGGTCGACGACGTCGTGGCCTGTCATCTTCGACCACCCTTCGACCGCTACCTTGCCGTCCTTCGCGTCGAGGCCGGCGATGACATGCCCCGGAAAGGCATAGCAGGCGTCGGACAGGAAGCCCGGGTTCTTGACCGCCGCGGTGCCGATGACGATATAGGTGACGCCCGCGTCGAGGTAGCTTTCGATGGTATCGAGATCGCGAATGCCGCCGCCGACCTGGATCGCCATCGCCTCGCCGACCGCGGCGATCATCTCGCGGATCACCTTCTCGTTCTTCGGCCGTCCGGCGACCGCGCCGTTCAGGTCGACGATGTGCAGCCGCTTGGCGCCCTGCGCCGCCCAGTGCTTCGCCATGGCGACCGGGTTGTCGGAGAACACCGTGGCGGTCTCCATCTTGCCTTGCTGCAGGCGCACGCAGCGGCCATCCTTCAGGTCAATCGCGGGAATGATCAGCACGGCGTTGGAGCAGCCGTCACGCTCAGGGATGAATCAGGGACGCCAGCGGAGGAAGTTGGAGAGTAGTTGCAAGCCGGCGGCCTGGCTCTTTTCAGGGTGAAACTGTACCGCGAAGATGTTATCCCGGGCTATGGCGCAGGTAAAGGGCGCGCCATAGACGCAAGTCCCCGCTGCGACCGATACATCGGTCGGAGCGGGATGATAGCTGTGCACGAAGTAGAAGAGGCTGCGATCGGCGATGCCCGCCCAGAGTGCGTGCGGCCTTTCCTGGAGCACCTCGTTCCAGCCCATGTGCGGGATCTTCAATCCGCGCCCACGGAATGACTGAGCGAAACGCGGCACGCTGCCGCGCAGCACACCGAAGCCCGGGGTATTGCCCTCCTCGCCGTGCTCGAACAGCATCTGCAGCCCGAGGCAGATGCCGAGGTACGGCTTGGTGGCGAGCGCCTCTAGCACCGCCTCGCGCGCCCCGCTCTCGCCGAGCGAGCGCATGCAATCGGGGAGCGCGCCCTGTCCGGGCACGACGACACGCTCGGCGGCGCGGATCGCGTCCGGGTCGGCGGTCACCCGGACCTCGGCCGAGGGGGCGAGGTGCTCGAGCGCTTTCGCGACCGAGCGCAGGTTGCCCATGCCGTAATCCACTACGGCGATCTTCAACTTACAGGCTGCCCTTGGTCGAGGGGACCGCGCCCTGCGCGCGCGGGTCGGCCTCCAGCGCCATGCGCAGCGCGCGCGCGAACGCCTTGAATACCGTCTCGCACTGGTGATGCGCGTTGTCGCCGCGCAGGTTGTCGATGTGCAGCGTCGCCTGCGCATGGTTGACGAAGCCCTGGAAAAACTCGTGCACGAGGTCGACGTCGAACTCGCCGATCAGGGCGCGCGTGAACGGCACGTGGTACTCGAGCCCCGGCCGCCCGGACAGGTCGATCACCACGCGCGACAGCGCCTCGTCGAGCGGCACGTAGGCATGCCCGAAGCGCCTGACGCCGCCCTTGTCGCCCACCGCGCGCGCAAGGGCCTGCCCGAGCGTGATGCCGATGTCCTCCACGGTGTGGTGCGCGTCGATGTGCAGGTCGCCCTGCGCGTCGATCTCCAGGTCGAGCATGCCGTGGCGCGCCACCTGGTCGAGCATGTGCTCGAGAAACGGCAAGCCCGTGGCGAGTCGCGCCACGCCGCGGCCGTCGAGGTCGAGCTTCACGCGGATCTGCGTCTCCTTCGTGTTGCGCACCACTTCGGCCTTACGCATCGGCGAGCGCTTCCTTCATGGCTGAAAGCAGTATACGGTTTTCCTCCGGCGTGCCGACCGTGATGCGCAGGCAGCCGGCGAGCGCCGGATGCAGGTTCTTCACCAGCACGGCCTGGCGGCGCAGGCACTCGAAGGTGCGCGGCGCGTCCGCCACGCGCACCAGCACGAAGTTCGCCTGCGAAGGAAACACACGGACGCCTTTCATCGCGCCGAGCGCCGCGGCCAGCTCAGAGCGATCGCTGCGGATGCGGGCCGCCTGCCCTTCCAGCACGTCTAGGTGATCGAGCACGAACGCGGCCGCCGCCTCGGTGAGCACGTTCACGTTGTAGACCTGGCGCACCTTGTTGAACTGCTCGAGCCACGCAGGGGCACCGGCAAGATAGCCGAGCCGGATGCCGGCGAGCCCGACCTTGGAAAGCGTGCGCAGCACGACCAGGTTAGGGAATTCCACTAACCGCGGCAGGAAGCTCGCGCGCGCGAACACGTGATACGCCTCGTCGACCACGACCAGGCCCTCCGCGGCGCGAATGATCGCCTCGACGTCGGCTTGCGGGTAGAGCACGCCAGTCGGGTTGTTGGGATAGGCGAGGAACACGAGCGCCGGACGCACTTCGCGCATGCGCGCGATGAACGCGGCGCGGTCGAGCGTGAAGTCCTCGCGCAGGGCGACCGGCTCGCTACGCATGCCGGTCAGCGCGGCGTTCATCGCGTACATGACGAAGGTCGGCGAGGGGAACATCATCGCCGCGCCCGGGCGCGCGAGCGCGAGCGCGATGACCTGGATCAGGTCGTCCGAGCCGTTGCCGAGCAGGACCTCCATCCCCGGCGGCACGCCCATCTTGCGCGCGAGGAGCTCGCGCAAGGCGCGCGGATTGGGCTCCGGATAACGGTTGAGATCGAGCGCGGCGAGGCGCCCGGCCAGCTCGCGGCGAAGCTCGGGCGGCAGCGGATAGGGGTTCTCCATAGCATCGAGCTTCACCATGCCGCGCGCCTCGGGCACGTGGTAGGCCGTCATGGCGAGCACTTCCGGCCGAACCAGCTGGTCGGGCGTCATGAATCGAACCCGCCTTCGAACCTGAGGCGCGCCGAGCGCGCATGTGCGTGCAGCCCTTCTTCCTCCGCCAGCGTCGCGGCCACGCGCCCGAGGCGCTCGGCGCCGGCGCGCGACACCTCGATCACGCTGGTGCGCTTCTGGAAGTCGTACACGCCGAGCGGCGAGGCGAAGCGCGCGGTGCCGGCGGTGGGCAGGACGTGATTCGGGCCGGCGCAATAGTCGCCGATCGCCTCCGAGCTCCAGCGCCCGAGGAAGATCGCGCCGGCGTTGTGCAGATGCGGCAGCCACTCGTGCGGCTCGCGCACCGCGAGCTCGAGGTGCTCGGGGGCTATGCGGTCGGCGATCGCGCAGGCTTCAGCGAGATCGCGCGTCTCGATCAGCGCGCCGCGGCCTTGCAGCGAGCGGGTGATGATCTCGCGCCGCGGCTGCTCACCCACCAGGCGCCCGATCGCCGCCGCGATCGCGTCCAGGTGCGTGCGGTCGGGAGAGAGCACGACCGCCTGCGCCGCCTCGTCGTGCTCCGCCTGAGAGAAAAGGTCCATGGCGACCCACTCGGCCCGGATCCCGTCGTCGCAGATCACGAGGATCTCGGAAGGGCCGGCGAGCATGTCGATGCCCACCTGGCCGAATACCTGGCGCTTTGCCTCGGCGACGTATGCGTTTCCCGGACCGACGATCTTGTCCACGCGCGCGATCGACGCCGTGCCGAACGCGAGCGCCGCTACGGCCTGCGCGCCGCCGATCGAGACAATGCGGTCGACCCCCGCGAGCGCCGCCGCGGCGAGCACCAGCGGCGCGGGATTGGGGCATGTCATGACGAGCTCGCGCACGCCGGCCACCTTGGCCGGCACCGCGTTCATGAGTACCGTCGACGGATACGCCGCCTTGCCGCCCGGCACGTACAGGCCGACACGCGCGAGCGGCGTGACGCGCTGGCCAAGCCGCGTGGCGTCGCTTTCGGTGTAGTCCCAGGACCTTTGCAGCTGCCGCTCGTGAAAGTCGCGGATGCGCCCGAACGCATGGCGCAGCGCACGGGCCGGCTCGGCGCCGAGCGCCGCCAGCGCCGCTTCGGCACGCTCGTGCGGCACCTCCAGCTCGGCGAGCGACTCGGCGCGGCTCGCGTCGAAACGCTGCGTATATTCGAGAACCGCCGCGTCGCCGCGGCTGCGCACCGCGGCGAGGATCTCGCTCACTGCGTGCTG
The DNA here is from genome assembly GCA_964477695.1 of uncultured Enterobacteriaceae bacterium. GTDB lineage: Bacteria > Pseudomonadota > Gammaproteobacteria > Burkholderiales > SG8-39 > SCGC-AG-212-J23. The sequence continues at coordinate 9,567 of CAYZFN010000015.1, read as the reverse complement.
CACGGCGCCATCCTGTGCCGCCTCGTAGCGGGTAAGCTCGGCAAGCGCGGCATCGAACTGCGCGTCGCGCGTCGAGAGCCGGCGCAGCTTCATGACACGGCCGCCCGGGCGAAGGCGTCGATCAGCGGCTGCAGCGCCGAGCGCCGGGTCTTCAGCGCAGCCTGGTTCACGATCAGCCGCGCGGAGACCGGCATGATCTCCTCCACCGCGACGAGCCCGTTTTCGCGCAGCGTCCGGCCGCTCGACACGAGGTCGACGATGGCATCCGCCAGCCCGGTCAGCGGCGCGAGTTCCATCGAGCCGTAGAGCCGGATCAGGTCGACGTGCACGCCCTTGGCGGCGAAGTGCTCGCGCGTGGTGTTCACGTACTTGGTGGCGACGCGCAAGCGTGCGCCCTGGCGCACCGCCGCGTCGTAGTCGAATCCCTTGCGCACGGCCACCATCATGCGGCAGGTGGCGATGCCGAGGTCGACCGGCTGATAGAGCCCCGCGCCGCCGTGCTCGGCCAGCACGTCGCGCCCGGCGATGCCGAGGTCCGCGCCGCCGTATTGCACGTACGTGGGAGTGTCCGATGCGCGCACGACGATCAGGCGCACGTCGCGCCTCTGCGTGCCTATGACCAGCCTGCGTGAGCGCTCGGGGTCTTCCTCAGGCCGCAGACCGGCGCGCGCGAGCAGGGGCGCGGTTTCCTCGAAGATCCGCCCCTTCGATAAGGCAATGCTTATGCTCGCCATCGGTCATAGTCTCGATTACTGCGCCGGTCCTCGTCGTAATTGCCGGGGAGGGGATTCTACCGGACGCGGCTGATCTGCGCGCCGAGCGCGCCGAGCTTCTTCTCCAGCGCCTCGTAGCCGCGGTCGAGGTGATAGATGCGGTCCACCACGGTCTCGCCTTCGGCGGCGAGGCCGGCGATGACCAGGCCAGCGGAGGCGCGCAGATCGGTCGCCATCACCGAGGCGCCTTGCAGCCGCTCCACCCCGCGGACGACGGCGGAATTGCCCTGGATCGTGATATCGGCGCCCAGGCGCTGCAGCTCGAGCGCGTGCATGAAGCGGTTCTCGAAGATCGTCTCGGTGATCACCGCGGTGCCGCGCGCGACGGCGGCGAGCGCCATGAACTGCGCCTGCATGTCGGTCGCGAAGCCTGGATACGGCGCCGTGCGCACGCTGACCGCATTGGGGCGGCCGGTCATCTCGAGCTCGATGGCATCGCCTTGCACCGCGATTCGGGCGCCTGCCTCGCGCAGCTTCTCGAGCGACGCATCCAGGCAGTCGGCCGCCGCGCCGAGGAGCCGAATGCGGCCGCCGGTGGCGGCTGCCGCGGCGAGGTAGGTGCCCGCCTCGATCCGGTCCGGCATCACGCGGTGGGTGGCGCCGCGAAGCGAGCCCACGCCTTCGATGCGAATGACGTCGCTTCCCGCGCCTTCGATCCTCGCGCCCATCGCCTGCAGGCAGCGCGCGAGGTCGACCACTTCGGGCTCGCGTGCCGCGTTCTCGAGCAGCGTCGTGCCCTCGGCGAGGGTCGCCGCCATCATGAGGTTCTCGGTGCCGGTGACCGTCACCATGTCCATGACGATGCGCACGCCGCGCAGCCGGCTCGCCGTGGCGTGCATGTAGCCGTGCTCGATCGCGATGGCGGCCCCCATGGCCTGCAGTCCCTTCACGTGCTGATCGACCGGCCGCTGCCCGATGGCGCAGCCGCCGGGCAGCGATACCTTGGCGCGGCCGCAGCGGGCGAGCAGCGGGCCGAGCACCAGCACCGAGGCGCGCATGGTCCGCACCAGCTCGTAGGGCGCGGTCGGGTCGGCGAGCGCGCCGGCCTGCAGCGTCATCGCGCCTTCGCCGCGCTCCACGGCGACGCCCATCTGCGCGAGCAGCTTGGCCATCGTCGCGACGTCCATCAGGCGCGGTACGTTGGCGAGCCGCAGCGGCTGCGCCGTGAGCAGAGCGGCGCACATGATCGGCAGCGCCGCATTCTTCGCTCCCGAGACGCGCACCTCGCCCTGCAGCTCGCGGCGGCCGCGGATGCGCAGCTTATCCACCGGCGCGCCACTCCTCCGGCGTGAGCGTGCGCATCGAGAGCGCGTGAATCTCTTCGCGCATCCGCTCGCCCAGCGCGGCGTAGACGAGCTGATGGCGCTGCACGCGGCTGCGACCGGCGAACTCGCGCGACACGACCAGCGCCTGGAAATGCTGGCCGTCGCCGACCACCTCGACGTGCTCGCATTCGAGGCTCGACTCGATGCCGTGCTGGATGCTTTGCGGATCGATCATGATCAGGTGCGCAGTTTATAGCCCGAGCGCAGCAGCGCGAGCGCCACTGCACCCAGCGCGACGAGCGCCGCTGCCACCATGGCGAAGCTCGCGCCCGGGGAGAAATCGGACACGCCGAAGAAGCCGTAGCGGAAGCCGTCCACCATGTAGAAGAACGGGTTGGCGTGCGACACGCGCTGCCAGAACGGCGGCAGCGAATGGATCGAATAGAACACGCCGGACAGGAAGGTGAGCGGCACGACGACGAAGTTCTGGAATGCGGCGAGCTGATCGATCTTGTCAGACACGATGCCGGCGATCAAGCCCAGCGTGCCGAGCAGCGCGCAACCGGCGAGCGCGAAGGCGAGCGCCCACACCGGCGCCGCGAGGCGCAGGTCAATGAAGGAGGCGGTCACGGCGAGGACACCCGCGGCGACCACCAGGCCGCGTACGGTCGCCGCCGCGACATACGCGGCGAAGAACTCGCCGTAGGAAATCGGCGGCAGCAGGATGAACACGATGTTGCCGGTCATCTTCGACTGGATGAGGCTGGACGAGCTGTTGGCGAACGCGTTCTGCAGGGCGCTCATCATCACGAGCCCCGGCACGAGGAAGGCCGTGTAGCGCACGTTGTCGTAGACCTGCAGGCGTCCCTCGAGCACGTGGCCGAAGATCACGAGATAGAGGAGCGCGCTCAGCACGGGCGCGGCGATGGTCTGCACCGCGACCTTGAAGAAACGCAGCATCTCCTTCCGAAAAAGCGTCCACCCCGGAATCACGCGGTGCTCCCGGTGATGCGCAGGAACACTTCCTCGAGGTCGGGCGGCGCGAGCTCCATCTCGACGATCTCGACGCCGTCGGCGCGCAGCCGCGCCAGCGCCTGCTCGAGCTCGTGCGGACCGGCGAGGCGCAGCGTCCGCTCGGCGCCGTCGCGGCCGCGCACCCCCAGCTCGAGCGCGGAGAAACGACCGAGCAGGTTGCGCGTCGTGTCGAGCGCGGCGATGCGTCCGTCCTTCAGCATCGCGATGCGGCCGCAGTGCTCCTCCGCCTCCTCGAGGTAATGCGTGGTCAGGATGATCGTGTGGCCCTCGCCATTCATGCGCCGCACGAACTGCCACAGCCCCTGGCGCAGCTCGACGTCGACGCCGGCGGTCGGCTCGTCGAGCACAATCACCGGCGGCTTGTGCACGAGTGCCTGGGCGACCAGCACGCGCCGCTTCATGCCGCCGGAGAGCGCGCGCATGTTGACGTCGGCCTTGGACGTGAGATCGAGATGGTGCATCACCTCCTCGATCCACGGCTCGTTGCGCGACAGGCCGTAGTAGCCCGACTGGATACGCAACGTCTCGCGCACGGTGAAGAACGGGTCGAACACGAGCTCCTGCGGCACTACGCCGAGCCGGCGCCGCGCAGTGCGGTAGTCGCCGCGCACGTCGGCGCCGAGCACCTGCACGGTGCCGGCGTCGGCACGCGCGAGGCCGGCGATCACCTTGATCAGCGTAGTCTTGCCCGCGCCGTTCGGGCCGAGCAGGCCGAAGAATTCGCCCTGCTCGACCTCGAGGCTGACGCCGCGCAGCGCGCGCACCGCGCCATAGCGCTTCTCCACCTGCCGGACTGCTATCGCTTTCAGGAGACGACGGGAATCAGCTCATCGACGCCGTACAGCCGGGCGATGGTGGACAGCGCCTCCGGCAGGCGGGCGAACTGCAGCGTGTGCCCGCGCGCCTTCGCTTCGCGCAGCCAGGCGAGCAGCAAGGCGAGCAGCGCCGAATCCATCTCGCTCACTTCGCCGAGGTCGACCGTGCGCACGCCTTCGTCGACATGCCGGCGGCCCGCATCGAGCAGCTCGGCAACGTTGCCGAGTGTCACGGCGCCCGAGAGCACCATGCGCTCGCCTTCGCGCCGGATCACGGCCGCGTCGCGCCGCTCGCGCGCGGCGCGCTGTCGAGCGAGTGGTTCTTGACCTGCAGGTTCTTGATCAGTCCGTCGATGCCCGACTGGCGCACGATGTTGGTGAACTCGGTGCGGTAGTTGGCGACCAGGCTCACGCCGCCCACCATCACGTCGTAAGCCTTCCAGCCCTGTGCGGTCTTCTGCATGCTGTAGTCGATCGGCACCGGCTGCGCGCCAGGCTGCAGAACGCGCACCTGAACGACCACGTCGGTGTCGGTCGGCTTGGCGCGCAGCGGCCGGAAATCGAACTGCTGGTCGCTGAACGCGGCGAGCGCGCTCGCGTAGGTGCGCACGAGCAGGATCCTGAACTCCTCGGTCAGGCGCGCCTTCTGCTCGGGACTGGCCTTGCGCCAGTTCTGGCCGAGCGCGAGCGCGGTCATCGAGGTGAAGTCGAAATGCGGCAGCACTTTCGCCTCGATCAGGCCGACCAGCTTGGCGCGGCTGCCGGCCTGGATCTCCTTGTCCTTGGCGATCAGCTCGACCACCTCGAGCGTCACGTTCTTCACCAGCACGTCGGGCGGCGCGCCGTCCTCGGCCGCCACGGCGGGGCGCAGCGCAACGGCGAGGCCGGCGAGCAGCGCGCTAATCAGCAGGCTTCTTATTCGCTTTGTCATCGTCTTCGTCCTCGGGCTCCGGCTCGCGCGGCGGCCGCCCGTCGTAGACCAGGTTTCTGCGCCGCTGCAGGTAGGCATCGCGCTGGAAAGTGTACTTGTCGAGCGCCGCCTCTTCCAGGATGCGGCTCGCATCGAGCAGATCGGCGCGCGTCTGCGTGAAGCGCAGGCCGTACGTGAGATATTGCACCTGATAGGGCCGGATCTCGGTCATCGGGTCGGTGTAGATGTCGGCCGCGAAACCGCTGCCGTCGCGCAGGTCGCTCGAGCCGAAGATCGGCAGCACCAGATACGGCCCGGTGCCGAGTCCCCAGCGGCCCAGGGTCTGGCCGAAGTCCTCGTTGTGCTTCTCCAGGCTCATGGCGCTCGCCACGTCGTGGATGCCGAACAGGCCGACCGTGCTGTTGACGACGAAGCGCATCCAGTCGCTGAACCCGTCGACGAACTTGCCCTGCAGGAAGTCGTTGACCCCGATCATCGGGTCGGCAATGTTGGCGAAGAAATTGCGCACGCGGTCGCGAATCTCGCCCGGCACGACGCGCCGATAGCCGCGCGCCACCGGCTGGGCGACCGCGCGATCCACCTGGTCGTTGAACTTGTAGACCGCGCGGTTAAAAGGCTCGAGCGGATCGCGCGGATCCCGCTCGGGCCCGCTCGCGCAGCCGGCCAGCGCCGCCACGGCAAGCACGCCCAGCCAGCGCGTCACTTCCCCGGATCCTTGGCCGCCCCGGCTTTGGCATCGCCGCCCTTCGCGTCTTCCTTGCCTTCGGCCGCCTTGTTGAACAGGAACTGGGATATCAGGTTCTCGAGCACCACCGCCGACTGCGTGAGGCGCAGGCGATCGCCGTTCTTCAGCATCACGCCGTCGCCGCCCGCTTCCAGCCCGACGTACTGCTCGCCGAGGATTCCCGAGGTCAGGATCTTGGCGGTGGTGTCGCGCGGGAATGGGTACTGGTAGTCGATGTTCATCGACACGATCGCCTCGTAGGTCTCGGTGTCGAAGCGGATGTCGGCGACCCGTCCGACCACCACGCCGGCGCTCTTCACCGGCGCGCGCACCTTGAGCCCGCCGATGTTCGCGAACTTGGCGTTCACCTGGTAGGTCTGCGACGTGGAGAAGCTGGTCAGGTTGCCCACCTTCAGCGCGAGAAACAGCAATCCCGCCAGCCCGGCGACGACGAACAGGCCGACCCACAGGTCGATGGCCGAGCGATTCATGGCGCGTTGCCTCCGGTGAACATGAGTGCGGTGAGCACGAAGTCGAGCGCGAGGATGGCGAGCGACGAGGTGACCACGGTGCGCGTGGTGGCGCGCGACACGCCTTCCGCGGTCGGCGGCGCGTCGTAGCCCTCGAACACGGCGATCCAGGTGACCGCGACGCCGAACACCACGCTCTTGATGACGCCGTTCACGATGTCGGTGCGCACGTCGACCGCCGCCTGCATCTGCGACCAGAAGGCGCCCGCGTCCACGCCGATCAGCTGCACGCCGACGAGATAGCCGCCGAAGATGCCCATCGCGGAAAAGAGCGCCGCGAGCAGCGGCATGGAGAGCACCCCGCCCCAGAAGCGCGGCGCGACGACGCGGGCGATCGGGTCGACCGCCATCATCTCCATGGCCGAGAGCTGCTCGGTCGCCTTCATCAGGCCGATCTCGGCGGTGATCGCCGAGCCGGCGCGGCTGGCGAACAGGAGTCCCGAGACGACCGGCCCGAGCTCGCGCACGAGCGACAGCGCGACCAGGATGCCCAAAGCCTCGGAGGAGCCGTAGCGCTGCAGCGTATCGTAGCCCTGCAGGCCGAGCACCATGCCGACGAACAGGCCCGACACGACGATGATCACGAGCGACAGCACGCCGGCGAAATAGATCTCGGCGATCGTGAGGCGAAAGCGGCGCAGCGCCGTGCCGGAGTGCAGCACCAGGTAGGTCAGGAACCGGCTCGCGAAGCCCAGGCGCAGCACCGCCGAGGTGAAGGTGGAACCGACGCGCTCGAAGCGCGCGCGCAAGTCGGCGAGGCGCATCAGGCGGCCGAGACCTCGCGCTCGGGCACGACCTCCAGGTCGCTGCGGTAGTCGGCGGCCGGATAGTGGAACGGCACCGGCCCTTCGGAGCTGCCGTTGACGAACTGGTTGACGAACGGCTCGCGGCTCTTGCGGATCTCCGCGGGCGTGCCCTGCGCGATGACGCGCCCGGCGGCCATGAAATACACGTAGTCGACGACGCCGAGCGCCTCCTGCACGTCGTGCGTGACGATGATCGAGGTCGCGCCGAGCGAGTCGTTCAGGCTGCGGATCAGCCGCACGATCACGCCGAAGGAGATCGGGTCGAGCCCGGTAAAGGGCTCGTCGTAGAGGATGAGCTGCGGGTCGAGCGCGATCGAGCGGGCGAGCGCCACGCGCCGCGCCATGCCGCCCGAGAGCTCGTTCGGCGTCAGGTGCGCGGCGCCGCGCAGGCCGACGGCGTTCAGCTTCATCATCACGAGGTCGTGCAGCAGCTCTTCGGGCAGGCGCGTGTTCTCGCGCAACGGGAACGCGACGTTCTCATACACCGACATGTCGGTGAAGAGCGCGCCGAACTGGAACAGCATGCCCATCTTGCGCCGCATGGCGTACAGCGCCGCGCCGTCGAGCGCCTCGATGGCGCCGCCGAGCACGCGCGCCTCGCCGCCGCTCGGCCGCAGCGCGCCCATGATGATGCGCAGCGTCGTGGTCTTGCCGCAGCCCGACTGGCCCATGATCCCGACCACCGAGCCGCGCCGTACGGACATGTTGATGTCGCGCAACACCGGGTGCGCAGGGTCGTAGGCGAACGAAACGTTGCGGAGCTCGACGATCGCATCCGTCGAGTCCGAATCGGCGGTTTGCTGCACGGCGTAATATTACCTTGCATGAGCGAGGACGCCCGGGGGGACAAGGCGGTGCGCGTGAGCGGTCTCGCGAAACGGTACGGACGCGTGCTCGCGCTCGACCGGGTCGATCTCGAGATCGCGCGCGGCGAGGCGTTCGGCCTGGTCGGCGCGAACGGCGCGGGCAAGACGACGCTGATCCGTTGCCTGCTCGACCTCGCCGCCGCCGACGCCGGCAGCGTCGAGCTGTTCGGGGTGGCCGCGCGCGCGCCGGCGAGCCGTCGCCGTCTTTCCTATTTGCCCGAGCGCTTCGTGCCGCCGCATTACCTGCGCGGCGCCGAGTACCTGCGCGCGATGCTCGAGCTGATGGGCGAGCGCTATCGGCCGCACGCCGCCGCGGCGCTGTGCGAGGAGCTCGAGCTCGAGGGCGCGGCGCTCGAGCGGCCCGTCCGCGCGCTTTCCAAAGGCATGACGCAGAAGCTCGGCCTCGCCGCCTGCTTCCTCGCCGACCGGGAGCTCTACGTGCTCGACGAGCCGATGAGCGGCCTTGACCCGGTCGCGCGCGTCGCGGTGAAATCGGTGCTCCGGCGGCTGGCGGACGAGCGGCGAACGCTCCTGTTCACCTCGCACGTGCTGGCCGACGTCGAAGAGCTGTGCTCGTCGATCGCGGTGCTGCACCGCGCGCGTCTGCGCTTCCAGGGCGCGCCGCGCGCGCTGTGCGCCCGCTACGGCGAAGCCGGCCTGGAGGGCGCTTTCATGAAGTGCATCCGTGACGAGCAGCGTGACGAACAGCGCGCCGAGCGCGCCTGAGGCCGCCGCCCATGCGGCGCGCCCGGCCCTGCTGGTGGTCGACGACGACCGCCTGATCACCGATACGCTCGCCTTCGCGCTCGGCGCGGACTACGACGTGCACGCCTGCGATTCGCGCCCGGCGGCGATCGAGCTGGTCCGCGCGCTCGGCGCGGCGCCGCCGCTCGCGCTGGTCGACCTCGGTCTGCCGCCGGCGCCGCATTCGCCGGAGGAAGGCTTCCAGCTGATCGCCGACCTGCTCGCGCATTCGCCGTCGATGAAGATCTTCGTGCTGTCCGGACAGAACGATGCCGCCAACGCGCGCCACGCGCGCGCGCTCGGCGCATGGGAGTTCGTCGCCAAGCCGAGCGACCCGGCGCTGCTGCGGCGGCTGCTCGCGCGCGCGCTCGCTCTGCCGGCCGCCGACGAGGCGGAGCTGATCGGCCATAGCCCCGCGCTGGCCAAGCTGAAAAGCCAGATCGCGCAGTTCGCCGCCTCGCCCTATCCGGTGCTGATCGAAGGCGAGTCGGGCAGCGGCAAGGAGCTCGTCGCGGCCAACCTGCACCGCTTGTCGCCGCGCGCGGCACGGCCCTACCTCACGCTCAACTGCGCCGCCATCTCGCCGACGCTCGTCGAGGCGACGCTGTTCGGCCACGTGAAGGGTGCGTTTACCGGCGCTGCCGCCAACAAGCCGGGCTACTTCGAGGACGCCCAGGATGGCACGCTGCTGCTCGACGAGATCGGCGAGCTGCCGCTCGAGCTGCAGGCGAAGCTGCTGCGCGTGCTCGAGAACGGCGAGTACCAGCGCGTCGGCGAGACGCAGAGCCGCACCTCGCGCTGCCGCGTGATCGCCGCCACCAACCGCGACCTGCGCCGCGACGTGAAGAACGGAGCCTTCCGCGCCGACCTCTATCACCGGCTCTCGGTGTTCACCCTAGGCGTGCCGCCGTTGCGCGACATGGAAGGCGACCGGCTCGTGCTGCTCGAGCACTTCCGCCGTCTGTATGCGGCCCGCTCCGGCGTCCAGCCGTTCGAGCTCGACGCGGCGGCGCTCGCGCGCTGGTCGCGCTATGACTTCCCCGGCAACGTGCGCGAGCTGCGCAACGTGGTGATCCGG